>JBDKSR010000384.1:0-14366 GCA_039680545.1 Bryobacteraceae bacterium | reverse complement strand
GTGGAACGCGGACTCCGGCCTGTGGTCTTCTGCTGGATGGAGATGGCGGGGCTCAGCCCGTCGATCGAATCGACCTCCGGCCGTTCCAACTGGTCGAGGAACTGGCGGGCATACGGGGATAGCGTCTCGACATAGCGCCGCTGGCCCTCGGCATATATCGTGTCGAAGGCGAGCGACGATTTCCCCGAACCGCTCAATCCCGTCACTACGGTGAACGTGTTGCGTGGAATTTCAACGTCGACGTTCTTCAGGTTGTGTTCGCGCGCCCCGTGCACGCTGATGCGGTCCAGCATGGTGTGCTTCACCGAACCCAGGTCAACCTACCATTGTCCGCTGAAGCGCAGGGTGCGGGCAACGGAGTGAAACGAGAGTACTCTGTCCGATTTGGCGAACTCACGCGCGGGTGTTCTCGTATCGAGGGAGTGGTAGCATGACTCGGAGGTGAGAACTGTGGGCACTTTGGGACGGACTTGGGAGCTGTACAAGCAGAGTTTCTCGGTCTTGGGTGCGGATGTCGAGATCCTTGTGTTCCCCGTGATAAGTGCGATCGCAGCCATACTGCTCGCCGCCGGTTTCTTTGTGCCATTTTTCGTGGATGGAACGTTCCTATCGATGAAGAACGGCACAGCCGGTTGGGAACCCTACGCGGTGCTCTTCGTCTGGTATTACTTCAACTCCTTCGTTGTGATCTTCTTCAACAGCGCAATCGTGGCCTGCGCCAACATCCGGCTTTCCGGCGGGGACCCCACAGTCGCCGACGGTTTGCGCGTGGCGTTCAGCCGTGTGGTGAAGATCGCCTGCTGGGCCTTTGTGTCATCGACAGTGGGAGTGATCCTGAGCTCTTTGCGGAACCGGCGGAACAAGCTCCTCTCGCTCGTGACATCCGGCCTGGCTGTGGCCTGGGCACTCATTACTTACCTGATCATCCCGGTAATCATCGTTGAGAATGTGAACGTTTCCGGGGCAATGATGCGGTCGTCGGAGTTGTTCCGCAAGACGTGGGGGGAAGAAGTCGCCGGGAGTTTCGGCTTCGGTTTGCTGAGTGTCCTTCTCTGCCTTCCGGGGTTCCTGCTCGCCTACCTCATCTTCCCTTACGATGCCGGTGCGGCAATTATCGTCGGCCTGGTTTACATACTGCTGCTCGCGACCGTTTCGTCCGCCGTCAAGGGAGTCTTCACAGTGGCGTTATATCGGTATGCAACGGATGGTGTCGCTCCGTACGGGTTCACGGCGGAATCACTGAACCCTAACCCGCGTTCGCGGCGGGGCAGCTACCTGGACTTTTGACAAACCTCCACACCGCGTTAATGAAGGGGCCAATAAAAGGAGAAGAATGGCGGGGACGACGGGGTTCGAACCCGCGACCTCCGACGTGACAGGCCGGCGTTCTAACCAAACTGAACTACGTCCCCGCTGGGTGTTTCAGTCTGTACCATCCTAGCACGCGCAGCGGCGTCTTGTCAGTGGCAGAACGGCCGAAGCGTGCCTAGTCACCTCATTGCGCTGGGGTAACTGGCGTGGCCGGAGACACAGTAGCGTTGCCGGCTGCGGGTTTGACTGTCTGCTGTTGGGCAATGTCGATGCTGCCCTTGAAGAAGGCCCCATCCTCGATGACGATGCTCGCCATTTTCAGGTCGCCTGTAAGACGCGCGTTCTTGCGAAGGATAACCCGGTCGCTGGCTTCCACGTTGCCATTGACGACACCTTGTATTTCGACCTCCCGCGCACGGATTCCGGCACGGATCTTCGCGTTCGGGCCAATGGTCAGCCGGTGCTGGCCGATGTCGATCTTGCCGTCCATTTCACCGTCGAGGTAAAGGTCCTCACGGCTGATGATGTCGCCCTTCACTTGCATAAGCTGGCCGATTGTCGCCTGCCTTCGTGGAGGTTCGGACACGACTCGCGTTGGCTGGGCCGAGACAGCCGGCCTTGGAGGCTCGGGGCTGCGCCGCGGCTCCGGAACTTGGGGTTCAGATTCCGATGTACGTTTAGTCCAAATGCTCATAGCTCGTCCTCCTAACGGGAACAGGTTCAGCGAGCACGTAGGCGGCCAAAAGCGAACATCCCGCAATCGATTGAAAAGGTTAGAACTACCCGCCCGCCCACCGCTCGACCAGCGGAAATTTCTTCTGACACTGGGAAGAAAGAACTACCAGGGGGACCCAGCGCCTGTCTATGGTGCCCGGGGTGGGACTTGAACCCACACTCGCCTTGCGGCGAAAAGGATTTTAAGTCCTTTGCGTCTGCCGATTTCGCCACCCGGGCACTATGAAAATAAACGACTTATTGCACAGCAACACTGCCCGCCCCCTCAGGTATGCCCACAGGTATGCCCACCTTCTGCCTCTCTGAATCACTCAGGGCCTCCATACGGGCGAAGGCGCGCTCCACCGATTCAGGCGACGGGTGAACGTACCGCTGAGAGATCGTTACGCTGCTGTGGCCCATCAGCCTCATTATAGTGAACAAATCGGTACCTGACTCTCCGAGGCGGGTACCGAAGGTGTGGCGGAAGGAGTGCGGCACGAAGTCCTCAGGCATCTTCAGCAGTGCCCTGAGGTCTCTGTGCTGCTCGTTCAGCGAAGTCTGAGAGAGCTTGCGCCCATCCAGTCGCTGAAACACGTACCCACTCCTTGCCGGATTCCTCCCGTTGAACATGGCGAGCACCCTGGCACTCAGCGGCACGTTACGACTCTTGGAGTTCTTGGCGATCGCAGCCCGAACAGTCAGGTAGCCATAGCTCGCGCCGTTCGCCGGTGTCAGATGCACTTCCGGCCACTCCAGTCGCAGTGCCTCTCCGACTCTCAGGCCGGTATCCAGCAGCAACAGTGCTAGGTCCTTCAGATCTCCTGCGGCGGTGTCCAGGTAAAGCCTCTCCTGTTCGTAGCTCACAATGAACTCGCGGTTATGCTCCCCTCTGAATAGCTGAATGAGCGGAACCCGATCGATGATCTTCCATTTGTAGGCCAGTCGGAGCAGACGCTTCAGCGTAGCTAACTCCCGATTCAACGACGCGACGGCCAGAGGTCTTTTTCGGCGTGACTTCTGGCGGGATCTGGCCTGCTTGTAGGCATCAATTGTGACTTCGTCGATGCGGTCCAGGGGCAGGCGGGAAAGGTCCTGGCTCTTCAGCAGGCAGTCGAGCTTGTTCCTGTAGAACGAGACGGTAGCGGGTTTGTCTCCGCACTGCGTTTCTATGGCCTCCATGAATCGCGAGCCAAACGCAGCAAGCGTAGGCGCCGGCAACTTTTCGCGAATCCCGACCTCCCCCTTCGCCAGGGCTGTCTTGTGTGCGGCCTCCATCTGCTCCGCGATTCTCTTGTTGCTCTGTTTCGTGCTTTTCCGGATCGATTCCCCGTTCCAGGTGAACTTGTACCACCAGTTCCTGCTCTTCGGCTGCTTGTAGACCGCCATGCGCTATTCCTTCCCCCCGCGTTCAAGTGCTCGTCTGAATTGGTCTTGCACCACCTCCATGATCCGGGCCTTCTCCGCTCGCGCCTCGCGGAAGATGCCGGAGCCCACTTCTCGTTTCGTGTTCACCTTCGTGGAGCCGATACCATCCATGATTCAATTATAGATTTCTAGATTGTTAGAAGCAACTATTTATTGGTATCCACTACTCCTGTTTTGCTGTACATTGAGAATGTGGGACGGACACCAGTGAAGCGGAGACCGGGACGCCCGCCAGCCGGCATAGGCAAAGACGGGAAGCCTGAAATGACGAGCAAGTATCCGAAACTGAGCATCGCCATTCATCCGTCCACGAAGGCCGCCCTCTCTGCCGTCGCCACACTTGAGGACCGCCCGGTTTGGCTGATTGTGGAAGACGGCGTCCGCCGGTACATCGAGGGGATGACACCGGAAGATCGGCGAATGGTGGATGCTATCGCCAATCGTGTCCAAGGAAGGAAGCAGCCGTGAACTCGTGGGTCGAATGCCCACTACCGCGCGCGGGTGATTCCGACGACTCGACATTCGCTTCTCTTCCGCAGGTGAACCCCGTGTCCAGTACGCCACCGCCGCGTCTTTCGGAGGGGCTGGGGACATTCCCGGATGGTGAGTAGACGCCGTCGTGGGTAGAACTGCAAGTCCTTGTTTTTCTTTCAGTTCCCCAGTTCCCCGGCGCATGAAATCGCGTGGTGGGAAACCGGGTTTCCCGGTCAGTTCCCCAGTTCCCCACACTCTATATGAGTGGGGAACGGGGAACAGGAACTGGCAGAGGTCAAAAGCGACCATCGTTCTGCTCCGCTATCCAGTAGTACAGCTGTGCGTTTCTCGGCCCATCCTCGACTCGAATACTGCCGTTGATCACGAGCGACTCAAGGAAGGCCTCGGCTCGGTTTCGCCCGAGTCCTTGCGCTTTTGCTAGGTTCACGAACGCAGTCTTCTGAATACCGGGGTTCGTCCTCAGGAGTTCGATCAGCTTCGGCTCGTTGGACTGGCTGGTGCCGCAGCCCTCTTCGACAAAGCCTGCTGGGGTATACCGAAAGACCGTCGGCCGGAAATGACCCAAGCGATCTTTGAAAGGCGTGAGCGTTAACCGGTCCAGGCGTCCGGAAGTCGAACTGCTGTTCGCGAGGAGGATACCCAGGTCGATTGCCGCGAGAAGGTCGCTCGATCCGCGATATTTGTTGGCGCTATTGGACTTGCCTGGATGGTGTTGCAGGACAACGGTCGCCCCCATGGAGGTCAATTTTCGAAGACGTCGAAAGAACGCCCGCATCTCGGTAGCGTCATTCTCAGAACCCTCGCTGAAGGCCACCATCGACTCAACTATGAGGAGGGGCTTTGGGTCGCATTTGCCGATCCAAAGGAGCATCACGTCACCGTCGGGCGCCGGGGGATCGTCCGGCTGCCAGCTGCCCCATACATGAAAATCCGGATGTTCCCTTATTCCAAGGCGCTTGAACATCGCGAGCATGCCCGTGCGCGGGTTTTCTCGGTCCAGAATCAGCGCTGGCCGTTTCGATGTCGGCCTTCCAGCGAATGGCTCACCACGCGAGACGCGGTAGGCGATATCTGCCGCAAGAGTGGTCTTGCCGTCGCCAGGTTTGCCGGTGATGACAATGATCGTCCCTTCTGCGAAAAGGCCGTCCACTACCCAATGAATCTCGACATCCCCGAAGGATTCCATTGGCTTCAAATCCGCGATGTCTCGAATGACCGGCGCAGGGCCGCCGTTGTTGTCTGCTTCGCCGTTGCCGCCATTCCACTCCCCGGCCATATCATCCAGGTGCGCCAGCTCATCTTCCGCTCTGATCTCAAAGGACATGGGCGCCCTCCAACATGGCAATCAACTCGCACTCGGAGTGCCCCGCCTCAAACCAGTCAGACACATCTTTCACGTCGCGTGGAAGATCCAACACCCGAATGCGCGCGGCGTTGCCCAGGAGTGCGTGACTGATCAACTTCACGCGCTCCCATCCAGGCCGGTCATTGTCAGGGATCAAGTTCACTTCACGATGCACCAGGGCTTTGGTGAAGTCCGGCAACCAGGGTGCCTTCGCGCCGCCAGCATTCGTCGTGGCGACGAAGCCATGCTCGCGCAACGTCTCGCAGTCTTTCTCCCCCTCCGGCACGAAAACGATCGGGGCTTCAAGCACTTCGCGGAGACGATAGAGAACTTGCCGAGCATGTTTCTTCCAGGTCCACCCGCCCCGCTCATCCGGGCGGCGTTGCCGAAAATCCTTCGGGTCGCGATAGCGGCAAACCTGGTAGAGTAGCCGCCCGACCTCATCGTTGTAGTCGTAGGTACAGACAAACGTGCCCAGCCTTGGTAGGCACTCGCGCCGCTCCCATTCAGGCCACAGACCGCGAGATTTCAACGCCGCCACCACGTCTAACTGAGAACATCCCGCAAAGCAATGCACCAGGACCTTCCCGCAGATCTCGGTGATACTCAGCGATGCGTCGCGATCCTCGTGTGCAGGACACTTCGCCATCCAGCCCTCTCCGCTCTTGCGGCCGCGCAGCTTACGGGCGATATGATCGGCGGTCAAGCGCCTTCCCCTGCCTCTTGACCGCCGCCCGTGGGCCGGCTTGCCACGAATTCCCGGATCGCCTCTGGGGTGTAGCGGACCGCGGAGCCGATCTTCAGGTACTTCGGCCCCTGCCGAAGGAGCCGCCAGCGTCGGACGGACGCGACAGACAAGCCGGTGATGCGCGCCACGTCACGCTCATTCAGGAGTGTTTCAAGGGTGTTGCTTGACGTTGCCATCCAATCCTCTCTCAGGCGGCTATCTTGCCACCGCAAGTTAAGGATTGGGCACCCCACGTGGTTGTCGTCAATGTAGGGGAATGTGGGGGGATGTAGGGGAATGATGGAAATTCTATTTCTGGACCTTCAGAGGCGCCAGGCGTTTAAGAAACTCCGCCGGATTCAGCTTCAGGACCCTCGTGATTTTCCGAATGCTACCAGGCGAGGCGCCTCTGCCTCTCTGGAATCGTTGGAATTCGGTTCTGTCACTGTACCCGACTGCACGCCAGATGTCGGTTCGGCTGATTCGTTGGCCCGTTTCTCTCAATACCTTGTCGACGAAACGGTTCACCTGCCCACGCGGTCCATCCTCGTATCCATCGGAACATCTCCCCTCTGTACCGCCTTCGCGCGTTGAAGCGGCCACTGCCGGGGTTTCCGCTGGCACTATAGGCAAACCGCCTTGGGCCGACGGACTGTCTTCAGTTGGCTGTGCGGCTCGTGACAACTCCCGCCAGTGGTACAGGCGTTCACGTATTACCGGTAAGACCAGGGCGTCGCAATCGAGTGATTGCAGTAAGGGTTTGACCCGCTCGAGGACACGATGATAGAGTGCCATCACGAAGACCTCGCCATGGCACAGATCCCAGTACTTCTTTGCGTGGGCGTCGAATACATCGACGGCGTACTCCGCAAACCGGTCTCGGAGTGCCTCTTCGGTCTTGTCGAGGTACCTCTTGTTATACAAGCGTGCCTCTGCGCCTGCGATCTCTCTGGCGAGTTGCTGTTCCAATCGATCGGAGAGTTCAGGGATGCGCGCAACGAGTTGTTTCTGTTCCTTGGAAAACTCCCGCCATGTCTTCCTGGTCCAGCGCCTGGGCTTTCTTCTTTGATCAACCACACCCCTGCTCCAAATGCACACTACAGCCTCGTACGATCCTGCTCGCCATCAGGCAACTCGTGGTTCGCGACCGGCTCGCCAGAGACAAACACATGAGTTCTCTCGGGTCTTGGAGCCGTGAACACAGGGTGGTGCCTGTCATTGTCATGCACAACCGACTCACAAAGCGCTGCAATGAGTGCGCAACCCGCACCCACATCCACTCGGACTCGCCAGTCTGCTCGTCCCTGAACTCCACTTTCACACAATGCCCTGGTTCGTACATCGGCATCACAGGTCTACCTCATCCATGCTACTCCTCGGCCAGTGCAGATCAGCAAGCAGCTATCCGCCACTGGGGGCTGGCCGCTCTCAGGACGGCAATCCATTCGCGGCCCCCTGATGGCGGGCCTCTACGATCCGCTGGACAGTCCCGTGGGATAGCTTCAGCTTGGCCGCAATCTTTCGGATACTCTGGCCGGAGTCCCGTAGCGCCCACACCTTTGGGCGGGCCACGACTTTACGTGGGCACCCGAGCGTCTTTCCATCGGCACGTGCTTTCTCAAGGCCAGCTATCACCCGGGCCTAGATCCGCTTACGTTCCAGTTCTGCCGGCTTCGCGGCGAACGCCGCAATCAGGTCCCCCCAATCATTGGCTGTGTCGATGTACGGCTCCCGGAAGCTCCTGTACTTCACGCCGTAGTCCGACAGGCGCTTGAGGTTCGTCAGTACCGGAATGATGCCCTCCCGGCTGAACCTGTCCAGACTCCAGAACAGCAGGACGTCGAAATCCCGCTTGGACGCGCTCTCCAGCATCCGCTTGAATTCCGGCCTGTCCGCCTTGGCTCCGCTCTCGTGGTCAATGTACTCGGTGGTGATGCTCCAAGCCTGGCTCTCGGCGAACTTCCGCAGCTGCTGAAGCTGAACCTCCGGGTCCTGAGCGCCCTTCTCAGGTTTCGTGAAAGCCCTTGCATACATGGCACATCTCATACGCTAATCGTGCCACAAACATTTGTTTTTGGTACCAATATTTCTCTTTTGTTCGCCACACTGTTTTCAACGTTGATTAGCTCGAATCGGTGGTGGGTTTCTGGTACGACCTGCCGACCTGATGCCTCCGGCCTAAGAAACTGGGGGAGCCGGGCTCAACTCCGCACGACCGGTGCCGAAGAGAGGTTGTGGAACGCCGCCTGGTGACAATTAGATCCGCCTCAGGCCGATCTCTGACCCGACCCGGATGCAAATGCCCCAAGAGCTGAAAGGACCCAATATTCGTCAGTTACGGTCGGCTCGGGGATCAGGCACGGCCTATCACCCCGACATCGATGAGCGCCTCAAGATGGTCTCGCAAGGTCCGCGGTACTGGCCCGCCGTGAATCGCTACCCCCGCCTCCATGTTCTTCTCCAGTGCATTGCCCGTGAGGTTCGCGCTGGTGATGAAGGCGCGCGCCCCGTCGATCACCGCCACCTTCGCGTGGACCTTGCCGTCGACGAAGGGCTCGGGCTTCTCCTGCCAAGTGTAGATCTCCGCAGACGGGACGCACCCACGCATCGTGGCCGCAGGGTCGACACTGAGGCTACCCCCGTGGCTCGCCGAGGCCTCAAGTAGCACACGAATGCGAACGCCGCGTCCGCTCGCCTCGTTCATCGCCTTCACGATGCTGGGTACGTCGTAGGCGACGAAGCTAACAAGAAAGAGATCTTTCCCCGCACTACGAATCAGGTCAAGCAGGACCTGCTCAGTGCGCCGTGTTGCCACGAAGCGCGTCGTCGGGCCGGTCCAGACGAGCTCGACGTTGAGTTCGCACTCCACTCGTCGCCGCGCCTCGGATGCCCCGAGAAGCATACCGGCAACTTCGTCTCCGCTCGCAGGCGTGCTCGCCCACGCCTCCAGAACACGAACCACCGAGCCGCGCGCGGCCGGGGTTCCCGCCAACGCATCAGCGCCAGGCGCGTCGGCGGGACGCGCAAGGCCCCGGAGCGCTGCCGCTACCGCGGCGACCTTCGTCGGTGATACCAATGCGACGAGATCCACGATCGCTTCAACGAGGGCTTGCATCAGACGTCCTCGAAGAATGCGGCGTCGGCCACTTCGAGCGTAGCGACCACCAGCGCTCGATCGAGGTAGCGATTCCCTAGCTCGCAGGAGGTCTCGGAAACGAATGAGCAGGCGTGACAGGCCGCCCCGTGGAGCGACTGGTCCTTTGTCGGGTCGTGCTCGGCACAAAGGGGGTCGGATGCACAGATTCTCGCCCTGTCCAGACTTTGCCTAAGCAGGCGACCGAGGTTGTCGGGGCTGCCGAGCTCGACGAGCCCCCCAAGAGTACCATCCGAATCCGCGGCGGCCGTGTAGATCAGGATACCCGCTTGGTCCTTGCCCTCGACCTCGGCGTAGACGCGCTCTCGAATGCTGGCTGCGTTGTAACCGCACTCGAGCGCGAGCTCGCGGATCAGCAGGTGCGCGAGAGTGTGGAGCAATACATAGCGCATCCCGGGGAATGCCTCGTCGGGATCCAACTGTCGTTTCAAGCGCCAGCCTCGATGTCCTCCCCGCAACCTCGTCTCGATCCTCTTCACGGCCTCCCTACCTGCCCAGGTGACTAGCGCACTTCCGTTGAACTGCAGAAAGATTCCCTCGCCATGGACCTGCGTAGCCGGCACCCAGGTCGGAGCTCCTCTTCCAATCGGCGCGCGCGGGGCGCGGTCGTCACCGCCTTCTGTCGGTGATTCCACACGAGTGAAGCCGAGCAGAGCATTGACCTCCCGCAGCCGCTCCAAAAGGAGCACCCTCGTGACGTAGGTGTCGAATCCGGTCGGGACGTCGATCTTCTTGCTCATGAAGAACGGGTAGTCGGTCGGTGGCGTCGGTGCCGTGAGTACCTCCCATTCGGGCCCTTTCAGGTCGAACCCCTGATCATCGCTGGATCCATTGCGGTGCGCTTCGATCGCTGCCCATACCCTGTCGCCGTCGAACGCCTCAATACCGGGGAGCTGTGCGGACTTCTTTAGCGTCTTCACGACGGCCGCCGCTTCCACTGCGCTCTCGACGTCTTCAAAAAATGTCCAGCCGTCAGCCACAAGCTGGGCGAGCGGACTCCCAGTCTGAGGAATCGCCAGCACCGAGAGCGTCAGAGGGAACCAACCGTTCGTTGCGCCGAGCAGAATCGCCCTGGGCGCCTCGATGCAACCGTCCTCGAACCGATCGAGGTGCGGGTGCCGTCCGCGGCACCCCGGCAGGTTGTCCTGGCCGACCTGGCCGAATGCCTGAGCCATGCTTTTGGCCGCAGAGCACGAGTCGCATCGCACCCACAGGTTCTCTGTCTGGAGCGACGCGCCACTCTCGAAGAACCGGAGCGTGCCTTTGCATCCGCTCACACCGCCATGGACGAACCAGTGCCACGGGAAGTCGTCGAGGTGGCCGGCGCGGCAAGCGAGCAAGAAACGCGAGGGAACCGCATCGGCGTCGCGTGGCGGCAGATCCCCCCGCGAACCACGACATCCCTGGTGGACGAATCTCGTGAATTCGGGGTGAAACCGGTCCGCCTTGAGCTCGAAGAGCCCGGAATCGAAGGGCGAAAGCAGGCCGCACTTCACGCACCGCATCCAGCGCGGGAACGGCTTCACGGGAACGCCGACATATGCCTCTGCAGAGAAGGGATCGACGTAGTCCTCGTCTGTCATCGGGGGCATGCGCAAGGATTCCACCTGGCTGCCGAGCGCCCGACGCACGTTGGCGAGCAGCCGGGCCTCCTGGATGGGCTGACAGCGGTTGCGCTCCCATCGATCGATGCCCATCGTCACGACTGAGAGGTTCGGCAGATCAACCAATGACCCGGGACCATAGGTCCACAGGAGCTGGCTGGGCCGGACGTTGCCTACGGGTGTCTTGCTCATGGTGCCTCCTCGTCGCTCGTGGGGCGGGGCTGCCAGGCAGGGTCTGTGAGGGAGCGGTCGTCCTCCATGACGAGCCGGACAGCGGGCTCGACTTCGCGCATCGAAGTCGGTACGGTCCAGGTCGACCAAGGCCGGATTCCCGGCGATTCGAGTAGAGGATACGCCGTCGGACCGGCCCCGTACTTCTGATAGACGAGGATGCGTCCACCGACTCCCGCTTCCTGGGCCCAGTCGTCTGCACGACTCTTCAGCTCCGCTTCCGCCAGGGCCTTCTTAGCTGAATCCTCGGTCACCTCCCATCCACGCGCTGCTAACGCCTGTATGGTCGAGATCATCTCGAACCGGCTGGGGCTGGTCATCGCGCCAGCCCCTGTGTTCGGGGAGAAAGGCTCGAAGAGATTCCGCATCAGCGACAGCATGGTGCCTGTCAGCCCGCGATCCATCGCGCGGGGGGAGAAGGGCGTCACTGATTGCGCCTCGACGTGCTGGTAAAAGGTCGCGTGGTAGTGCTCGTAAGTCTCGTAGTGTGAGAGGTCGCGCGGCCGAGCCCACGTCAGCACCGACACTACAAAGCCTGGAAACGCCCGACCTACGCGACTCGTCGCCTGGATGTACTCGGCGGTCCCCTTGGGTTGGCCGTTCACGACCATGACGCCGAGCCGGTTCACATCGACGCCGACCGACAACATGTTGGTCGCGAGCACGACGTCTATCGGACGCGGGTCATTCTCTCCGCGTCGGATTACCCACTTCCGCTCGGCGACGTCGTAGGTGCCGTCGAAACGGACTTCGAGCTGATCCAAGTACTTCGGGATGTCGGAGTTCGAGACGCGCGATGTGAGCTCTACGATGCTGCCGACTCGTCTCTGAGCGAGTCCAGGCCGCTCGACCAAGCTCATCCTCACGCGGAACGAACGAGTCTGTACGTCATCCTCGGCCAGCCGCTTCATGCCGCCCAATTCCCTCAGCGAGTTGAAGTAACCGACGAGTGTCAGGTACGGGTCTGCGACCGGACCGAAGCTGTCGAACAAGGACTGCGCCGCGGTGAGGATCGCCGTATAGGTTCGGATCAGCACAGCGGGGCGTGAGCTGCCAGGCGCACAGACTCCGATGTAGCATCGGCCGGATCTGCTTGCGATCGGGCGTTGCACCGAAAAGAAATCGTCTTCGACATCGAGGGCCTTCGGCGGGAAGAGCGCGAGCCTTCGCATGAAGACGTTCCGCACCTGATCTGTGGCACGTCGGGCGGTCGCGGTCGAGGCCACAACCTTGGGCCGGACCTTCGTTTCTCCGAAATCCCAACTGCAGAGGTCGTCGACGGCACTCTCGTACAGCCCGACCATCGTCCCCAACGGGCCGCTGATGAGGTGGAATTCGTCCTGGATGATGAGGTCGGGTGGACGCACCGCCCGCACGGGAGTCACCTTCGCCGCGGGATGCGGCTTCCGGGCGCGGTGACCGGTCCCGCAGTCGTGACCTGGCCAAAGGGCAACAGGTTGCCACTGGGAGTTCGCGTCACGCGGGGTCAGATAGGAAGAGATCTCCTCGACCTCACGTCCGTCGAGCGTTCGACGAGTTCAATCAGCGCCTGCTCAGCCTTGGCAGAGAGATTGCCGGGGAAGCCCGGCAGGACCTTTGCCCCCAGTTCCACCAACTGGATGGAGGCTTCATCCGGCGCGATGTTCCGGAAATTGCCTCGCAGCGTATCTCGCGCGACTTCCGCCAGCGCACCGGCGAGTTCCACCCCCGTCGGCCCCGCTCCAACAACCACGAAGCTGAGCCACTCCCTGCGCGCCGCTTCGTCCCGTTCCTTCTCGGCAGCTTCGAAAGCTGCGAATACGTGGTTTCGAATCTCGGCAGCGTCCTTCAAATCCTTGAGGCCCGGCGCAAGAGTTCGCCAAGCCTCGTTGCCGAAATAGCTATGGCTCGCGCCGGTTGCGAGGATCAGCGTGTCGTAGTGAATCCGGCGATCTTTCAAAACAACATGGCCGGAGCCTACCTCCAAATCGACCACCTCGCCCATCAGGACCTTGGCATTCTTCTGCCGCCGGAGAATCCAGCGCAAGGGTGAGGCTATGTCTCCGCCGGAAAGTCCTCCCGTGGCGACCTGGTAGAGCAACGGCTGGAAGAGATGGTAGTTGTGCCGGTCAATGAGAACAACTTCAACCGGCTCATCGCGCAACGCCTTTGCTGCAGACAGGCCGCCGAATCCGCCGCCCACGATGACAACCCGATGTTGAGAGTTCAAGGCCAACCCCCATTCAAGCCCGCCGCCGGCAGGACATTAGCAACTAATTGCGGGTGGTTATCACAGCTACGCTACCGCTTCAGGTACTCGGCCAGCGCCACTGCATTATTGTGTTGTTCGTCTTTCGCCGCATACAAAAGGGTGATCGCCTGTTCGCGGCCACGCGCCGCGATCCGGCTCAGCGGCTCCGGGTTCCCGTCCAGTTCCTTGTGGTATCGGGTCTTGAATTCCAGCCATCGGTCCGGTTTATGTCCGAACCACTTGCAGAGGTCACCACTCGGAGCCACATCTCTCAGCCAGAAGTCGATAGCCGCACGCTCCTTAGAGAAGCCTCGCGGCCACAGGCGATCCACGAGAATCCTGAGCCCATCACCCTTATCGGGTGCTTCGTAAATGCGTTTGACACGGATTTTCATGCTTCCCCTCAACACTACATCTTCAATAATGTATGGCTTTCTCGACGCCTCGCTCCGGTCGTCTACCATCGGGTCATGGCTGTCAGGCTCTGCTGCGCCGGCGTGCCGGTAGCCATAACCCCTCCCCGTTCGGGACCACTTCTCCAGAATTTAGGCCCTTGCAATGGTCCCACAGATCTTGTATAACAAGTATATGTAATACATCTTTAACTCGTCAAGCGTCCCCCTATGCGACTGACTTCCTTCACTGACTACAGCTTGCGGGTGTTAACCTATCTCGGCCTTCGCGACGATCGGTTGGCGACGATTCGGGAGATTTCCGGGGCTTTTGGGGTTTCCGAAAATCACCTGATGAAAGTCATTTACAAATTAGGCAAGTTGGGCTATATCGAAACGGTCAGGGGACGCGGAGGCGGAATGCGGTTGGCCGGCGATCCGGCACAAATCAACTTGGGAAAGGTCGTGCGGCAGGTTGAGCCTGATTTCGCTATCGTGGACTGTTTCGACGACGAGCGTCGCAGTGATTGTGTAATCCACCCGGCGTGTCGTCTGCAAACGCTTCTGGGCGAAGCGTTAGGGGCTTTCCTTGGCGTATTGGACAGGCACACCCTGGCCGACATCCTGAAGAATCCGAAGAAGCTCAACTCATTGCTCGGAATTGAGATGACTGGAGGCAAGTGTGCTTGACGGTCTTTTGCACTGCCGGGTGGTCAACCGGAAGTGCCGGCCGGA
>JBDKSR010000383.1:0-16865 GCA_039680545.1 Bryobacteraceae bacterium | reverse complement strand
TCGATCTCTTTTCGCCGGGCATCCGTCAGCGTATCGTCGTCCCGCCTTGCCTTGTCCGCCTGCTCCGCGAGAGACCACGCCGTCTCCATCCATTCGAGTGCCTTCGCGGGAGCCAGGCGCTTGGCGAGCAGAGTGTCGGCAGCGCTGGCGTACCTCCGGAAATTGGGGCCGTTGCGGAGAGCGTCCTTCTGTATCGACTCTTCCAAGGCCCGGATCGCCTCTTGCTCCGTCAGTTCCCCGTCTTTAATTTGTGTAGCCCTGTGAGAAAGCTCAAGCCATGCAACTTCGTGGAACTGCGCGGCCCACTGCTTCGTCGCCACGCGATAGTCACGCTTCCAGGCGTCCCAGGCCGCGGTGTTTTTCGGGTCTTCGGGCTCTTTGTGATCCTTCTTCCAGCGTTCGTAAGTGATGGTGTAGGCAGTGCTGGACGCCGGAGCTTCCTTCAGAACACGATCCTCGAAGGCCGCGATGGACTCCTTAGATGCCCCGCTCTGTTTCACTCCCGCCAGCAATGTGCCGAGGTAGCGCTTGTCAGGCTTTAATGCCAGCAGTCGCTCGACGTCCTTCGCTACTTGTTTGCGAAGCGCAAGGTGTTCGGACGGCGGGTAGCTGCGAAATTCGAGGGACCACAACATCTCGTAATCCGACGGGCCGGAAGAGCTGTCCGCATCCAGACGCGCGCGCAACCGTTTGGCGACAGCCATCCGGCTCTGATCGTCGGCAATCTTGCCCATGATGAAGTTCGCCGACGACGTCAGGTACTCGGCACAGGATGCGGTGTATGCATCCAGGTTCGCCCGAGCCTTGTCTCTATCCATGAACTTGCCGCCCTGATAGATCTCCGCCAGCTTCAACGCCGCCCACGGGAAACCGGGAGATAACGTGCGGGCCTTTGTCAGCAATTCGATGGCGCGCGGCGTATCGCTTCGGTGCAGTGCCGCGGCGGCGAGCGTCAGGGAAAGAGGATCGCCGGGATTCTTCTCGGCAAGTCTCACGTACGACTCGCGCAGTCCGGGCCAGGCGTCTGCGAAGGCCCGCCGGTATAACCCAATCCTCTCCGCGTGGATCTGATAGGAAGCCGGGTAGCTCGCTGCCAGTTCATCGATCAGCCGCCGGCGCTCGGAAATCGATGCGTTCGTCGAGTTCTCTCTCCACGCGCGTAACGCCGCCCCTTCACGGCCAGAGGGCGCGCAAACGTCCTGACCTGCCAGCATGCCGCCGGTCGCGAGGAGAGTAAGAAGCAGGATTCTCATAGGGTCCCTATGCGCCATCATACGCTAGCCGGATGCGTCTCCAACCGAATGCGCCGCCTCATCAGTCCATCGTTTGTAAACTTGTTTTCAGACTGAAAGCATCGGCCGGAATCGACTCGCATGTAGTGACCTTCGTGCCCACGCGGACACGCAGTTCGAAGGACGCGTGTTTGGCGCCCGTTTGGAGGACCGAAAGAACCTCCCTATACACGATCCGGCCGAGGCGCGCATGCCTGCCTATCATCTCGATACTCCAGAAGTGCGCAGGGATTGGGCAGAGCAATTTCGGACTCCAGCTTGATGAACCAAATTCGACGATTGGGTTTCACCTGCGAATCTATAATGGCCCCCAGTTTTACCACGGAAACTAAATACCTTGAAAATTTCAAATACCCGCCTTGCCAAACACCTTCCGCATGGTAATATCTATGAGATGATGAGTCGGGGTTGTATTGCTCACATTGATGCTGGGTGTGGTTTTAGGCTTTATTTTTTGGGCTTAACGTACTTGGGGGTTGAGCTTCTGGGTGAGTTGATGAAAGGAAGATGACAATAATGAGGTTAGTGAAAAATTTCACCACATTCTTGGCGCTCCTGTGTTTCGTCGCTACAACGCTTTGTGCACAGACGACGTCAGGTTCGATGTCGGGGACGGTCACGGATCCAAACGGAGCTGTGATTCCCGGCGCGAAAGTGCTTGTTACTCATGAGCCCACCAAGCGCGACTTCGAAACAGTCACAACGAACGCTGGGCTGTATGTGTTCTCGACGCTGCCAGCCGGTCCTTATACTTTGACCGTTACGCAGCCTGGCTTCAAAAAGAACGTGCAAACAGGCATCGAAATCCGTGTCGCTTTGCGTAACACGGTCGATGTGAAACTGGCGCTCGGCGACGTTGCTGAAAGCGTCGAAGTGAAGGCCGAGGTTCCGCTGCTCGAAGTCACGACGCCAATGCGCGGTCAGAACTTGAGCCCGCAGTTGGTCGCGACTCTCCCGATTTTCTCGGGTGGACTACGCAGCGCCGAGTCCTTCGTCGGTTACATGCCGGGCGTGAACACGAACGCTGAAACAAGTATCAACGGTTCCATCGGAAGGTCGAGAGAAGTTCTGATCGACGGCGCCAGCATCGTGATTCCCGAGTCGGGCGGTGTCGTTTGGTATTTCCCCGGTTTCGAGGCTTTCCAGGAATTCAAGCTGATTACGTCGAGTTTCAACGCCGAGCACGGACGTCTTGGCGGCGGTATCGAGGTGATGGTGTCGAAGTCCGGTACCAACGATCTTCACGGAGCCGCCTTCTACAATCTCCGGCGTGACATTTTCCAGGCCGCCGGGTGGTCCCAGAACCACGTGGTAGGCCGCAAGCCTGGCTATCGCGCAAAGGAACGTTACAACGAAGAGGGTGCTGTCGCAGGTGGTCCGGTCTACATTCCTAAGGTGTACGACGGCCGGAACAGGACATTCTTCTATTTCACCTATGCTAAGGACGTGCGTCCGGCTTCGCTTGGGTACAACACCGGCGAAACAGTTCCCACCACTCGCATGAAGCAGGGCGATTTTGGCCAGGTCTCTACGATTTACGATCCTGCCACGACCTCCGGCCAGACTCGCCAGCCTTTCGCAAACAATATCATTCCGAAGGAACGTTGGAGCACGATCAGTACCAACATCCTCCCCTACATTCCGAATCCCACCGGCTCCGGTGTTACGTCGAACTACGACTACATCACCACGACGAATATCGATGACTACATCTTTACCGTTAAGTTGGATCACTCGATAACGCCGACCAACCGGATCAGCTACTTCCACACGCAGCGCAAGCAGATGAACATCACGGACCAGTACATGCCGGGGCCTCTGAGCAACGGTTTGGACGTGTTGAACGCTCCTATCAACGTCCGTGTGAATCATGACTATGTGCCTACCCCCACAATGCTGATCCACACTACGTTTGGGTTCACGCGCGACCTCAACAAGTGGAACAACCCATTGCAGTACGGCTTCGCCTCCAAGGTCGGCTTCGACCTCACGGGCGATCCCGACGCTACCCCGTACATCACCTTCGCGACTGACAGCCTCACTGGATGGGGCATGAATCAGGGCAAGGTGAACAACGGTTGGCAGAGCAACTGGACCACCCACGTCAACCAACAGTTGACCTGGACCCGCGGCAAGCACGAAGTCAAGATGGGCTGGGATATTCGCCGCATGCGCACTATCGACGCCTATCCGACCTTCCAGAACGGCAACTATACTTTCAGCCGCATTCAGACAGCGTATCCGACTTCATTGAGCAGCACTGGAAACTCTTTCGCCAGCTTCCTCTTGGGAGCCCCGAACTACGGCAAGCAGTTGGATCCCAACTTCACGACGGGCCAGTTCCGGTATAGCTACCATGCCGGATTCATCCAGGATACCTGGAGGATCAACTCCCGCCTGACGTTGGATTACGGCGTCCGCTACGAAGTCCCGATCGGTTGGCATGATGTGAACGGCGCCTACTCGAGTTTCGACCCGTCCAAGCCCAACTCTGGAGCGGACGGATTGCCTGGCGCTCTGATCTTCGCGGGTATCGGCGCCGGCCGCACTGGCGACAAGCGGCTCTACCCGACCGACTTCTCGAGTATCGGACCGCGCGCAGGTTTCGCCTATCGCGCGACTGAGAAGACCGTCATCCGTGGCGGCTTCGGTATGTTCTATCAATCGCTCGGTAACGGCGGTTGCGGTTCCGGCGCTGGCACTGGCGGTTGCACCGACGGCGTCAACGGCAACGTCACGATGGAATCCGACGGCCTCAACCCCGCTTTCTATTGGGATAGTACGCGCAACGTGCCGAAGCCCGCTGGCTACCAACCTCCGCCGCGCATCGAGCCGACGTATGCCAATTTTGGAACTGTCTATCATATGGGACCGAACTTCGGCAAAGCTCCGCGCATTTACAACTGGAGCCTCACGATCCAGCAGGAGATCAAGAACTGGCTGTTCGAAGCCGCCTATGTGGGCAATCGAGGCCATGGCTTGAATTCGACCGTTTATCTGAATCAATTGCCGACCAGTTACCTGTCGATGAATAAGACGTTGATCACGAAGATCACGGATTCGAGCGCCGCTCCATTCTCTAAGTTCGTCTCCGGTTGGGGCAGCAGCGCGACGGTTGCGCAGTCTCTGCGTCCGTTCCCGCAGTACGGCAATGTGTTCAGCGCCAACGCGGGCATGGGCCGGACCTGGTATGACTCCTTGCAGACCAAGGTCGAACGCCGGTTCGGTAACTTGAACCTCATGGGAAGCTGGGTGTGGTCAAAGAGCCTTGCCAACATGACCTACCGGCAGATCTTCGCCCAGGGCAACCAGGTCCAGGCGCAGGATCATTACAACCTCAACGATGCCAAGAGCTTTTCCTACATGGACATCCCGCACTTCGTGAACATCATTGCCAGCTATCAGTTGCCGTTTGGCAAAGGCAAGAAGTTCTTCAGTGGCGCGGGCCGGGCCATGGACCTTCTGGTCGGCGGATGGACTGTTTCCAGCACGCAGCAGTATCGCAGCGGCGGTCTGATCCAGATCATCTCCTCAACCAACCAGCTCGAGAAGACCATCTTCTCCCCGGTACAGAAGGCCACGCCGACCGGTTATGGGATCCGCACTGGTGTAGCTGCCAGCTCGCTCGATCCTGACGATCCGACCAGCTTCTGGTTCAACCACGGGACCGAAGTTCCGTACAAGAACACGGCAGCATACACACTTGGTTCAGCCGCCATGTATAACTCGGAGTTCCGCAATCCCTGGTATCGCCAGGAGAATTTCTCGATTGCCAAGAGCTTTGAGATTTGGGAGTCTGTGCGTCTCAACTACCGTGCGGATGCATTCAACCTGTTCAATCGCACGTCTTTCGGTGGTGTAACTGGAACGTTGGGAGCCGCGAAGTTCGGCCGCCCGACCGCTCCCCAGAACGCCGCCCGTGTAATCACCATGGGTCTTCGCCTGGAGTTCTAGGCGGCAACCTAAGACGTAACCCTCAACTAAAAGGGCCGGGCGAAAGCTCGGCCCTTCTTTTTGCATCGATCGCCGGCCTGGCTCGAGTGAATTTATGTTAAGTACTATCATCAAGGCTGCCGTTTTTGATGTAGCCGCCAAGCGCTGCGCACAGATTGCAAGAGGAGGAAAAGATAACTGATGAAACGATTGCTTATCGTCCTGACTATGGTTCTCTCGACGGCCTTCGGAGCGGATCGCGTTCCGATGGAGCCGGCCATGGAGGCGGGTCTTAAAGCGTACCTCGGTGAACTCTGCGGCCTGATCATCAAGATGGATCTTGGCAGTGGCACGCTCAAGGGCACCACGGATACGCAGGATTCGATCTTCATCAACGCGAACATGGCTCGCGTGCTGATCAGCAGCTACCTGCTGACGGGGAACACCGTGCATCTGCGTGAGGCATTGCGCTGGTGCGATCGCCTTCACAATCAGCAACAGATTGTGCTGACTTCGGACTTGACCGAAGGCGGATATTGGGGCGACCGCGGCGAGACGGGCAATATCTACTTCGGAGACGCAGGCACAGCCACGGCGGCCCTGGCAATCGGATATCGTCACGCGGACCCCAAACGGCAGCGCGTGTACATGGGGGCCTTGGAAAGGTACGCGCGATTCGTGCGCAACGGCGTCGCCTATGATCCTCAACACAAGGGTCGCAAAGGGTCTACAGGCTGGGTCATCGAATCCGGCCCGGACAGTGGGTCGCTGGGGTGTGGCTATTTCGAAGGCAAGCTGAGCCCGGAACCCTACACCATCGCGACGGCGACCACGGGTGTGACGTTCTTTTCAGAGCTATATGCGTTGACGCACGATGCGAAAGCGAAGCAGATCTCAACGAATGCCGTTCGATGGCTGTTCAAGGACCGCACGCCCGACGGGGCTATCTTTTGTGTCCTGGGCGGCCAGAAGCCCTACAAACTGCATTGGCCACTTGCTTACATGACCTATGTCGGCGAGGCTTGGACCGCGGTCCACCGGCTGTTGGACGATCCCGCTCTGCGCGCTGAAATCGCCCGTGAGGTCAAACCGTCGATAGAGTGGGTGCTGCGTCAGCAGAGGCCGGATGGCACATGGGGCGAGCCTCGCAGTGGAGATCAACAGCGATCCGCGGGCGTCGTGTCGTTTCTGACCTGGTATTACAGCGAAGTCGACAAGGACCCTCGTGTGGCCGAGGCCGTACAAAAGTATTTCCGATTCCTGCTGGATCCGGAACGCGGCAGCGCCTGCGGCGCGAAGGAGTTTGTGCGCGCCACCGGCTTCGTCGGTCTGGCCGTTTCGGAAGCTCTGCGGCCGGGCGTGACGTTCTAACCATCTCCGGCAGACACGATTCCTTAATCGAAACCATCGAGCGCCAAGCTATCATGATGGGTACGACGAGAGTCACCCATGCCCGACTATGAAAAGCTTGGCGCATTCTATCTAGGCCGTCCCTACAATCCGGCCGCGGGTAAGGCCGAGGACGGTCTCATCCTTTACGATTCCAAGGACCTCGTAACCCATGCCGTGTGCTTCGGTATGACCGGTAGCGGGAAGACTGGTCTCTGCATCGCGTTGTTGGAGGAGGCCGCCATTGACGGCGTACCCGCACTCGTTATCGATCCCAAGGGCGATATCTCCAACCTGCTGTTGACGTTTCCGGAGCTACGTCCCGAAGACTTTCTCCCGTGGATCAACGAGGACGACGCGCGCAGTAAGGGAGTCTCGCCCGAAGAGTATGCCCGCAAGCAGGCGGAACTCTGGAAGAACGGGCTCGCCGCATGGGGCCAGGACCCGGGCCGCATCCAACGATTGCGGGATGCGGCCGACTTCGCTGTCTACACTCCGGGCAGCACCGCTGGATTGCCTGTATCGATTCTCAAGTCGTTCTCGGCACCGGGCGCGGCAATCGTCGATGACCCGGAACTGTTGCGTGAGCGGGTCAATGCCACCGCAACGGCACTGCTGGGCTTGGTTGGGATCGAGGCTGACCCGGTGAAGAGCAGGGAACACATCCTGCTCTCCACGATCCTCGGCAACGCTTGGAAACAAGGGCGCGATCTGGACCTCGGGGCGCTGATCCAGGAAGTGCAATCACCGCCGGTTACGCGCATCGGGGTACTCGACCTCGAAGCGTTCTACCCGTCCAAAGAGCGGTTTGAGCTGTCGATGTCGATCAACAATCTGCTGGCCTCGCCGGGTTTTGAGGCCTGGCTGGAAGGCGAGCCGTTGGACATCGCCGGCATGCTGTACACGAAGCAGGGAAGACCGCGCGTCTCCATTTTCTCTATCGCGCATTTGGGCGACGCCGAGCGAATGTTCTTCGTCTCGCTCCTGCTCAATCAGACGTTGAGCTGGATGCGTACGCAGTCGGGGACGACGAGCCTCCGCGCAATTCTGTACATGGACGAAATCTTCGGCTATTTTCCTCCGGTCGCGAATCCTCCGTCCAAACAATCCCTGCTCACGTTGCTCAAGCAGGGCCGCGCTTACGGCATGGGAGTCGTGCTCGCCACGCAGAACCCCGTCGACTTGGATTACAAGGGGCTTTCCAACGCAGGAACGTGGTTTATCGGGCGTCTCCAGACCGAGCGCGATCGTAACCGGGTCCTGGACGGCTTGGAGGGCGCCGCGGGCGGGGGAATCGACCGTCAGGAGATGGAGAAGACCCTGTCTCAGTTAAAAAATCGCGTTTTCGTAATGAACAATGTTCACGAAGACGCTCCGGTTGTTTTCGAGAGCCGCTGGGCTATGTCTTACCTGCGCGGACCGTTGACCCGTGCGCAGATCAAGACCTTGATGGGATCACGTCCCCAGACCGCTGCAGGTGCCGTTTCTCCCAAGGAGGCGGTACCGCCGACCGTAAAGCAGTCTGTTGGCGCAGTTCCTCGGCCCGTTCTGCCGTCCGAGATAGCGCAATTTTTCGTGCCGGTGCGGGGTGCGTGCCCGGCGGGAGCCGCGTTGTTATACGAACCGATGCTGCTTGGCTCCGCGTCGGTCCGGTTTGTGGATGTCAAAGCCGAGGTGGACTGCGCCCGTGACCTGAACCTCCTGACGGCGGTCGAGGACGGAGCGGTCCCGGTCGACTGGCAAAACTGCGCGGAGGCCGGCTTCGGACCCGACGAGTTGGAGCGGGAACCCGCCTCCGGCTCCCAATTCGCACCTCTGCCGGGAGAGGCGGCAAAGGCCAAAAACTACACCGCGTGGGGGCGTGACCTGGTCAATTGGCTGTATGGGAGCCAGAAACTGGAGCTTTTCAAAAGCCCTGGCCTCGGTGAGATGTCGCAGCCGGGCGAGTCCGAACGGGATTTCCGGGTCCGGCTCCAGCAGTCTGGACGCGAAAAGCGCGATGAAAGCGTGGAGAAGTTACGGAAGGCCTACGCCCCCAAGATTACTGCACTCGAAGAGAGGATCCGCCGTGCCGAGCAGGCCGCCCAACGTGAGCGGGAACAGGCCAGTCAGCAGAAGATGCAGACGGCCATCTCTCTTGGGGCGACCCTCCTGGGCGCTTTCCTGGGCAGAAAGGCTGTGAGTACATCGACCATGGGACGGGCGGCCACGGCGGCTCGTGCAGGCAGCCGCGCCTGGAAGGAGACGCAGGATGTCGAGCGCGCTGCGGACACGGTCGAGGCCCTGAAGCAGCAACTCGCGGACCTGGAGGCTCAGTTCACGGTGGAGACGCAGGCGATCGAGTCGTCGCTAAGCCCGGCAACCGAAACCTTCGATGCCGTCTCCGTCAAACTCAAAAAGACGAACATCACGGTACGTCTCGTGGCGCTGGTTTGGGTCCCCGGCTGGCAAGACTCTTTGGGAAATGTCCGGCCTGCGCGCTGAGCGCCGGCCGCGTCCGGAGGCAGGAGTTCGAAGGACAGGGCGGCTTGTCTGACGTTCACCCGCGCCTCAGCTGTCACTTTCAGAATTATTTGGCGCAGATCCGTCAACGGATCTGAAGACCTTTGGTTCCTGCGGCGGGCTGGCCCTGGTGTCTGGACGGTAGCGGGCGTTCAGGCTGACGGCCTGGACGCGCTACCGGAGCGTTCGGGGGCTGCCGAGCAGGTTTCCTCAGGAGGGCGGGTGGATGGGGCCACCCTGCGTCACGTTCCCGCCACCGCCGGCTGCCCGTCCCGCTCCACGCGGCCATAGGTGACTGCCCGCCACAGCCATTCCAAGGGGCCGAAGGTGAAGCGCCGCACCCACCACGCGCTAGCAGCCAACTGAACTGCGTAAATGCCGGCCGTGGGCGCCAAGCCAAGCAGGGGTCCGACCTTCCCGTAAAGCCCGAAGCCCCAAGCGTTGTAAAGTGTTGTGCAGATCACCGTCTGCAGCAAGTAATTGGTCAGCGCCGTCCGCCCCACAGCCGCGAACGGACGCAGGCGCCGCTCCCAGGTGGCGTCCTGATACAGCAGCGCAATGCTCGCCGCGTAGAACAGACTGAGCGGCGGAACTCCAATGCTTCCCACGGCCATCCACACAAACCCGATCGCGCTCGGCGACATCGGGTCGGGACGAAGGATCTCTCCGATTGCTACCATTGCGCCGTTCAGCGCCAGCCCGGCGACGAGCCCCCACTTGCGGCAGGCGCGCAGGATAGGGCGGTGCTCACCCAAGTTGCGGAGTATCCCGGTCCGCCACGTCCACATGCCAAACAGGAAGATGGCGAGGATCCGAGGGCAGATGAACACCAGACCGATGACGTTGAAGATCATCTCGTTCAGTCGTTCCCGAAACATCTGGCCATAGGTCCCGGTCGCGAAGACAGCGATGACGCGCTGCAGTTCCTCGGGCGTCGTCTTGGGCGGCAGCGGGATCTGCGCGCCCGCAGCGTGCGCGATCAGCATGGCACCGAACAGTAGCATGGGCCATGCATAGAGCGCGGCCGCCCAGATCAACAGGGTCTTCTGCGAGCGCTTTCGAAACAGGAGCAGTGCGTATCCTGTGAGGGCGTAGTAGGCGAGAATGTCGCCCCACCAGAGTAAGGCCATGTGGAGCAGCCCGAAGCTCAATAGGACAGTCATGCGGCGCAGGTAGAATCCCCGCGGCGCCACTCCCCGAACGGCCGCGCGATCCATCTGCACTGCGAATCCGATGCCGAACAGGAAGCCAAAAAGTGTGATGAACTTGCCGCTGACAAGCAAATCGATCAGAACCTGCGCGATGCGGTCGGGCATTCCGGTCCACATCAGGGTGTGGTCCATATAGGTGGGCTGTGGGGAGTTGAACGCACGCATGTTCGCGGCGATGATGCCCAACAGCGCGGCGCCTCGGAGGACGTCCAGTTCCCGGATGCGCTCGGACAACGAGATCGGCCTCATCATTCCCATAGGCTCCCTCGCATATAAAACGGAAATTCGGTCTTGGGCTTCCCGGTTTAGGTCAGTGTACACCCGGTCCCCATCATTTGGTCCCGCAGGCCTCGGCTCTTTCCTCGGATTACACGCCGGACCCGCTTCACCCTGCGCGCCCCACTTTAGTCTTTGCCGCCTGTATCAGGAACGGATTCCGGCATAGTAGACGATTAAGCGCAGGAAGACGGCCTCACCGGAGAAGTGCCGGACAGCGCCCCCCAGTGGCGATTTAGCGTCACTTCGAGACCGCAGGGAGTTCCAGAACCTTTTGCTTCGATTTCCTCATAGTAAGCTTCGGGCCGTCTCGAAAAGCCGTAAGTTGTATGGAGTTACCGTCGTTATTGGTAAGCACGAAGTTTACGCCCCCTTTGGGGTTGGCTAGAAGAAGCATCTTCTGTTCATCTTCCGAGTCCAGCGTCAAGAACGCCTCGCTCGACGCGTCGGCCGTTACGTAGCCACCTCGCTCATTGCCGTTTGCGTCAGAGATGAGCAAACCTGAAACTACCCCCATACGCTTCTGGCGAACGCCGTGAATCAATGGATCAGGCAGGGGTGCACCCAATCGAAGCCGCTCACGTCCGTTTTGGTCCTCAACGACCAGACCACGTACGTGGAGGACGCCATCTTTCTCCTGCGCGGATTGCGCGGTGACCACGTGGGGATGCCCCAGCAGAGCGATCACCAGACTTGCTACTGATGCCAACATCGCGACGAGCAAAAGGCCCTGGTGTGCGCGATGCTGTCCCCGGAGACGATCGACTTCGCGGCGTAGAAGTACCAATTCAGCTTCGTTCATGGAACCTCCTTCAACACGTTAATAGACGATCCTTTCCCAAAGCGGGTTTGAAAGTGTAAGCCTCAGCCTTTCGGCCGTAGTCTAATGCCGATAACGAGTATTATGTAAACTCACATATAAATATCGACAAGCACGCCCCCGTCCTGCTACCCCAGCTTCCCCTCCGAGTTCCCCGATGCCCCCTCCTTTACCGCACTACTCCCCTGAGGCGGCTCTAGCCAGACTCCGCGCAAGTCCGGTGCCGAACTTGACGAAGTCCTCTGCAGTCCGCGGGCGCCCTAGCCTTGGCTGGCGCTCTACCATGAGTTCGAGCAGAAACGCAGGCACCGTATGCCGCCCGCAAAAATATTGGTAAACGGTGTAACGGCCCCTGTCTACCTCCGCCGTGCTGGTCCGCGGTGATTTCGGGTCATAGAAGTCCGTGAGGTTGCGCAACTGGGACGCAAGGCGCAGTGCAACAGTCTGGACCTTCGGGTCGGCCGTCGGCGCTTCAAGGTAATCGGTGGACTCGGTATCGTGCAGGCTGACGAGGACGTGTATCGGATGCCCTGCGTCGAGCCAGTCCGACAACGTCTTACGCACGGAACTGATCTCGGGCATCGCCTCGGGTTCAGCGGTGTCCCAGTTCCGGTTATTGTCGTAGCCGTTGACATTAAATCGGACGGCCCCCTCCGCCACGCCGTCCCCGTCAAACAAGGGGATCACCTGGAAAACGGTGGATCGCCGAATCCCAACCGCCTCCGGGTCCTTTGAGAGAAGGAAACGAATCGCCCCGTCCGCCGCCCATGACGTTCCAGCCTCCCAGGCGTGCTGCCTCGCCAGGAGCCAGACTACTTTCTTCCGGTCCTCGGGGATTCCAGGATCAGTGACGGTGAGCAGCCGAATCTCGCGCCCGCGCACGGTCTTCCCTGCCACCCCGCTCTGTATATGCGGGTGCTTGATCGCCAGAAGCCGGTCCAATTCGCGCTGACCGTACGATTCCATGTGGGCGATCCACATGGTGGAGTGGGCCGGAACAAACTGCACCGTCAGACTAACCTCCTTCTCGTCCCAACTTACCTGGTTATCAGTGAAATGTGTCCAGGTACGGTTGTCGTAACTAAACACCGGCCTTGTATTCCGGGTAACGGCGTGCGAACCTGGGCGAAAATTGTACTCACCAACTAAGTCCGTGAAGTCGATCCGGATTTTCTTCCGTGGAAGATTGTCGATCCGGAAGTAATACCAATTTGCCTGCCGGTTGCGGTTGTTCTGGTCTGCCTGTCCTTTGACTGCACAGCGCAGGTGATCTGGGGCGACATGCTCCACGCGTCCAATACTGCCGCCCGGGAAAGCCGCGGAGATCGCGATTGCAGTGACTGCCAGGGAGAGGGTCAATGGTTCACCTTCAACAGGGAGTCTATCAATTCCCTCCCCTCGCCGTAAAAAAACAGGACGCGGCAGGAAGGCCCGAACCCTCCCGCCGCGTCTTGAATAACCGGCTAACTTCTAAAATACGTTCTTCAAACTGTTACCACGTCAGCTTCAGAGCGAACTGCCACGATCGCGTCGGCCCCTGCGAGGTGATCCGGCCGAATGTCGAACTCGTGACCGTTGTTGTCGGATTCCCCAAGTTGGGGTGATTGAGCGCGTTGAATGTCTCGGCCCTAAACTCCGTATTCAGTCGCTCGGTGACCCGGAAATTCTTGATCATCGTTAAGTCCCAACGATCCTGGTTCGGCCCGCGCACTCCGCAGAACCGGAGCGGCATGGTGCGAATATTGGATCCCAACTGCTTGGAGCTCGACCGCTCGAAGCCCGCGTTCACGTTGAACCACCCGTCGACTCCGCGCTGCCCTTCCGGCAACACGATATTATCGAGGTCGCCGTTGAAGATGACATTGCCGAAGCCGAGCGCCTGTCCGCTTTGGTGCTGATACACGCCGCCAAGTTGCCAGCCCCCGAAGATGAAGTTCAGCGCTGCCGGCGATTGCGAACCCCACTTCCGCTTGCGGCCGTACGGGATCTGCCAGATGCCCGACCCCGCAATCCGGTGTGTGCGATCCATATCGGAGATCACCTCGCTGGGCATCGGGTCGGACGCATTCAGAAACTCAGTCGCTTCCATGGCTTTTGACCATGTGTACGCGATCTGTAGCGTCCACCCCTCCGCCATGCGCCGCTCCAGGCGGGTCTGCAGCGAGTGATACCAGGAGTACCCCGCCTCATCTCCGGTCATGGTGATGTCCCCAAAGTGAGAATAGGGTTTCAGCAGATTGCTCCGGCTCATCGTTTTGGTGTAGATCGAGTTCAAGCAGTAGTACGGATTGGGGAACGTCGCACCCAGGTAGTCGATGGTGGTCTGGTCGCGCGTGGGCGACGTACTGAGATACTTCGCCGGAGTATAGTTTATGTTGCGATCGATGGACGCACGCGTGGACCGGTTTCCCACGTACGAAGCCTCCGCCATCATCTTGAAGGGCAGTTCCCGTTGGAGTCCGAAGCTCCATCGTTGTGCATAGGGGTGCTTCCGGTGCTTCGAGAAGTAGCTGATGTTCTGGCCCAGGTACGTGGAAAGTCCCCCACTGGCCCCCGCCGGCTGCGTCAGTCCACTTGGAAATGGATTGGCTGTTGTCGCGATATAGGTTAGGCCATTGTCCTCGCTTGCCGTTATCGGAGTCTCCTGTGAGAATCCCGATAGGTTCGTGTTTGTGTAGTTCGTTCCGATCGACGCTACGAAGATCCCGTATCCTGCCCGCAAGATGGTCTTGGGCGCCAGTTCATAGGCCAGGCCGATACGCGGCTGGAAGTTGTTCTTTTCGCCCTCCCAATAGGTACGTGGGTTCCCGCCCGCGTTTGCGAAAGTGAGGCCGCCATAGGCTCTGAAGTCGCTTGCCGCCAGCTCAGGGATCGGATTTAGCGCGTACTTCGCGCGCGCGGCATCGTTGAGCGGGTTCGCCGTATCGAAGGCAAACTGCGTCACCGCCCGGTCGAAGCGCTCGGTGATTGGCGTCTCCAGTTCATACCGCAGCCCCAGGGTAACGGTCAATTTCCTGCCAATCTTCCAGTCATCCTGAAGGTACGCGGCCCAGTATTTGTCCTGCTCCATGTAACTGTCGCTGACACTCATTGCCCCGCCCGGGATACCGTATAGCAATGACGCCACGTGACCGCCCAAGGTGGGATTGGAAGAGGTGCTGCTCTGCTTGGTGTAGGTAGCGGCAAACGTATATTGCGGCGAGGTCGACCTGTGAAACCGGTTGTTCGCTTCGCGATAGATGCGAAGCTCGGTGCCGAATCGCAGATTGTGGTTGCCCTTCAGTTTTGTAAAATTGGCCACAAACGAGTGCGTTGTCGAAGCTGTTACGCCATCTCCGCTCTCCCAACTGCTGAGGGTCGTATAGGGGCTGACGTTGATGTACGGGAGCGTCCTCAGTTCCGAGCCCAGCGGGATCTGGGACAGCAATTGACTCGATAACCCCAGTTTGGACAAATCGTAGCCTCGCGAGACCCGCTCTTCCGGGAAATCCTGATAGGTCAGCCCATACCGGAAATTAACGAGTGTCGTTGGACTGAAGACATAGACGTCATCAAAAGCGATGCCCTTGTTGTTGCGATGGAGGATAATCCCATTCACGTCGTTGTTCCACGTGCGCGACTTGTCCTCCTCCCACCAATCGCGGTGGAGCCGCACAAACATGCGGTGGTTCTCACTGAAAGAATGGTCGAAGCGCACCAGCCACACCCAGTAATCCTCGAGGGCCTTCCCATTCCGGTAATAATTGCTCTGGTAATCGCTGGTGCCCGTCTGGTTCGGCATCGGATAGAGAGCCAGCATGTTCAGCCCCACTTGGCTTAGTTGGCTCGATGGAATTACGTTATTGCTGACCGGCTGGCGAACGTAGATGCCACCCTGATAGGTGGTGGAGTATGGGTCATAGATCTGATACGCAGAACCTTTCGCGCGCCATTCGGAAAGATCACCCGTGCGCATTTTCGCGGTCGGCACGGTGGATGTGAACGTCTGACTACTCCCAAATTTGTTTCCTTCATAGGAAAAGAACCAGAACGATCGGTTTTTTCCGTCGTAAACAGAAGGGATAGTCACTGGTGCACCCAACGAAAACCCGTACCGGTTGTCTTGATATATCGGCAGTTCTAAGCCGCTCCGGTTGTCGAATATCGTCGGGCAGTCTAATTTTGAATGCCGCAGCCACTCGTGTGCTTCGCCGTGGAAGGTGTTGGTGCCGGACTTTATCGAGACGTTCACAGTGCTCCCCGAAGTGTGGCCGAGGGAAGCGTCGTACGCCGAAGTCTGTACCTTGAACTCGGTAATGGCCGTGGCCGGAGGCGAGAAGGCCACGCGTGGCTGAGTGCCGTTCGAATAGGTATTTGACACACCATCGATCGAGAACTCATTCCCGTAGTTATCGCCGCCGTCAGTCGAAAACTGCGACGGCGCGTTATTGAAGCCCGCTTTGCGCAAACGAAGGTCGGTACCGTTCACCGTGCCCGGCGCTAAGTGAACCAGGTCCAGGGCGTTTCCGGCAAATAGCGGCAGGTCGAGAATTCGCTGCTCGTCAACGACTTGACCTAACGAGGCATCGGCTGTTGACAGCAGCGGCGTCGTGGCTGTGACCTCGATGGTTTCCTGCGCCGCTCCGACCTGGAGTTCAATATTGACCTCCACCCTGTCGGTGATCCGGACCTGAATGCCGCCACGTACATACTTTTTGAACCCGGCCACCTCGCAACTGATCGTGTAATTGCCGGGCAGGAGGTAAGGGATTACATAGTTGCCGACAGCGTTCGTCTTGGCTGCGACCGGAACACCGGTATTGTCATTGACAATGCGCACTTCCGCTGCCGGCACGGCTCCGCCGGAAGCGTCCAACACCCGGCCCAAAACCGTTCCGCGAGCATCCTGTGCCTGCAAAACCGCGGGTACAAGAAATGCGATCAACAGGAATACATGACTTCTCATGGTCATTTTCTGTATCTCCCATCACACACAAATACTCACACGGTACAAAAGCAACAGCCACTCGATCACATCTTTAACATCGAGGCTTAAAGACCCTAATGCGAGACCCACGTGGTCCGGAACAGCGAACTACGTGGACACCTTTTTTTCACTTTGGAAGTATATACTCGGTGTTTATGGGCGTCAACAAAAAAGTGAATTTCATAAGATGAAATCTGCGTCCGCCTTTACTCTCTTTTCCCCATGATTCTGCGAATGTTACGGTCCTACTAATTCGTGTTATCTGAGACGATTTGTCAGGTTATCGGTGATACGTTTCATCGGGTTCGGCCAAGCGCGGTATTTGGAGGAGGCCCCATCCTTTACCCCCTGTCATTAGCACGTCAACTTGTCCGCTTTTATTAGCACGTGGTTTGTCCGGTTTTGCCTTTTGACGTGTTGGGGGGTGGAGACGTAAGGAGCCCGTAGGGCGACTGGAGTCACCGCCCCCCAACATG
>JBDKSR010000382.1:0-1958 GCA_039680545.1 Bryobacteraceae bacterium | reverse complement strand
AGTCCACGAAGTTGAGCATTTCCGCCATGAATTCCGGCTTTGTGGTGAAGTAGCCGTGCGGTTCGATGTTGATCGTGATCCCGTAACGCTCCGCGACAGGCACAATCTGGCGATAGATCCGGCCCAGGTGATCGAGCGCTTCACGGTCGGTCATGCCTTCGGGACGGAAGCGGTCGTCGGTCGTATCCACTCTGGAACAACCGGCGATGTGTGCCCAGCGGATCGTGTGAAACACGTACTCCACGCCGAGGGTGGCTCCTTCGGGGCGGGACAACGGGAAGGCCGCGTCAAGTTGCGAGAAGTGAAGCCCCATCTGCTCCATCTTCCGGCGCAGGGCGAGGGGATCTTCCCAGAGCGCAATGTGAGGCTGGTAGCCGAGGCCGTGAATCCAGGAGACTCCGTCGATGGTCCCGCACTCGATACAGCTGAGTCCCTGTCCGTGAGCCCAATCGAGACACTGGCCGAAACTCCAGTAGGAGCTATTGAAAGCGTCTGTGTGAAATCCGATTTGCATGGTAGTGATTGTTGTCCATTAATACTACTAAATCGGCCCGCGCGTGATGGCTAGCCGCGGTTTGGCCGCGCGGTACAATAAAAATAAATGGACGATAAGCTCTTAAGCCTGATATTACTTCTCCGGTTACAGGCTGAGGCAAGCCTCGGTCTTTTCGGCACGCCGGACGATAAGGAAGCTCCGGAGCCGCAGTTTGAAGCGGCCCGGCATTTTATCGAGTTGCTCACGATGCTCCAGGAAAAGACAAAGGGCAACCTGAACATAGAAGAGGAGCGTTCCCTCGGCAACACCGTCACGGAACTACGATTCCGGTACGTTCAGGCGTTCGACGCTCATCAGAAGAAGGCCAGTCAGGCCGAGGCGCCCGCCGGCGAGAGCGCGCCCCAGTCGTAACCGATGTCACAACCGCAACAAGACGAAGTGAGGATAACTGTCCTTGGGTCGGGAACCAGCGTGGGCATTCCGACGTTGGGCTGCCACTGCGCCGTGTGCCGTTCCGAGGATCCTCGCGATAAGCGGTTGCGCCCATCCATCTTTGTGCAACACGCCGGGCAGACCGTGCTCATCGATACCACGCCCGATTTCCGGTATCAGGCGCTTCGCGCGGGAATCGAACGGGTGGACGCGATCGTGTTCACGCACGCGCACGCCGATCACATCATGGGTCTGGACGACATCAGGCCATTCAACTTCCGGCAGCGCGGCAGTATCCCGATCTACGCCTCGGAGCCGACGCTGGCGGCGATCAAGAACTGTTTCGGGTACATTTTCGACGGAAAAGAGAAGGAATCGTCAATTCCGAAATTGGAGACACGGACGCTCGACGGCTCGCCGTTTAAACTCGCGGGATTGACCTTCACGCCGGTGGAAGTGCAACACGGCCAGCAGCGCATCTACGGATTCCGGTTCGGGCGCTCGGCCTATCTGACCGATCACAGCGCGATTCCGGAGGAATCTTTCGAGAAGCTTCAGGGACTGGACGTCCTGTTCCTCGACGCACTGCGTTACAAGCCGCATCCGACGCACTCGACCGTCGATCGCTCCTTGAAGTACGTCGAGAGATTGGCCCCGGCGCGCACGTTCTTCACGCATATCTGTCATGACCTCGCGCACGAGCGGACGGAAGGGCGCCTGCCGCCGCATGTACGGCTCGCCTACGACGGGCTGGAGATCACAGTTCAGGAGCCTGGCGCATGACGGGCCATCGAGTTCGAATCTACAGGAGCCTGGACGAGGCTGCGGACTTCGGTCCGTGCGCGCTGACTATCGGCAACTTCGATGGCGCGCATGCAGGACACCGGCGCATCTTCCGGCGCGTGGCCGAAGTCGCGCGTGAGAACGGCTGGAAAGCGTCGGCGATGACGTTCGACCCACACCCGGCGAAGATCGTCGCTCCGGAACGAGCGCCGAAGCTGCTGACCACACCGGATCAGCGTTGCGCGCT
>JBDKSR010000381.1:0-4764 GCA_039680545.1 Bryobacteraceae bacterium | reverse complement strand
TCAGCGCCGCTTATTCCGAAGGGCAGGGTGGACGCGGCACGCTTGATTTCCTGCAGATTGTGAGCGAACCGGGGCAGACTGCCTCGCAGTATCGCCGCATGCTATCGGAAGCCGAGCACGAGTACCTTGAGTTCTCGCGGCCCCCGTACGCGGTCGATCCCTTGCAGGAGCAACTCGTGCGTGAAGCGCGCAGCCGCGGCGTCGTATGCCGTTTGCTGATTGAAGCCGGAACGCTCGGTGACGAGCACAGGCAACAGTTGGCCGACTACGAAGCCGCCGGAGTCGAGGTGCGGGCAGCTTCCTCGCTCCCATTGAAACTCGCGCTATTCGACGCCACCCAGGGCCTGATCGCGCTGCTCGATCCCGTCATCACGAAACCTACCTGGACGTCGCTTGTCTTCAATCACCCTGGCTTCGGCGAAGCCATGAAGGGGTTGTTTGAAGAGTACTGGCGGCGGTCGCAGGGTCTGTAAGTTGCGGTCCGGGTGCGCGCGCTAGGCGGGAGTGTCGGTTTTCTTTACCGGTGAATCGCCTCGCTTCGTGCGAATCTCACGCACCGCGTAGATGCGGCGATCCTGGCTCTCGAAGTAGGTTCTGATCAAGACCTCGCCCAACAATCCGGTAGTGAACATCATAATTCCGCCGAGAAGCAGCAACCCGCCCAGTACCAGCAGTGGGCCGTGCTCGGTCATGATCTGGCCGCCGAAAACCTTATAGACGAACAGGTAAGCCATGATCAGGCCGCCGAGAATACCGCTCGCGAGGCCGAGTTTTCCGAAGAAATGCATCGGGCGCGTGAAGTACTTCAGCAGAAACTTGATCGTGATGAGATCGAAGAAAACGCGGAAGACACGGGCCAATCCGTAATGCGAGCCGCCATTCAATCGCGGCGTATTGCGGATCGGTACTTCGGCCACGCGCGCTCCGTAGAAGCTCGCGAGTGCCGGGATGAAGCGGTGCAGGTCGCCGTAAAGCCGTATATCCCTGAGAATCTCGGCCCGGTACGCTTTGAACGTCGTGCCGAAATCGTGCAAGTCGATGCCGCACGCCTTGGCCATCAGCCAATTCGCTATCCGGGAAGGGAACTTGCGCGTAACGGCGTTGTCTACGCGGTGTTTCCGCCAGCCGCTCGCAATGTCGTATCCTTCGTCGATCTTTTCGAGCAGGGCGGGGAGGTCGTCGGGATCGTGCTGCAGGTCGCCATCCATCGATACGACGACTTCGCCCTTCGCCTCGTTGAATCCAGCGGCGAGCGCGGCGGTTTGGCCGAAGTTACGTCGCAAGCGGATCACTTTCAGCCGCCCGTCTGTCTCGACCAGGTTCGCCAAGAGCTCGAAGCTGCGATCCGTTGACGCGTCATCGACGAAGATGATTTCGTACGTGCGCTGGAGCTTGTCGAGAACGCCGGTGAGGCGGTCGTAGAGGGGCAGGATCGAAGGCTCCTCATTGTGGATCGGAATGACGATGGACAACATGCCTGTTTCTATTGAGTTTAGCAGCCCTCGGGGGCGCTACTCCGTTCCGCACAACAAGTTATCGATCAGCCGTGTCGATCCAAGCCAGACGGCGGCCGCCAGACGGACGGGTCCGGCGATCTGATTGACGGGCTGCATCTCTTCATGATCAACGACTTCGAGATATTCCACCTTGAACAGCGGTTCCCTCGCCAGCAGCGCGAGAGCCGCGCCGCGCACTTCTGCGGGATCCGTAGCTCCGGACGCGATGGCCCTCCCTGCGGCCAGAAGCGCTTGATACAAAAGGGGCGCCACACGGCGTTCTTCGGGGGGCAAGTGGCGGTTTCGCGAACTCATGGCGAGTCCGTCGGGCTCGCGCACGGTCGGGACCCCGACGATCCGCAAGTTCATGTTCAGGTCGCGAACCATGCGGCGGATGACGGCGAGCTGTTGGGCATCCTTCTCGCCGAAGTACGCGGCGTCCGGCTGGACAATCTGAAACAGCTTGGTGACGACCGTCGCGACGCCTCGAAAATGACCAGGCCGGAAACGCCCGCAAAGATGATCCGTGAGGACCGAGACATCAACCGAGGTGCGCAGTGTGCCCGGATACATCTCGGTGTTGGACGGCGCGAAGACGAAGGTTGCACCGCGTGCTTCGCAGAAAGCTACATCGGCCGCCAGCGTGCGCGGGTATTTTTCGAAGTCCTCCGCCTGGTTGAACTGAATAGGGTTTACGAAAACGCTGACCACCGTGGCGGCGCATTCGCGGGCGCACTGCTCGATCAGGCTGCCGTGCCCTTCGTGTAAAGCTCCCATCGTGGGGACGAGGCCTATGGTGGCGCCGGAACGGCGTAGGGGTGCGAGCCGCTCACGGAGGGCGGCTATCGTTTCGATAAGTTCAGTGCTCATGACTGAGAGGGGAAGCGACCTTGCCGAACGTCGTCGGCGTATTCTTTGGCCGCCTTCTTCATTGCTTCTCCGAGATCGGCGTAGCGGCGTGCGAAGGGCGGCGCATAGCTGGAAAGGCCGAGTATGTCGTGCGTAACCAGAACCTGGCCGTCGCAATGCGGGCCGGCCCCGATGCCGATGGTCGGGATGGCAAGCTCCTTCGTGGCGCGACGTGCGACCTCGGCGGGAATCGCTTCCAGCACGATCGCGAATGAGCCGGCATCCTGAAGCGCGAGGGCGTCCTCAATCAATCGCTCAGCGTCGTCTTCTGCTGTGGCCTGCCTTCTGAACCCGCCGAGACGATGCACCGCTTGGGGTGTCAGGCCGAGGTGCGACATCACCGGGATGCCTACATCCACCAGACGGCGGACGGTCTCGACCATCGGCTTCCCGCCCTCCATCTTCACTGCCGCGGCCCCGCCTTCCTGAAGCAAACGCCCGGCGTTGCGGACCGCTTCCGGGATGCTGACCTGGAAGCTGAGGAACGGCATGTCGGCGACGAGCAGAGCGCGTGACATGCCCCGGCTGACTGCTTGCGTGTGATGAAGGATCGCGTCGAAGGTCACCGGGATGGTGGTTTCGTATCCCAATACCACCATGCCGACGGAATCTCCGACCAGGATCACGTCGATGTCCGCGGCGTCGAGGAGGCGGGCCATTGTGGCGTCATAGGCCGTCAGCATGGCGATCTTCTCGCCCCGCCGTTTCTTTTCTTTGAGATCGGGAACACGTACCCGTTTATGCGCTTCAGACATGAGAGTTTCCAAAAAGCTCTTCGATTCCGCGGGCGGTTTCTTCCGGCAAGCCGCGGCGCTTGGCTAAATCCACAAGCTGGAGGGAGAGCGCGCGATACAGCTCCCGGACCGGAGCCGGGGTCTCGCTCACGCTGCGCCAATGAGCAAGCAAGGTACCTGCGTCGCCGCGCGAAGCCGGACCGGTCAGGGCCCCGGCCGGCCCAATCGTGAGTGAGTTTTCCACGCTTTTTCGGACCAGGGGAGCCAGAGCGCCCAGAGCGGTTGTCTCGTCAACTCCCGCCGAACCCATTAGGATAACAGCCGCGTCGAGAAGGGCGATAGCGCCATTGCCCGCCATAACTGCGGCGGCGTGGTAGGCGGGACGTGCGTCCGGGGGGATCCGAAGAAGTTTCCCGCCAAGCAGCGAGACGATTTGCTCGGCCCAGGCGGCCGCAGTTCCCTCGCCGTCAAGTGCGAACGAGACACCCGGGAGGGACGCGACGCCTTCCTCTGGAGAAGGTACGGTCTGGAGTGGATGCAGGGCGGCACAGGAGACACCCTGGTCTGCAAGCGGAGCAAGAGCATCCACGCTGAGCGCCCCACTGGTGTGAAGGACCGAGCCAGTCCGCATCCCGTTGTCCGCGAGCAGCTTCGCAACTGGTGTGACCGCATCGTCCGACACGGCGATCAGAATCCGTGAGGCGCACACCGGAAGTTCAGCGTAAGTGACCGTCTCGACGGCTCCTATGAATCGAGCGGCGTCACGGGCGTGCTGGAGGTTCCGGCTCGCCAGAAATGCCACCGGTTCGCCGCGTTCGCGCAGAAGGCGGCCCAACGCCTGTGCCAGGCGTCCCGCTCCAGCGATTCCGATCGGGTTATGGTACGCGGGCATAGAGGATCACGCACACGGACGAAATTCGTTCGTATTTCACCATAGCGGCGGCTTCCTGCTCAGCCGCTCTCCCGGCATCCGGCCCGCCTTAGGCCTTGGAGACAGGTTCCCGTGCCGCGAGAAAACGGGCGATGAAGTTCGTGTCGAAGTTTCCCGCCTGGAAGTCCTCGTTCAGCATGATCTGCTGATGCAGCGGAATAGACGTATGGATGCCTTCGACTACGAACATCTCAAGGGCGCGGTGCATGCGGGCGATAGCCTCGGCCCGGTCGCGCCCGTGCGTGATGAGCTTCGCGACGAGCGAATCGTAGTACGGAGGGATGACGCAGTCCGTGTACGCCGCTGTGTCGACCCGCACTCCCATGCCTCCGGGGAGGTTCAGGGCCGTGATCCGGCCGGGCGAAGGGGTGAAGGTGTCTGGATTCTCCGCGTTGATGCGGCACTCGATGGCGTGCCCGCAGATCTTGACCGGTCCGGTGATGATCTCATTGAGCGGGACTCCGGCAGCAGCCAGAATCTGTCCCTTCACAAGGTCCACGCCCGTAATAAACTCCGTAACCGGATGCTCCACCTGGATGCGCGCATTCACCTCAATGAAAGCGAGGTTGCCCTTTTCATCCATCAGGAACTCGACGGTTCCCGCATTGCTGTATCCGACGGACTGAAGCGCTTTGCGAAGGGCTGCGGAGACCTTGGCCCGGAGTTCCGGGGAAACCCTCATGGAAGGCGATTC
>JBDKSR010000380.1:0-5924 GCA_039680545.1 Bryobacteraceae bacterium | reverse complement strand
GAGGTCAGGCCCTCCGGCGTTGCCGCCAGGCCGCCGGCGACTTCCTGCCCATCGAGCCGCCCGGCATCGTCTGAATCCACCACGCTCAATGTTGAGATGGCGTAATCGTTGGCGCGGTCCTGGAAGGACACCGTCAGGCGGTTAGGCGAGTCCGAAGACGTGCGGCTTAGTTCCTTCAAACTGATCGGCAGATCGGAGCGGAGGATGGACGCGGCATCAAACCGATAGGCGACGTAGCCGTTTGCGGTGACGCCAGCGGCGGTTTTCGATGCGACCGCCGTGTCGTAGTTCGAGCCGCTAATAGTGGCAGGCTGCTGATCGGCGAGCGTCTGCTTGACGTAGAGATGGAGCTTGCCGGTCGAGTGCTCCGGCACCAGCAGGAGCCCAAATGCCTGCCGAAGAGAACGGATAATTTCGGCCGCACTGCGCCGCTGCCTCAGGACAAGGGCGGTCGGGCGCGATTCGAGCACTTGCGCTGCCGCACAGAATGAGGGGATGTCCAGATCGTCGTAGCGATAGTTGGTCCAGGTCAGCAGGTCGGCAATGATCCACGCAACGTTTTCGGTGTTCGCCTTGTAGCGGATGTAGCCACCTGTGTAGGTGCCGTTTGCGACGCCGGAGGTTGTGAAAGTGAACGTCCCTGGAGGGCCGGAAGTCCAATCGGAAAGGCCCGTCCATTCGGCATTCAGCGCGGCGCCGGTCGTGCTGAAAATCTCGAATGCCCATGTTGGATCGTTCGACGCGATATCGGCGTTCGCGCCCACGAGCGTAGCGACCGCCACATTCGATGTGACCGTGACGCTGGTCAGCGCCTGGTACTTGCGAAGTTCCCGACGCTTCGCCAGAACACGCACGCGCGGGACACCATCGCCGCCGCCCTGAGAGCGGGGCAGCAGGAACATGATGACCGTCATGGAGCCGTACGGGTCACCGTCTCCGGACCAGGGCGCTTCGAGGTTCGGCGAGCCGTCGCGCGTGCCGTCGTTGATCCAGTTGTACCGGAAGTCGGGGTTTGCCGCGCCCAACGGCGTTCCGTCGTGCTCATTCGCCGCCGCTAGTTCGATGCCGTTGACCGTCACCCGGAGAATGTCCGCTTGCCCAAGGCAGACGATGCACTCGCCGCGGAGGTAGTTGCCGTCCGGGATGGCCGTCAGAACAGGCGGCTCGATCCACGCCTGTCCGTAGAGCATAGGAATTCGGTCGCCATATGCGGCTTCGTTCGTGAGCCCGCGAACATCTGACCAGTTGCCCGACGTGTATTCGCGGACCCGCATCCCGGCCGGCGCGGCATAGGTGATGCCGCCGAAGCGGGTCAGTTGCGTGCAAGTCGCCTTGGTGTATTCGCACGGCGGAGCGGTCCCCGTATCCCTGGTTTCTCCACACTCGTAGAAGCACGAATCTTCGCTACTGGCTTCGGCCCGCTGCGCCGTCGTGGTGGGGTTGATCCAGGGGCAGCGCTTCTGAATCGGCACGATGGGCAGCATCGCCCGCATGAGTGATGTCTTGGCAACCGCCGTCACTGTCAACTTCGCGGCGTCCGAAGCAGGCTTCTCGCAGATGCCGACGAACGGGATGCGGGAGTCCGATGAGAACGTGCCACCCACGGCATCGTAGAAGACCAGCCGGAGCGTCAGGCTGGCGCCGCGGAACCCGCGCCCCGCCGCTGTCTCCCAGTTCGCGTAGATGTAGGATGCCGGGTCCGCAATCGAGAGCGTGATGCTTGGGATGAGATCAACGCCCGACTCGCTCAGCGCCTGCACTTGTTGGATGGTCTGCTCGGAGATGCGGCCCAGGTAGTCATTGCCGCCGTACTGTGCGCCCCCCTCGGTCGTGTTGAGAGGGTGAGTCGAAAGACGCAGCACGGCCCCATCAGCGAACGTGAACTCAGCCAAAAGTAGGGGCTGGTACGTCGCAGCCTGTTCCTTGGCTACGTTGATGGTGGTCAGCGCCGTGGGCATCAGTTGGTTTCCTGGACCGTGAGCTTCAGGCTGTAGGTATCGTCGGCGTTGTAGGTCAGTTCAAAGTCGCCATCAAATCGGCAGGTTGTGTACTCGGCGGCGCTGTCAGGGTCCGTGAATGTGAACACGTCCCACGCGCCGCCCATCGTGTTGAAGAACGTGCGCAGCGTCGTGACCTCGGCAGCAGTCAGCACGCCGAATTGCAGCTCCCACGTCCGCAGAGTGTTTGCGTCGTGGTAGTAAACGTAGGGCACGCCGCCCGCGCCAGCCACCTTGCACGTCACCGCCGACAACTTCGCCGTGTAGGGCAACTGGTGCGTGATGGTGGGGAACGTGCTCACGCCTTCCTCCACTGCGAGATAGCAAGGGACACGTCCCAGAGATGGCCGACGCCCTGAGTCGTGGTGATGGTGGCCGCTTCCAGTTTCAGATGCGTGTAGGACGTGCCATTCATCGTCATGTCGAACTCTGCGTAATCGCCCTTGTGCGCTTCGAAGAACGCCACCAGCGCGTCACGATCCGCCGTTGTGATTCCCTCATGCCTCATCGCAAATCGCTCAAGCGGCGGGCCTGTCCGCCACCGCTGCTCGCTGCCATCGGCGAACGGCTGGATGCGGACACCGTAGCGCGTGGTACGCACCAGCGGAGCGAGGAACGTGCGCCCGCTCGCAAGCGTGGGGTAGCTCGCCATCAGGCCCCGAGGGCGGCCCCCTTGATGTCCATGGCCAGCGGCGGATAGCTGCTCAGTCCTTGCCGTACCGCTTCGCTGATATCGGCCTGCCGGTCGATGATGCTTTGCGAGTCGAGCGCGTAGATGTTGACGATGGATCGCACTTCGCCACGGCGGCCGTAATCCGTGCTGCGCCCGTAGATGTCGGCGTTGTATTCGACGCCGCTGGCTTCGTCGTAGACGCGCTGCTTGGCCTGCTCTTCAAGCGCCCGCTGCCGCGCCTGTTTCGGATCAGGTAGGAACGCCATTGCCAGAGTTGCGCCGATGGCGATAGCGCCGCCGATGGGACCAGCCAACGCGAGAGACTTGGACAGCATTGGCAGAAGCGCCGCCGCGCCGCCAGCGAGCGCCGCCGTGGACGTGAGAGCGCCCGACGCTCCGCCTTGTTGGATTCCGCTGTAGACGCCCAAGCCCGCTCCCACGCCCGCGCCGATGCCCATAACGGACTTCAAGCCGGTCGATGTACCGCCGCCCTTGTAGTATGGGTTCAGCATCGCCACGCTGGCAGGCAACTTGGACGACGCGCCCCCGCCGCCCAAACTCCCGAGCATGTAGTCGATCAGGTCGCCACCGGCAAAGGACTTGCCGCCACCGATTCCTCCAAGCGCAGTTCCCGTTGCCGCGCTCAATTGCGTCTGAGCGGCTTGCATCTGGATCTGCGCCGCCGTCATCTGAACCGCGCCCGCCTGTGCGTTGGGGTCCGCCCCGAACGGCGTCCCCTGAAGCAGCTTGCCCATCATCGAGTTGGGGTTCGATGTCATCGACAACTTGCCGGACAGTCCGCTGGCAATCTGCGAGTAGGCGTTCGAGAAGATTGTGCGGCCGGTCCCTAATCCAAGGCCAGAGACGTAGTTCTTGATCCCGCCGCCGCTCGCCGTAATGGCGTCAAACACGGAGCCGCCGACTTGCCGCAACTCATCAGCGCGTTGCTTCTGGATGGCGAGGATCTGGAGTTCCCCGTCGCGCGTGATTTCGAGGCGCTTCTTCTCGATATCGAACAAGCTTTCGCCCAACGCCATTTCCTGATCGAGCGCCTTCAACTTCATCGCCGTGATAGTCTGGACCGCCGCGATTTCGCCGCCGGGTCCGGTCATCAGACTGAGCTTCTGGACCTGGTAGGAGAGTTCGTCGCGGGCCGCTTCAACGGAGCGTTGGATGGCGGCAGGGTCCAGGCCCATGAATCCGCGGTTGACGGACTCGCCACCGCGGAGAAGTGATGGCCCCTGGCTTGTCCCGAAGGTGTTGAGAGCACCACCGAACGCCGGACGCTCACCTGGACCGTAAAGGCTTGGAGCAAGCCGCGCCGGGTCTTTCATCCCGCGCGCGACGAAGGTGTTCAGCTTCTCGGCTTCCTTTGCGGCCTTCGCAGTGGCGTCGGCAAACTCCTTCATTTGAGTTTTACTGCGTTCCAAAACCCGCGCCATGCCGGACCACTCATCTTCACTAAGCCCGCCGATCCTGTACTTGGAGGCCCACTCCTCACCAGGACGTATCTTGGAGAGTTGCACTAATCGGTTGACGCGATCTCGTTCTTTCGCGTCATCGACCGCGCCGGCGCGATTGTATTCCCCCACCGGATCAATGGCGGTCAGGAACATCGAGGCGCCGTAGCCCTTCAACTTCTTCACCATGACGTCCCACTTCGTATTGAAGCGGTCCATCATTTCGTCGGTCGCCTTGCCTTGCGCGGCGGCCATGTCGGACCACCCGACACCCGCCTTCTGGAGTTCCGTCAGGTGGTCCCGAAGTTGCGAGTTCATCAACGGCAGGACTTCCAGGCCACTCTTGCCAAAGATCTTCATCGCGATTTCCGCCCGCTCGGCTGGCCCCTTGACGCCGCCAAGCCTGTCGGCTATGTCGGTCAGCAGATCCTTGATCGGACGGACAGCTCCGAATGCGTTGGTGCCTTCAACGCCAAGCCGGTAAAGTGCTTCGTGCGCTTTCTTGCCTTCGTCGCTGTTGTCGGACAGGGCCTTGGAAAGTCCCTTCATTGTGGTAACGAGAGCGTCGCTGGCCAGACCGGCATTCTCGCTTTCATGCGCCAGCAGCGCGTAATCGTTGATCGAAACCCCGAGACGAAGAGCGTTGTTTGCCTGTTGCTCGTAGAGGTTGCCGAACGACTTCGCCAGTCCGAAGATGGCCGTGCCAGTCGCAATGGCCACCGTGGCGATTCCGCTGATAGCCGTTCCGGTCGGTCCAAGTTTAGCGAGTAGTCCCTGTGCAGCATCGCTCGCCGCGTTCATCGGATCAGCGAACGCAGCCTTGATCTTGTCCCCGGCGCCCGACATGTCGGCCCCGAGCGCCTTGGTCTTTGTGGCGGTCTTATCGGCAGCCGCGGAGAAGCGATTGATTGCCGCTTCCATGCGGGCGATGTCCTGCTCGCCGCGTGTGCTGGCTTCGACTGTGAGTTGGAATCTATCGACCGCCATTGTTGAGACTCCGTTGGAATGCGCCCTCGTCAAGCCCGCGCTGGATCTGTACCAGCGTCACGACGTCATGCCACACCGCGGGCCACTGGCCAGCGTCGGCTCCGTAGAGCGTCGCCCCGGTGGATTTCTGCGCCGCGTGGTTCATGGATTCGATTTCAATGAGGGCTTTGGATTCGTCGGTGATGAAGGAAACCGGGCACTCGCCGCTGGTGACTGACGGCACGGTGTAGGACTTGCCGCCGTCCATCTTCACCTCCGGCATCCAGCGGTATGCCTGGTTGGGCCGGTCGGGAAAGAACAGGCGGCAATTACGTTTCTTGTAATGCCCTATGCGTCGGCATCGACCGCAGTTGTAGGCGTCGGCTGCCCAGCCTCCGGCGCGTCCGAAGAACCAGGCGACTGCAAGTTTTTTCTTTGATCGTCCGTCAGGTCCGAAGCGGCGTGGCACGCCGCGAACACTTCATCGAGCAGCGCATCGGGAGCGGCCTTGAGAAACGACTCCACATCCGCTGGCTTACCGTCCACGTCCAAGCCCTCGACAGACTCCAGCCCGGCGCGGATGTAGGCCGGGACGATGGCGGTTTGGTGGATCATGGCGTACTCGTTATCGAGTTGCCGGAAGGCGGACTCTTTGCCCTTGGCGACGTTGGTCACGCGCCCGTCGGCACCGCGTTCGAGTGTCCCGCCGTCGCACAGTGCCTCCATCTCACGCATGATGCCGATGAGCCGAGAGCGGTTGGACAACATGCCCAGATCCCGCTCGCAGCGGCTGATGTAGTTCAATCGGCGCACAGTGAACTTGACGCC
>JBDKSR010000379.1:0-4781 GCA_039680545.1 Bryobacteraceae bacterium | reverse complement strand
CTGCATGCATCGAGGGTTGACCCTAGTTCGAGATCGACGAGATTGCCGTCCTTGACGCGGTATTCGCGGTCATAGCCTTTGGCGATGAATGACTGGACTGCTTCTAGAACGTCGGTCACCTGGGAGGTCATGGAAGCACCTTCATCTTGAACTGGATTGGACACGCTCGCGCACAAAGCGCGCTGTGACTCGGCGGACGGAGAAGCTCGCGAAGTGCGTTACTCATAGCCACTTGGCCTTCTTGAAGCGCATGAATAGGAGAAGGCAGAACACCGCTATCACTCCGAGCACGACGAAGTAGCCATATGGCGTGTCCAGTTCCGGCATGTGCTTGAAGTTCATGCCATATATTCCGGCGATCGCCGTCGGGACCGCCAAGATCGCCGCCCAGGCCGCGAGCTGGCGAGTGACCACACCGATCCTTTGCGCTTCCAGAAGGCTGCTGGCCTCGAAGACCGTGGACAGGACAAGCAGGAGGCCGTCGACCATGGACTGCACGCGGTGGACATGGTCCGCGACGTCGTGGAAATATGGTGTCATTTCGGCGCTGATGCAGGGAAAGTGGCCGCGAACGAGCTTTCGCACCAGCTCGGCCATAGCCCCGAGCGTGCGCTGGAACCGCGTGAGTTCGGACCTTAGTTCGAAGATTCGCGCCACCTCTTCTGGCCCGAGGAAATCGTGCAGCGACCGTCGCTCCATCGCCAGGACGTCGTCCTCGATCATTTCGAAGATGGGCAGATACTGGTCGACCACTCGGTGCAAGATCGCGTGCAGCACATAGTCGACACCCTTGCCGAACTGCGTCGGCGATGCCTCGAGTTGCTCCCGAAGTTTGCCCAGCGCTCCGGCATTGCCGTGCCGCACGGTGATAAGGTGATTGTGACCGGTGAAGATCGCCATCTTGCCGTAGCTGATCCGGTCGCCGACCAGCTCGGCGGTCTGGGCGACGACGTACAACTCATCGTTGTAGACCTCGAGCTTGGGCGGGCACAGCGGGTGCATGGCGTTGTCGATCGCCAAAGGATGGAGGTTATACGTCGTCTGGATCGCGCTGAGTTCGTCTGCGGTGGGCTCGCTAAGCGCGATCCAGCAGAAGCCCGAGCGATTCTCGTTTAGTTCGACGTGCTCATCGAGCCTGATTTCACGGACTCGCTTACCTTCGTTGTAATAATATGCGGCGATAATGGTCATGCAGGCCTCGCAGGAATTCGCAGGCCACGCTGTACAGCCGGTCGCGCCAGCCCGCGTTCGAGCCATGCCTGCACGTTCGAATAGCTGCTTAGGCCGAGGATGTCGCCCGCTGCGTAGAATTCGACCAGCGCATTCACCCAGCCAAACGTCGCAATGTCCGCGATCGAGTAATCATCGACAATCCATTCGCGGCCCTCCAGCCGGTGATCCAGGACCCCGAGAAGACGCCTGGATTCATCAACAAAGCGCTGCCGAGGTCGCTTGTCCTCATAGTCCTTGCCGGCAAATCGCAGGAAAAAGCCTAGCTGTCCGAAGGTCGGCCCAACGCCCGACACCTGAAAGAACACCCAGGCCAGAGTCTCGTACCGCTGGGCGGGTGTTGTTGAGATGAGCTGCCCCGTCTTGTCGGCCAGATAGATGAGGATCGCACCGGTTTCCCATATGCCAATGGGCTGGCCGTCAGGGCCAGCCGGATCGATGATCGCGGGTATGCGGCCGTTGGGATTCAACGACACGAACGCTGGATCCTTCGACTCGTTGTTCGAGATGTCGACGAAGTGGGGCTCATACGGCAGGCCAGTCTCCTCCAGCATCATCGAGACCTTGACGCCGTTGGGCGTGGGGGCCGCGTATAGTTGCAAGCGATCCGGATAAGATGCTGGCCAGCGCTGCGTGATGGGAAAGGAGGAGAGGTCTGTCATATCTGGATCCTGGCACTGCGACGGCGGCTGAATGGAATGATCTGCTTCAAGGCCGGGTTCGACGACCGCGTCGATTGACGCGGTCGTCGGAGGTTGCGAACCGGATCGGCGCGGCACTAACGGCAGCGAAGCCTATTCCGCTGCAGCCCCGGCCGCAGGGCTCACATCGCCGGCCTCATGCCGCTTTGGAAGAACCCAGTCGGGACGGACGAAGTGGCAGGTGTAGCCGCCCGGCCGCTTCTCCAGATAATCCTGGTGATCGGGCTCGGCCTCCCAGAACTCGCCGACCGGCTGGACCTCGGTCACCACTTTGCCATCCCACAGCCCCGAGGCATCCACATCGGCGATCGTATCCTCGGCGACGCGCTTCTGCTCCTCGTCGACATAATAGATGCCCGACCGGTAGGAGAGCCCACGATCATTGCCCTGGCGGTTCAGCGTCGTCGGATCGTGGATCTGGAAGAAGAATTCCAGGATGTGCCGGTAGCTCGTCACTGTCGGGTCGAAGACAATCTCGATCCCCTCGGCATGCGTGCCGTGATTACGATACGTGGCGTTCGGAATATCGCCGCCCGTGTAACCCACACGGGTCGAGATGATGCCGGGCCGCTTGCGGATCAGATCCTGCATGCCCCAGAAACATCCTCCTGCGAGAACAGCGCGCTGATGCATGTTAAGCCTCCTCTACTTGATCGAGATATTCACCGTATCCCTCGGACTCCATCTCGTCGCGCGGGATGAAGCGAAGGGACGCAGAGTTGATGCAGTAGCGCAGACCGCCGCGGTCGGAAGGACCGTCCGGGAAAACGTGGCCCAGATGGCTGTCGGCGTGTACCGACCTGACCTCCGTCCGGACCATGCCGTGTGCACTGTCCCGCACCTCGTTCACGTTTGCCGGAACGATCGGCTTGGTGAAGCTGGGCCAGCCAGTACCCGAATCGAACTTGTCCGTTGAAGCGAACAGCGGCTCTCCCGACACTATGTCGACGTAGATGCCAGGCTCCTTGTTGTCGTTGTGCTCACCCGTGAAGGGCCTTTCGGTCCCCGAATCCTGGGTAATCCGGCGTTGCTCGGGGGTCAGGCGGTCAACTGCTGCCTGTGACTTCTCAAACTTCATGATAGTCTCCAATAATTAATCTAGAGAGCTCGACACACTGTCATTTATCTTTGCAGTCATTGCACCGACTATCGCAGTGCGCCCCAGATTTATCCAATACGCTGCGCGTATAGTTTCCATAGCGCCGAAGCTCTTCACGTCGTGATTCAGTTCCACTCGTACCGGGTTGCCAGCTGCGCGATGTTCCGTATCTCGACCGTTGCCGTGGAGCCGGATACTGTCGCGATCACGACTTCGCGCTCCAAGACAAATCCGTCGATCGGCCGAGTCACGAGGCCTTGCACGGTCGGCGATCGTTCCGGAAGAATGCATATGGCGTGGCCGTCAGCGACGACCCGTTGCACCCAGTCCTCGCGATCTGATCGAAAGCGAGGTCGCATGAGCAAGTCCCGTCGCGCGAAGTGATCGAGGATCCGATCGCGAAACTCGCATTTCAGGCGATCGACGAAAGGAAACTCGAGCAGGTCTTCGCCGCGCACGATCTCGTTGGCAGCCAAGGGATGGTTTGCAGAACAGCCGAGCACGAAGCGCTCCCGAAATAGAGGATGCACATCCAGCTTGCGTTCCGGTCTTGTTTCACGCGGCATGATGCACGCGTGGTATTTTCCTGAAAGCACCTCCGATGTGTCCTCGTTCGACTGGAGCGAGTGCAGCTTGATTTCGATGGATGGCATCTCCGCCAATGCGCTCTCGAAGAATGCCGTAAATTCCTTTGGTCCGACGGTGGGCGCGACGGCGACATCCAGCACGCGGTGCCCCCCCATCGCCCAGTGCTCCGAGTGATTGCGAACGCTCTTCATCGCGACCACCATGCGCCGGAATTCTGCCTCGACGTCATGGCCAAGGCCAGTCAGGCGGCTGTTCTTCCCGTCGCGATAGATCAGCGGCCCGCCAAGCTCATCTTCCAAGCGGCGGATCGCGCGGGTCAGACTTGGCTGTGACACACCGCTCAAGCGAGCGGCCGCTGTGAAATTCAGCGTCTCGGCCAAGTTGATGAAATAGCTGACTTGATTGAGTTCCATAGTCCTTTGGCCCACGCGCCTGACTGATACCTCTTCCGTGAGACCGCCTTTGGAACGCAGGTCGCAGAAGTATGCTTGGCGCATATAATCATGATATAGGGGCTTGTCTATATGCGCCAGACATATAAATGATAGCCTGAGATGACGATTACCGGTTGGCGGTGCGCTCCGCTCAGCTCCGTCGAAGGTTCTGAGAGCGCAACCGCCAAGCCGCGTGCTGGAGGTTTGATGGACATGGCAGGAAGATCATTTACGTTTGTCAGTGGGGCTGGCTCTCCGCTGTCCGGGCACCTCGAACCGCCGGAAGGGACGCCGCGGGGCTGGGCGATCTTCGCCCACTGCTTCACGTGCGGGAAAGACAGTCGCGCCGCTGTTCACATCTCGCGCGCGCTGTCGCGTGCGGGCATCGGGGTCTTGAGGTTCGATTTCGCCGGGACCGGGATCGGCGGTGGGACGGGAGAACCTGTGAACTTCGCGTCGGACGTCGAGGACCTTCGGGCCGCCGCAAAGGCGATGGCGGAGGCGGGCATGTCACCGTCCCTCCTCGTCGGGCACAGCCTGGGTGGCACCGCTGCGATCGTAGCCGCCGCCGACTTGCCTGATATTGCGGCGGTCGCGACGATTGGTGCGCCGGCCGACCTTCAGCATATCTTGCGCCTCTTCGGACCGAATGATCTGGACACCATCGCGAGCGAGGGCGAGGCCTCGGTGGAGATTGCCGGTAGGCCCTTCCTCATTCGCCGAGGGTTC
>JBDKSR010000378.1:0-4392 GCA_039680545.1 Bryobacteraceae bacterium | reverse complement strand
AGCCCCCGGGGTGCCCAGGCGCTCTATCGCGCCACCCAGGCTCTCGCGTTTCTCGAGGGCAGAGAATATGCTATTCCCGACGATGTGAAGCGTCTCGTCGTACCGGTTTTCGCTCACCGCGTGGTGATTAATACCCGCGTGGCGCTTGCGCAGCGCACCACCGATGTGGCGGAGCGCATCTTACAGGAAGTTCTTACTCAGGTGGACGTGCCGTTGTAACAAGGAAGCACGTTTCGCCATTCGTTCACTAACTGACTTATGCAGACTGCCATCATCGGCCTGCCCATGGTGGGCAAAACATCGTTGTTCACGATTCTGACCGGCGTTCACGAGCAAACGCGCGTGGGAAGCACGGAGGTTCGCGTCGGAGTAGCGAAAGTCCCCGATGCACGGCTCGGCGCGCTCGCTGAGCTTTTTAATCCCCCCAGAACCGTTCACGCCACGGTCGAATATCTCGACTTTCCGTCCATTTCCAAAGAGACTCTGAGGGACCCGTCCCAACTCGCGAGCCTTCGCGTGGTAGACGCGCTCGCTCACGTGCTCCGCGTCTTTGAAAGTGATGTGGTGCCGCACGAGAAAGGCTCTGTCGATCCGTTACGCGATATGCGCGACGTTGAAATGGAGCTGATCCTGAGCGACCTCATGGTGATCGAAAAGCGGCTGGAGAGGCTGGAGAAGGATCGTAAGAAGATCAAGAATCCGGAACTCGACCGCGAGTACGAATTGCTTGAAAAGGCCAAAGCGGTTCTGGAATCCGATCAGCCGCTCCGCGTGATGGAGTTGAGCGCCGAGGATCAGAAGCGCATCCGCGGCTTCCAGTTCCTTTCCCAGAAACCGATGCTGTACGTTCTCAACATCGGAGAGGAGGACGCTCCCCGGCTGCGCGAGATCGAAGCAGAGTACCGGAACGGTCCGCTCGCAGGGTACCCGAGGACGGCAGTTACGGCCGTCTGTGGGAAGGTCGAAGCCGAACTGACCGAGTTATCGGCGGACGAAGCAGGTGAGTATCTCGCAAGTTACGGCCTAAAGGAGTCGGGACTCGAACGGCTGATTTCGGCGACCTATTCCTTACTTGGCCTCATGTCGTTCCTCACCGCTGGAGAGGACGAAGTCCGAGCCTGGACGGTCCCGATGAACAGCACCGCCGTCAAGGCTGCTGGCGCGATTCACAGCGACTTCGAAAAGAAGTTCATCCGCGCCGAGGTCATCGACTGGCAGGATCTGATCGACTGTGGCGGCTATTCCGGCGCCCGTGATAAAGGTCACCTGCGTCTTGAGGGGAAAGAGTACATCGTCAAGAACGGCGACGTGCTCGTAATCCGCCACAGCTAACTAGACTTGCCGCCAGGGCGGTGATCGACGCCGCCCCGCACAGCCACGCGAACCAATCGCCAAGGCGCGTGTACGGTGTCGTTTTCTGGATGTACGTGAACCTTCCCAGAAGCGCTTCCTGCCTGTACGACGGCAGACGTTCGAGTACCCGGCCCGCCGGATCGACGACTGCCGTGATCCCGTTGTTGGTCGCCCGCAGGATCCAGCGCCGATTCTCCGCCGCCCGCATGCGCACGATCTTCAAGTGCTGCTCACGTGCGGCACTGCGCCCGAAATAACCGTCATTCGACAGGTTCACGAGGACGTCCGCTCCGTTGGCCGCGAACTTGCGCACGAAATGCGGGAAGACCGCTTCGTAGCAGATAAACGAACCGATCCTGTGATCACCGTTCCGGAACACCGTCAGGTTCTTACCCGGTTCAAAGTCACCCGCTTCGGAAGTAATCTTATTCACGAAATCGACGAAGGGTGGGAGAAACTCGCCGAACGGCACAAGATACATCTTGTCGTAGCGGCCTTTGTAACTGCCGTCGGGCCCGAGCATCACAGCCGAGTTCAACGGTGCGCCGCTCTGCGAGTGTCCGACGGTGCCGAAGAGGAAGGACGTTCGGCTCAACCTCGCAAGGTCCGTCGTGGCCGTTCGAAACACGGCGTCCTCATAAAAATAAAACGGAGCCGGTACCTCGGGCCAGATCAGAAGTTCAGGCGCGGGACTTCCCGAGCCCAAAGCCGCCTGCAGCGATAGGTAACCAAGCCGCTGCTCGGTCGCTCGCAGGGAATCGGAGGTCCACTCCTCCGTTTCTGAAATGTTGGGTTGAACCAGCGCGGCTCGTTGCGTGCCTCGCTCCGCCTCCGGAAGCGGCGGAAGCAGGTACAGCAGGGGAAGCACGGCCAGCCAGATCAATTCCTTCCGGCTCCTCCGCAGCGCGACCAGCGCGAGCGCCGCGTTCAACATCACAAACACGAAGGACAACCCGTAGACGCCCGTGTACGGCGCAAGCCGCATCGGAATGCCCATATCGATCCCCGCGTTTCCGAGCGTCTGCCACGCGAAACCAAGGGGCCCGTGCGTCGCCTCGATCGCCACCCAGAGTGCCGCGACTGCGGGCAGGGCGTACCAGCGTTTCATCACGACACCCGCAGCCAGCGCGAAGACAGCGAGATGGAGCGCCTTAAAGAGGCAGAACAGCAGGAAGGCGCCCCAGCTTCCAAATGTTCCCATCCCGCCGTACACTTCGAGGACGTACTGAATCCAATAACACGTTCCAAACCAGTACACGATGCCGGTGACCCATCCCAACAGGAACCGTTGCAGCAGCCTCGTTTCTCTCGTCACCGCAATTAGCAACGGCGCGAGCGCCGCGGCAGCCAGCCACGATAGGTCAAATCGCGGAAAGGTCAGGATCAGAAGCGCCGCCGTGAGCAATGCTAACAGCAGGTTCAACACGGTTGCTCGCCTGCCTTTCCGCCGATGGCCTCGGCGTTGTATGAGCTGCGCACGAAGGGACCGCTCGCGACCGCGCGAAAACCGAGCGCCAATCCAAAGTCGCGCCATGCATCGAACTGCGCCGGCTTGACGTACTCGGCCACCGGAAGACTCAGCCGCGTTGGCTGCAGGTATTGCCCGATCGTCACGATGTCCACTCCCGCTTCGTGCAAATCACGAAGGAGCGACTCAACCTCTTCCGGTGTCTCTCCGAGTCCCACCATCAGTCCGGACTTAACAAGAATGTTCGGGCGATGCCGGCGCGCGAAGCGGAGTACTTCGAGTGATCGATCGTAATCGGCCTGCGGACGAACGTCTGCGTAGAGCCGTCTTACCGTTTCCACGTTGTGATTGAACACGTCGGGAGCGGAGTCCAGCACGCGCACCAGATTGTCAGGATCGCCGCCGAAGTCCGGCGTCAGGATCTCCACCCGGGCCTTCGGCATCACATTTCTTACCTCGCGCACGACGTTCGCCCAGTGTGCGGATCCGCCATCCGGCAGGTCGTCTCTCGTCACGCTGGTGATGACGACGTACCGCAACCCGAGCCGCGCGGCCATTTCCGCGACGCGCCGGGGTTCATTGGGGTCCACATCCGCTGGCCGTTCCTCCGGCGCTACCTTCGGCACAGCGCAGAAACGGCACCGCCGCGTGCAATAGCCGCCAAGGATCAGAAACGTGGCAGTGCCGCGATGGAAGCATTCATGAATGTTGGGACACCGGGCCGATTCGCAAACCGTATGTAGTCCAAGCGAACGCAAGTCACGTTGCACTTTGACCACGGACGACGAATTGCTTAGCGTTTTTCGCAGCCATGGGGGAAGGGAAGCCCTGGACGCCTTAGGCTGCGCGATCTGAACCAGGTCTGACGGCACGCCTTAAAACTTCCGTGGGATGGCTTTGAATCCGGCCGCTTCGAGGTCCTGCCGCATCTTTGTAACCGCGTCAGCGTCCGCCGCCGGACCGACCAATACACGGAAAACCGGCTCTGTCGGATGCGCCAGAAGGATGCAGTGGAAGCCCTTCTTCTGGAGGACTTCGGCCACCAGTTCAGCCATCGGGCGCTTCACTGCCGCCACCTGCAAATAGGTCTTACCCGGAATGGGCTCGGAGCTAAGCGCTGGTGTCGCGGCCTTTTTGGGTGCCTCTGCCGGCGTTGCGGCCGGTGCCGCGGGCTGAGTTCTGGCCGGGGCAGTTGCATTCTCAACCAGGGGCCGTACATCGTCCTTCGTCTGCTCCTGAGAGAAGGCGGAGGTCGTGGCAGCCGGAGCGCTGGGAGGCTCAGGTGTGGGCCTCCCTGCTGTTGTCGTCGGTCTTCCTGGCGTAGCCGAGTTCTTCCCGAGGATGTAGCCCATCGTGAAGAACACCCCGAGCAGGATGACTACGATAAAAAAGATGCTGAGCAGTTGTTTGTTGCCCAAGAGTACTTCGAATTCGCCGTCCTGAGTTCTCGCCATAGGGCTTCTATCGAGATTAACCCAAAAGGCGTGCCCATGTTCAACCTCACCTCAGGGACGCCTCCGACCACGCTACGGCTGAGCAGGATTCTCCGGCTGTTTTGTGACCGCGTTTTC
>JBDKSR010000377.1:0-2113 GCA_039680545.1 Bryobacteraceae bacterium | reverse complement strand
CTGCATGCCGAGGCAGATGCCGAAGTACGGAACCTTGTTCTCCCGCGCGTAGCGGATCGCCTGCAGCATGCCCTCGGTCCCGCGCTTCCCAAAGCCGCCCGGCACCAGGATGCCGTCGTACGGTTCGAGCTTCTTCTCCCACCCGGGCTCGGTCAGGTCCTCCGCTTCGATCCACTCGATGCGCAGTTTCCTTCCGTGCGCGAGCGCGCCGTGAACCAGCGCCTCCTTCAGGCTTTTATACGAATCCTCATAACCGACGTACTTGCCGACCAGAGCGATGCTCACCTCTCCCGCCGGGTTGTTGAGGCGGTCGACCATCGCGCTCCAACGCTCCATTTGACGCGGACCCGCTTCAAGCTTGAGCAACCGCAGGATGATCTCGTCCACACCCTGCTCGGCGAACATCAGCGGCACTTCGTACACGGACTTGGCGTCCCGCGTCGTGATCACTGCGTCCTTGTTCACGTCGCAGAACAATGCGATCTTCTCCCGCACTTCTTCGGGAAGTTCTCGCTCGGTCCGGCACAGGAGGATGTCCGGCTGGATACCGATCTCGCGCAGTTCCTTGACGCTGTGCTGGGTCGGCTTGGTCTTCAGTTCGTGGGCCACGGCGATCCACGGCACCAGCGTGACGTGGACGAAGATCGTTTCCGAACGTCCCAACTCGTGGCGCATCTGGCGGATCGCTTCCAGGAACGGCAGCGACTCGATGTCGCCGACCGTGCCGCCGATCTCCACGATGACGACGTCGGTGTCATCCATCACCTTCTTCATCGACGCCTTGATCTCGTTGGTGACGTGCGGAATCACCTGGACGGTCTTTCCGAGGTAGTCACCGCGCCGCTCCCGCGTGATGATCCGCTCGTAGATACGTCCCGAGGTCACGTTGTTGGCTTGCGTGAGCGGGCTATGAGTGAAACGTTCGTAGTGCCCCAGGTCCAGGTCTGTCTCCGCGCCATCGTCAGTCACGAAGACTTCGCCGTGCTGGAAGGGACTCATCGTACCCGGATCGACGTTCAGGTACGGATCGAACTTCTGAAGGGTCACTTTCAACCCGCGGCTCTCGAGCAGGCAACCAATCGAGGCTGCCCCGATCCCCTTTCCCAGGGAGGAAACAACGCCGCCTGTCACGAATATAAACTTGGCCATTGTTATCGCACGCCTAACTCTTCATTAATCTCGCTTCGACAACCTCGGAGACGCGCTCCAGGTCCTCGGGGGTGTCCACCCCGAGCGATTCGTACTGCGTCTCCACCACACGAATGCGGTGTCCGTTCTCGATCGCACGCAATTGCTCCAGAGACTCCGCCTGTTCGAGCGGTCCAACCGGCATCAAGGAATAGCCCAGAAGAAAGTCCCTACGATACACGTAAAGACCGATGTGCTTGTATTGAGGCGACCGGGCGGCGCGCAGGTACGGAATCGGAGACCGGGAGAAATAAATCGCGTTTCCCGAAAGATCGGTAATCACTTTTACTACGTTGGGATTCGCCAGGTCGCCCGGATCTTCAATCCGCTTCCGCAGGGTTCCCATGGGTGCCGGGTTCCCTTCCTCCAGGAGCCCTTTGACCGCGGCGTCAATCGCCGCCGGATCGATCAGAGGTTCGTCGCCCTGTATATTGACGACCAGCATGACGTCCTCATGGGCGGCCACCTCCGCCGCGCGATCCGTGCCCGAGGCATGATTCGCCCGAGTCATGCGCACCTCGGCGCCAAACCGCTCGGCTTCGTCGAATATGCGTTGATCGTCCGTGGCTATGATTATTTTCGACAGAGTCGAGGCCTGGGATGAGCGTTCCCAGACGTGCTGAAGCATAGTTTTCCCGGCGATACTGGCGAGAGCTTTTCCAGGAAATCTTGTCGAGGCGAACCGGGCAGGAATAACGCCAAGAATCTTGTTCGGCACGAACGATCATACCATGATTGGAAGCGTCCCCGGCCTGGTTTTGAGCAGCGGAATGGTCGGCCAGCCGTGGGGCAGCCGATTGCGAACCGCCGGGCGTGGGAGGTCCAATCTTCCCTCACTCGGATGGCCCGCTGCCAGGCAATCTCTTTGATTTCATAGGATTGACACACTGCCTCCCGATACTGGCGGTTTCGATCCGCGCCGTGG
>JBDKSR010000376.1:0-3527 GCA_039680545.1 Bryobacteraceae bacterium | reverse complement strand
CACCCACTCCCAATACGACTGGAGTTCCGGCGCGTAGAGATACTTCACCATCTCGTAATGATGGCTGCGGCAGTAATCATTCTCGGAGTTCGCCTTCAGGGTCTGTTCGGAATGAGGGTTGATCTGCGGCTTGATGCCGGAGATCGTCTCAGCACGCTCCAAACGGCGCAGCGAAGCGTACATCGAGAATTCGTCGGCGGAGCCGGTGATGCCGGCCAGTGCAGCAAGCAATCGCTGCGTGAGGCCGGCCAACTTGCGCACGCTCTCGGCATTGCCCTGCCCTGTCCTCCAGGCTTCCATGCTGTGTGATCCGGCGAGCATTCCAACTAGCAGCGCTCGGCTGGCTGTCGTCCGCGCGATATCGAGAGCGTCACGGCGCCAAAGCTCGTTCGAATAGGCGCCCGCCGAAAGCTTGGCGAGTCCATCCAGCATGACCGGAGCGTTGTTCAGGGTCGGGCGTATCCGCTGTAATTCGGATTCGACATCCTTCACGCGGTTTTCTTTGAGCTCGATGAAAACGTTCCTGTTCAGCACCCGGAAGTGCGGCTCTTGAAAGGTCATGGAGCGGGTACCACGCTCGGACCATTGGGCAGAGCCGGATACTTCAAGGAAAGACGGCCAGAGCCGTTCCATCTGAGCCCGCAGTTCCACGGGATAGCGAGTACGGCAGTAATGCGCCGTGGCAGTCGCAGCGTCCGGGTGGGCCGGTTGCCAACTATTGCTGGCCAGATATTCGAGCATGTACGTGTCGTTGTGGGAGATTTCCGACCACATGGTCAGCCCGACACACTTTTCGTCCTTCGCCGCGTCGGCCAGCCGCGATGCCAGCAGGTCATAGTCCTCGTGCGAGTCCGAGTGCTTGGCAAAACCGTGGAAAATGCCGAAGATCCAAGGAAATTGACCGTACAGGCCCCAATCACGAAATGTCGTGCGTCCGAGAAGATCGGCCGTGTAGTCCATCACGATGCTGCGGTTCGGGTCCAATTCTTTAAGCAGCCGGTTCACGTCCTCGTTCTTCCACCAACCATAGAAATCCCAGCCGGCGAAGATGAGAGGGACGTCGGGGTAATGCTCACGAATCATCTGCTGTGTTTTGCGATAGACGTACAGCTTGCGCTGCAGATTCTCCTCGGGGCTGCTTCCGAAAAGCCGCTCTGCCATACCAATGGTGTGGAACAAGCGAGGATATGTGGGCGAGTACTCTTTGACGTGAGTCTCAGTGAGCTTCCAGTAGGCGTCCCAGGCCTCTTGGTATTCGACATCCCAAATGGCGGCTGTATCCAGCTTGTAGCCGCTCTTCTGGTCCCTGGTCACGGGAAAACCAGGATGACTCTTGTAGAACGAAGTGGGTGTGTGGGAATACCAGTGCGTGATCGTGCCTGCGTCCTCGGGATGCAGCAGGCCTCGGTCGGCGGCGTACTGCAGGACGGCCTTGCGTAATTCGCCGCGGTATTTGAGCGGCCAGAACGACGTTCTGTCATTGAAGCTGCGAGGCTCGGCGTCGGGATCGACGCCATCCGTGGGCGGATAGGTTACCTGGCCCGGAAAGGCACGCTGGAAGAGATCGTCGATACCGGTGCGAAGCATGAAGAGGTTAAAGCGTTTTTTCAGCAACCAGTCGACTTCTTTCTTCCAGTCCTCCAGATCCCAGTGTTCGGCCTGAAAACGATGAAGGCCGCGGTGGGCGAAGTAACGGAGCCCACGATACTCGAAGCGAGGATTCTCGGTCACGTCCAGACCCGTCACCTGGACATTTTTCGCGGGCGGGATCACGTCGCCATCCCAGAAGTACTCGACACCGGCTTGCCGTCTGAAGAAGTCGTAGACAGCATAAATGGTCGAGCGTCCGCTGCCGCCCGCCACAATGAGCAACGTTCGGCCCTGGTCCGGAACAGAGAGGATGCGATAGCTGTCTCCGCCGTATTCAACGCCGAGGGCGGGAACAACGCGACGGTGAATCAAGTCGTGCACGAGCGACTGGACGGCATCGGAGCCGATCAAAACGACGTCACCGGAGGGCAGGCTGCCATTCGGTTGTGCGACACCGGCGACCAGTTGTGCTTTACCGCCGGTGGTCTTGCTCCAATAGTCGACGAAAGTTTCCGCAGCGATCTGATAGGCCTTCTCACCAACAGGGGGCGCGACAACTGAGATCCGATTGCCTTCACCCCAGGCCAAGCATGGAAGCAAGCCCAGCAGAAGCAACGTAGGGCGAACTCTCATCACTTCGCTGCCTTTCGATTGGACGATACAACGGCAGGCCGTAAAGTGTTCTCGAGCTTCGGTAGATTCACAATGGGCAACACGCGAATCGCGTGAACGAAGTTCTCAAAGGGGACGGTGTCCAGATTGAAGCCCGGCTCGGTCCAGGCCAGTATTCCCGCTTCGCCTACGGTCGGAAGTGTGACGTCGAGAGAGTCCCAGGTCGTCTCCAGCAGGCCCATCACATTCAGCCGCTTCGCCGTGTTGAGCAGTGACACGGTGTTCTTGCGCGATTTCCACGGTGAAACCAGCACGGGGAAGCCGCGGTCATAGAAATACTTCGTCACGGGCCACTCGCGCGACTCGTCGTAGTTCCAGGCATCCATAATGATGTCCTTGGGAAGTTCATTAAGCACCAGATGGCTGTTCATGGGCGGGACGCTGTTAGCGGGTGAAAGGCGGCCCAGTTCCGGGTGATCCCGCTGGATGAACATGTCGTGCCATGCGATCACCTGAATCTTTCGTTCAGCGAAGTACCCGCAAAGCTTCTTCATGTGGTTGGCGAGCGTCTCACGAGGATTGTCTCCACGGCAGGCGTCGCTGACCATCAACCCACGGTGTCCCCACGCCTCGTCGAGCCCAAGGTGGAAGTACTTGGGGTTGTCGAACAATTTGATCAACTCGCCATAGCGGTCGAAGAGCTGTCCGTAGATATCCGGGTTGGTGAGGCAGAACGACCATCCATCTTCTTCATAGAGAGGCTTGAACTGAGGGAAGCGGTCGAGCACGACGTGCTGGTTGGACCTGCTGCGCATGCCGCTCGCGTGCCCCCAGGAATTGAGCATTGGGATCATTTCCATGTGGAGCGCCTTGCCCAGTTCGATCAGGGGCTTCAGTTGAGCCGGTGTGTACGTGTCTTCGTACGCCGTCTCCGGATGACTGGCTGATTTCAGCGAGGCCCATGGCTCGATCACGACGGCGTTGTACTTATACCGGGCAGCTACCAGGATCGCCTGGCGCACGCCCTCAAGCTCCGTATTCGGGAAGATGCAGATGTGCACTCCGCGGAATCCGAGCTGAGGATAGTCAACAATGCGTGCACAGGCAATTTCTTTCCCGCCGTTTCGGACCATCTGCAGCAGCGTTTGGACCGCGTAGATCAAACCGCGGGGAGTATCGGCCAACAGCAGGGCCCCCTTCTCGTCTACTTCGAGAAGGTAAGCCTCATCGCCCTTTTTCGTAGCCCAAAGGCCAGCCTGCGGGGACTTCGCGAGGAAAGCTTTGCCGCGCGTGGTCCCCGTCAACGCGAGCGTGATCACGGGACC
>JBDKSR010000375.1:0-4436 GCA_039680545.1 Bryobacteraceae bacterium | reverse complement strand
ACTTGGAATCACTGGCTGTTGTGGGATATTCCGGCCACTGCGCACGCGCTCGCACAGGGTCTCAGACCGGGCAGTCTGGGAGTCAGCGGAACAAACGACTTCGGCCGTCCGGGTTACGGCGGGCCCTGCCCTCCCAAGGGACGTGGGCCGCACCGGTACTACTTCCGGCTTTACGCTTTGAGTGTCTCTTCACTCGGCCTCAAAAGCGGGACAAAGCGAAGCAGCCTCGACGCTGCACTGCGCGGGCGTATTATTGCAGAAGCCGAGTACATGGGCCGATACGAACGTAAGTAATTGCCCTGCGCTTTGCTTGTTGGTGTGGCGTGACGTAGAATTGCTGGGTTCAGACAGCGTGAGCCATCCATCCATATCGGTCATCATTCCTGCGTACAACGCCGCTCCGTATCTGCGCGTTTCTCTGAATCACCTCGCGCAGTCCTCGATGCCGTATCTCGAGTGCATTGTCGCTGATGACGGGTCCACTGATGAAACCGCCGAGGTCGCGAAATCAGCAGGGGTGAACGTCATCTCCGTGGGTGGGCCAAGTGGCCCGGCTCACGCGAGAAACGCGGCCGCTCGCATTGCGAAAGGCGATATTCTCTTCTTTCTCGATGCCGACGTTTGCGTGCATCCCGACACAATCTCGCGGGTTCTCGACGCATTCGAGGCGGACCCGGCGTTGGACGCGCTGATCGGCTCGTATGATGACTCGCCGGGGTCGGAAGATTTCATTTCCCAGTACAAAAACCTGATGCACTGTTTCGTTCATCAGCATGCCCGGCGTGAAGCATGTACATTCTGGAGCGGATGTGGCGCTATCCGCCGCGATTTGTTTCTGGAGCACGCAGGCTTTGATGAGTCTTACGGCCGCCCGGCCATTGAGGACATCGAGCTAGGCTACCGCCTTCACATGGCTAAGCGTCATGTGATCCTCGATAAGAATGTTGTGGTCAAGCACTTGAAACGCTGGACCTTTTGGGGTCTGCTGAAAAGCGACATTCTGGACCGGGGGATTCCGTGGACAGAACTCATCCTTCGCGACCGCTCGATGCCGAACGATTTGAACATTGAGCTGAGCCAACGGGTCAGCGTGGCGCTCGCATTCTTACTGATCGGCTTCGCCGGAGTCGCGGCAGCATACTGGCGCGGACACTTCCTGACTCCGCTTTTCGCCGTCGTTCTGTTTCTGTTGGCGCGCTACTTCGTCGGGCCGGAATCGCATTCCAAGTCCACATTGATATTCCTGAGCGCCGCAATCGCCGGTCTCGTATGCCTGGCGTGGACACATCGGATGAAGGGGATCGTACCGCCCGTTCTTCTCGGATACCTGCTGTTGTTCTTGCGGCATCGTTACGCATATTCGAACGAGAAGGCGCGGCGCTGGACGGGCTTTCTTCTTGGGGTATACACCTTCTCCGCGCTCGTATACATGGTGAGCCACTTGCCCTCACACATGCTCGTGTTCGCCGTATTTCTGATCGCTGTCGCTATTGTGTTTGTGAACACGAATTTCTATCTGTTCCTGGCGGCGAAGCAGGGGCGGGTCTTCGCACTGGCGGCAGTGCCCTTCCACCTGCTTTACCACGTGTACAACGGGATATCGTTTACGGTGGGACTTACGCACTACGTGTGGACGCATCTGACGGTGCGTGTAAAGCACGTGTTCTGTTCTGATCCGAAGCACCAGCAGGGATTGACCGCAAAACAGCGAGACTAGCCCAATACGGTATCGCTAACCGCGTCTATCTACACGCTCACGACTGGGCAGCGTGAATCACGAACGATGGCGTAGGCGTGCGTCGGCAAGTGTCCGACAGCTCCCCACTGCGGGCTGCGGCCGATAATCAGCAAGTCGGCATTGAGCCGTTCCAATTCACCACATACCGCTTTATGGATCTCGCCGCCGGCAATGATCACGTCGGCATCCGCTCCGCATTGCTCTCGTAACGCCTCTATGCGTTCCCGCGCACGGACCGTGACGGGGGCTGATGCGTCCGGGCGAAAATACTCCTCGTTCACGGACTCCGAATGGGGGATCACGTGCACCATGAACAGGTGGGCACCGAAGGAGGCAGCTATTTCCGACGCCCAGCCGACTAGTTTCGCCCCCTGGGGTCCCGGGGTAATCGCGCAGACGACGTTATTGATGCCAAGGTTTTCGCTGTATGAGAGTTCCTCCCGGTGAATGCCTGTCCACACAGGACATTCCACGTCGTGCAACACCTTCGCTGTGACAGACCCGAGCAGAAAACGGCGAAATGGCCCCTGACCGTGGGCCGGCATAACAATCAGATCCACACCGTTCGAATCGGCGTACTCGACGATTTGCTTCGCGGGGTCGCCTTCCAGCACGACCCACTCCACATGTAATCCGTTCAGTTCCGGAGCAAAAAACGACTGAAGCTCAGATATGTCCTGTTCTGCTCGTCCCGTGAACCATTCCCCTAGCTGAAGGCCGTGATCGGGAGCGCCGGGGATTCCGAGTGGATAGGGCAGAACGTGCAGAACCTTCAACTGCGCGCCAAAGTGCTCCGCCAGCAACTTCGCCTGGTGTGCAGCGACTTTGGCCGGATGTGAAGAATCGGCCGCCAGCAGAATTGTCCGAATAGTCATTAACGTGGTCCTCCCCGCTCGCGACGCGTGGTAACGCGCGATGCAGGTAATTCTTCGCCGGTGGAGGTCGAGCGAGTCGTCAACTTTGATTGAGTGAAACCGACTCGGCCGTTCATTTCCCCGTACCTCTCCAGAAAGGCCGCCACGGCTAAGATCCCGAGCCGGAAGCTCCTCAGGCTGAACTTCTCGTTGGGCGAATGCAGACGGTCGCTCGCGAGCCCGAATCCCATAAGAACACTGGGAATGCCAAGGTGCTCCGAAAATCCTGCCACGATCGGGATGGAGCCTCCCGACCGGACGTACACGACAGGTCTGCCGAACACATTCTCAAGCGCCTGCGCGGCAACTCGTATTGCGGGATGGTCTGGATCGACCGTCATCGCCGGAGAGGCCGTCAATACTTGCACATTCGTGCTGATCCCCTTTGGAGTGTTATCCTCGACAAACTGCCGGAAGCCCCTAATCATCTTCGTAGGGTCTTGCCCCGGAGCCAGGCGGAAGCTGAGCTTTGCCGTGGCTCGGGACGAAATGACAGTCTTCATGCCGGGGCCCGTATAACCGCAGCGAATCCCAAGGAACTCCACCAACAACGGCTTGTCACGCGTGGGCTTCTTCGTCGTACGAAAGCGCCGACCACTAACACCATGCACATCCATCGACGGCTCGGCCCACATGCGGTTGAGCCAAGAAAATGCAGGTTCGTCCTCGGGTGCTTCGATTCCGAGGTAGGCTCGCAGTTGGTCCCTAGTGCTGGCAGCTATGCTAGTCCAACTGCGCTGCTCGAGAGCCGAGGGCGGCACGATGTCATCATAGGCTCCGGGAATTCTCAGTTTGCCGTTCTCGTCCTTGGCCTTTGCAAGCAACTGAATCAGGCCGAATACCGCGTTTTGCGCCACGCCTCCGAAAAGTCCCGAGTGGAGGTCGCGATTTGGCCCTTGGGCCTGCACCTGCATGTAGATCAGCCCTCGAAGACCGAGGCAAATAGCCGGCGTCTCCTCGTCCCACAGCGTTGTGTCAGAGACCAATGCCACATCAGCCTTCAGCTTCTCGCGGTACCGCTCGACGTACTTCTGGAAGGGTGTGCCACCAACCTCTTCCTCGCCTTCAACCAGGAACTTGACGTTAACAGGCAGACCTCCAGTGGTCACTTTCAGGGCTTCAATCGCCTTGATGTGCGTCATCATCTGCCCTTTATCATCGGAGGCTCCCCGCGCGTAAATGTTTCCGTCGTGCACGACCGGCTCGAAAGGCGGGTGATCCCACAGTTCCAGCGGTTCGACCGGCTGCACATCGTAATGCCCGTAACAGAGCACCGTAGGCTTCCCTGGGGCATGAAGCCAATCAGCGTAGACAAGAGGATGACGGGCGGTAGGGATGAGCTCGGCGTTTTCGAGTCCCGCGGATCTCAACTGCGAAACCACGAATTCCGCCGCGCGCACCATATCAGCACGGCGTTCCGGAAGCGTGCTGACGCTTGGAATCCGCAGAAACGCCTCCAATTCACTAAGGAAGCGATCCTGATTAGCCTTCACAAAGCCGTCGATTTGAGGCATGGAAGCCCGCGCGGAGTTCGGTCCGGATTCGTAGCCCGAGCCCAGCTAGCCTCTATCCTACCGCCAACAGCCTTATTGAATGCCGATACGATCAGCGCGGAATCGCGGGTGCGAATATTGAGCTTATCCGCCACCAGGTGGACCTGGTGAGCAAGAGCATATTCGGTATCCAGACACCGGACAGCCCGGCGAGCCTGGCTGCAGATCTAATCCAGTACTTCTCCCGCTCCAGCAGAGGGCCGAACCGGGTAGATGTCGGGGGTCAATCCG
>JBDKSR010000374.1:0-6183 GCA_039680545.1 Bryobacteraceae bacterium | reverse complement strand
GATGCAATCGATTCGGAGAGAAGCCAGCGCCACGTCATGAATTCACCTCTCCGCCCGCAGCGCCTCGACCGGCGTGAGTTGAGAAGCCCGCCAGGCAGGTGGGAGCGCCGAAGCGAGCGCCACCGTGCCGAGCGCCGCTACGGCCAGAAATGCGTTGCGGTAGCTGATCGGCAGCCCCGAGAACATATCGGGCATCGGAAACGAATTGATGCCCGCCGCGAGCAGGCTCCCAAGAACAATCCCGGCAATGCCGCTGGCAATGGCAAGAAACAGCCCTTCCAGGAGGAAATCCAGGAGAATCCTCCGGCTTGTCGCGCCCAATGCCCGTTTCAGTCCGATCTCATTCGTTCTTTCCGCAACCGCCGTCATCATCGTGTTCATCACGCCGACGCCCCCCAGGCTCAGCGTGACGATCGCAATCACTGCCAGAAAGACCTCCGTCGCGTTGAACACCGCATCGAACAGTTCAGCGCTCTTGATCGTGTCCCACATCGTCAAAGCGCTGTCGTCCAGCGGGTCGAACTGATGCACCCGCCCGAGCACTGTCCGCACCTCGTGCTGCGCCTCCTCCCACTGATGCACCGACACGGGCCGGTAGATGATGGCGTTTACGCGGCCCTTTTCGTAATAGGTCTCGGTCGGAGGACAATCACGCACCAGGCTTGATTGCGGGATCAGGATCTTGTCGTTGTCCCAGCCGTCATAGCTGCTGTTCTGATCCTTCTTCCCCATCAACCCAACTACCCGGTATTGGTAACCCCTGAGAAGAATAGTCCGCCCGATTACATCGCCCCGGTCGCCGAACAACTGTTCCCTGACGGAGGACCCGAGCACGCACAGCCGCCGCCCCTGCCTGTCGTCTTCACTGTTCAGTGAGCGCCCCGTCTCTACGGGCAGATTGCGCATCCGAAGATAATCGTCCGTCACGCCGAGAGTGAGGAAGACACCCGAGTTGAATTCGCTCGTGGCGGTATTCTCTCCCTTGAGTTCGCCCGCAACGACCTCAATGGCCGGGCATTGCTCGCGGATCAGATCGACGTCGCGGGCTTCCAGCCGGATTCGCCGTCCCGCCCGCTCCCCTCCGGCCTGGCGCTCCGTGCGGCCGCCCCATATCATGACGATGTTGTCGCCAAGTTGCTTCATGTTCTTCCGCTGGCCCTGGCGGAATCCATCGCAGAGCGCGCTCATAAGCACAAGGGAAGCGACACCCCAGGCGATCCCGAACATCGTAAGGAAGCTGCGCAGCTTATGCCGCCAGACATTGACCACTGTCTGCTCGATAAGACCGGGAATCGTTCTCATCAGTTGCATCAGTGCGCTATTGGAGGAGAGTTCCGGCCGCCCCGCGAGTGTAAGTCCGTAACATGGATCGAACCTGTTCGGAGCTCATCGGAGCGGACTGGGGTGGAAGAGCTACTGCGTCCTGGTCGCCTGGAAAGCTCCAGCGTGGCCGGCGTACTCCCAACTGCCTGCTATCTTACCGTCCCCGACTTTGCCGGTCATCTTCATTTCGCCTTCGAGCTGTGCTTCATGGTAAACGAAGTGGAAATCCAGTTCCAACTTCTCACCCGACAAGGTGCCCTTTACGTCAGCCCTATCGGCGAAACGGCCGCTCACCTGCTCACCGTCCACCTTTAGGACCGCGGAAGCCTGCTTATCCCCTTCTTCCGTATTGAAGATGAAATTCCAGTTGCCGTCGAGGTTGGACGCGCGAGCCACCGGCAGCGCCGCCAGTAGCACACAAGCCGTCACTACCACACGGAGTACACGAGACACACTCAACTCCTTTCGCGGTAAGTGATGAGTCTACCAGAGGCTCACGCGTCACACGACAGTTACCAACTAGATCGTCATCGCCAGGTAGCCGCCGTCCACCGGCAGGATGATGCCGGTAACAAACGAGGATGCCTTGTCGGAAGCGAGATAGATGGTCGCACCCACCAGTTCAGCCGCGTCGCCGAACCGGTTCATCGGGGTGTGGTTCATGATCTGCGAAACGCGTTCCGGGGTCAGGATCTTGCGATTCTGTTCCGCGGGGAAGAATCCCGGACGGATAGCGTTCACGCGAACACCCTTCTCGGCCCATTCCCGCGCCAGGAACTGCGTGATCTGGTTGACGCCGGCTTTCGTCACGCTATACGTGAACACCTTCGAAAGGGGCGGTCCGGCGGATGCGGACGAAATATTAATAATGGACCCGCCGCGGCCGGACTCCACCATCACCTTTCCAAACACCTGGCAGGCAAAGAACACGCTCTTCAGGTTCACGTCCAGTATCCGCTGCCATTCGGATTCCTGGATCTCGAAGAACGGCGTGCTGGAGTTGATTCCGGCGGCGTTGATCAGGATGTCAACGTGGCCGAAGGTTTTGAGGACTTCCGCGCAAGCGGCTTCGTTCGCCGCTTTCTGGGTCGCATCTGCCTGGATGCCGATAGCCTTACGCCCGGTTTGGCGAATTACGTTCGCCCGGGCTTCGGCGGCATCTTTGTTGTAGTCAACGATGGCGATATCGGCGCCGGCGCTCGCGAGGCCCTCGGCCATCGCACCAGCCAACACACCACCGCCCCCGACAACTACGGCAACCTTGTCAGCAAGAGAAAACATTTCACTGTGAGTCATAGGAGCAATGTCTATCCTTTCCACTATAACCGGGAATTGGGGGTCGCCCCCAAATTGGCGCCACCGGCCCGTGGCGCAGCCCATAATAGGATGTGGCGCGAATCTGGCTCTACTACATCGGAAAACCCCGTGATCCGGACGCCAACCGGCTGGCCGCGGAGTTCATCAAGCGTACTGGGCGGTACGCCAAGTGCGAGATGCAGGAAATAAACCCGCAACGCGTGGACTTGTGGAAGAAACACCCCTCGGCGACCAAAATCCTGCTCGACCCAGCCGGGCGTACCATGGACTCGGCCGCCTTTAGCGCCTTGATAGGTAAAGCCGAAGTCGAGGCGCGGGACCTCGTGTTCGTGATCGGGGGAGCGGACGGCTTGCCTGCCGGTTGGAAGCCGAAGGCCGACCTCCTGTTGTCCATTTCCGCCATGACGTTTCCCCATGAGGTGGCCCGTGTCATGCTCGCCGAACAGCTATACCGCGCCTTCACAACGTTGCGGGGCCATCCATACCCGCGCTAACGTAAGACGATGGAAGATCGCCACGGCCTGCTGATCGTCTATACAGGCAATGGCAAGGGCAAGACGACGGCCGCGATGGGGATGGCCCTGCGGGCTGTCGGTCAGGGCTTCAAAGTCCTGATGATTCAGTTTATTAAGGGCTCATGGCATTACGGAGAGCTGGATTCGGTCAAGGCCTTCGGTGATGCCTTCGAAATTCGCGTCATGGGACGCGGATTCGTAAATACGGTTCCGGGGAAGGTCGACCCGGAAGATATACGCCTGGCTGGGGAAGCTTGGAAGGCCGCTGTCGAGGCGATGCAGTCGGAAAAGTACGATATGCTGATCCTCGACGAGATCAATTGCGCGGTCGACTACGGAATGCTTCCGGCCGGCGAGGTTGTCGGAGTGCTGGCGGCTCGCCCTGCTAAGCTTCACGTGATTTGTACTGGACGAAATGCTCACGAGAAGCTGTTAGAGGCGGCTGATCTGGTAAGTGAGATCAGAGAGATCAAACACCCGTTCCAGAAAGGCATCCTCGCGCAGCGAGGCGTTGAGTACTAAACGCAATATGGCTTGGTTTACGCGACAGAAACCGGCACGTCAGCCCGGGGCTCCCGCCGGAGACGAACACCACGTCAAGACGGAAGGCCTCTGGGTCAAGTGCGACAATTGCCGGCAGATCATCTGGCGGAAGGCTCTCGAAGAGAACTTGCAGGTCTGCCCGAAGTGCAGCCACCACTTCAAGATCAATGCAGCCGCGCGGTTGCGTACACTCTTCGACGATGGCAAGTACGAGGAGTTTGACAAAAACCTCGTCTCCACCGACCCCCTCGAGTTCGTCGACCAGAAGACCTACCGCGACCGTCTGGCCGCGATGCGAAAAGCAACGTCCCTGAGAGATGCCGTCATTTCGGCCTCGGGCACGTTGAACGGCCGGCGCGTGAACATCTGCGCCCTCGAACTGAAGTTCATCGGCGGCAGCATGGGAGCCGTAGTGGGCGAAAAGATCACCCGCGCCGTCGAGCGGTCCATCGCAGGCAGGGAGCCTCTCATCATCGTCTCGGCGTCCGGTGGAGCCCGCATGCAGGAGGCGGCCATCAGCCTCATGCAGATGGCTAAGGTATCCGCCGCCTTGTTTCTCCTCGATGAGGCGAAGATCCCTTACATCAGCGTGCTCACCGACCCCACGACGGGCGGCGTTACCGCGAGCTTCGCTATGTTGGGCGATCTGAACATCGGCGAGCCCGGCGCGCTGATCGGTTTCGCGGGACCTCGCGTTATCGAGCAGACGATCCGCCAGAAGCTCCCCGATGGTTTCCAGCGAGCCGAGTTTCTCCTCGATCATGGTTTTCTCGACGCGGTGGTCCCCCGCCCTGAACTGAAGGCCTACATCGCCAAATCGCTCGATTTCTTTTGCGGACCGATGAAGTAGGTCCGGGCTTCATTCTTTGGTTGTTCGATGATCCAACTTACTTCTGCCGGAAAGCGTTTCGGCCCGAGACTGCTGTTTGAAGGTGCGGACTGGCAGATTACTCCGGGCGACCGCACCGGTTTAGTCGGCGCAAACGGCACCGGTAAGACCACCCTTCTCAAGATGTTGGCCGGGATGGATACTCCCGACTACGGTTCAGTCTCGTCGATGAAGGGGATCACCTGCGGATTCCTTCCGCAATACGGCCTTGAACTCGCCGGACGTACCGTTTTCGCCGAGTGCCTTGCCGTCTTCGAAGACCTGCGCCTCATCGAGCGGGAACTTGAGTCACTGACCAGGGATATGGCCCGCCTCGATCCGTCCGGCGAGGATTACCACGCGGTCTCCGACCGCTTCCATCGTCTCGAAGACGAATTTCGCAACCGGGACGGCTACGCGCTCGACGCGCAGGTAGGCATCGTATTGACTGGCTTGGGTTTTCCCAAGGACGATTGGACGCGCCGGACGGAGGAGTTCTCGGGCGGCTGGCAGATGCGGATCGCGCTCGCGAAGCTCTTGCTCGAACGCCCCAACCTGCTGCTGCTGGACGAGCCCACCAACCACCTTGACCTGGAAGCCCGTAACTGGCTGGAGCAATACCTGGTCGCCTATCCGTACGCCCTGGTGCTCGTGTCGCACGACCGCTATTTTCTGGACGTGACGGTGAACAAGATCGTCGAACTCTGGAATCGGCGGCTGAACTTCTATCCGGGCAACTACTCACGCTACCTCGAACTGAGAGCGGAGCGGCGCGCCCAACTCGAAGCCGCGCAAAAGAATCAGATGGACAGGATCAGGCAGCTCGAAGCGTTCATCAACCGCTTCCGCTACCAGGCCACCAAAGCCAAGCAGGTCCAAAGCCGCATCAAGGAACTGGAAAAGATCGAGCGAATCGAGATTCCCAAAGAGGAACAGGCGATTCACTTCTCCTTTCCGCAGCCGAAGCCAAGCGGCCGGATCGTGGCCCAATTTGACGGCGTCGGCAAGAGCTATGGCGAGAAGGTTGTCTTTGAAGACGTCAGCTTTGTGATTGAGCGCGGGGAACGGATTGCCCTGGTTGGGCCCAACGGCGCGGGCAAGTCCACCCTCATCAAGATCCTGGCGGGCACGGAGCCTGTCACGTCGGGTGAGTACCGCCTCGGTCACAACGCCGAGCCTGACTATTTCGCCCAGGATCAGTACAAAGAACTGGATCCGGACGTGCGCATGCTGGACGACCTGGAGTCGATTTCTCAGCGCACCACACAAACCGAATTGCGATCGCTTTTGGGCTGCTTTCTATTCTCGGAAGACGACGTTTTCAAGCAGATCGGGGTCCTTTCGGGCGGCGAGCGTAACCGTTACGCCCTGGCCCGGATGCTCCTCCAACCGTCCAACTTCCTGCTGCTCGACGAGCCGACCAACCACCTCGACCTGCGCGCCAAGGACGTCCTGCTGGACTCGCTAAAGGACTTCAACGGAACCGTCGTGTTCGTCTCGCACGACCGTTACTTCATCGACAAAGTCGCCACCAGGATCCTGGATGTCGGCGGCGGTACGGTTCGTTCCTACCCCGGCAATTACGAGGACTTCCTATGGCGCAAGGCGAAAGAAGCA
>JBDKSR010000373.1:0-5703 GCA_039680545.1 Bryobacteraceae bacterium | reverse complement strand
ATGGCGAGATCCGCCCGGTAAGCGAACGCAGGCACATCATGCGGGCAGGAAGCGTTTATGGCCTCCGGCAGGTACGCCAGCGACACGATGTACTCGGGCGCGAAGCTGAAGTACACCACGAGCCCCTTTGACACCTTCTCCGTGAGGATGGCCGGAGTCGGACGGCTCCAATCGGCCGTGCCGAATGTCACAAATCCGAGCGGCCCGCCCTCTTTCTCCGGGCGTTGCGTCAGTATGTTGGACTCCGCCCCGTAAGGCAGTACGTTATCGAGCGCCGAGAGCGACTCTTCGACCACCGGACAACCCGTCGGCCCTTCGTAGCTCGAAATCCGTATATCGACGCCGGGGGTGATGTTGAAGCTGCTGAACACCTTCGTCATCGGATCGTGCCAGAGTTCGTGCAGGCCGAACGTTCCGCCTTTCTGCTCTTTCAGCAGATCGTCTTCCTTCGTATCCTCGATCGTCGATTTGTATCCGCTCCCGAATGTGGCCAGCAGCCGCCCGCCCTTCAAGACCCATTGTTTGACGGCCTTGGTCTGCTCAACCGACAGGCTCGCATTGTTCGAAAGGATCAGAAGCTTGTAGTCAGCCAAGCCGGTTTCCGTCACGTCGGCATCGTGAATGATGTTGTACGGAATCGGTGTCTCCTGGTCGAGCGCGTACTCCCAACCCTTGAAATACCTCAAGTACTCGTCACCGTCAGTAAGATAGGGGCAGCCATTGTAGTGGCGTACGAAAAACTCCTTGGTGTTGTCCGAATCCAGGATCGCCACCTGAACCTGGACTTGCGCCGAAGCAATCGCAGCAAACATCAAAATCACGCCCAAAATCGTGATTTTCCTCATATCCACACACCTCCCTCGCTCTATCGCACGTTTAGAATTCGAAAAACAGGCCCGTCGCCGCTCCAAAGCGACGGTATGCATCCAGCCTCTCCTGGTAGTCAAACGAGACAACAAATCCCACGTGGCGGGACAGCCACTTCCGGTAGAACGTGTTCAAGGAAATGCTCGAACGCCGTATATCGCGGGGGACGACGTCGCGGAACCGGTATTGTTCCTTGCCTCCCCCGAGCGTGGCGCCCACCCAGTACTTCCCCTCCGTCCCGTATTGCGCCGCGAAGCTGCCCGCGCCGGAGATGAAATCGCCCGGCTGGTTGCGGTTGATGAAGGCATTGCCTTCGACCACCAGCTTCTTGTAGTAATACAGCGCGCCGATGTTGAAGATTTGCCCGTGGCCCGGCCCGCCATAGTCGAAGCGCGTGAATCCGGCGCCCAGCACCAACTGCTTTGATGGCGGGACCTTCCAGAACGCCTTGATGTCGTAGCGGCGCTTGGGGAAAAAGATAGCCCGATCGTTCCTTTGCGGAGCGGAACTGTATCCCTGCACCGTGTAGAACGATTTGTTCCAGTTCAGGTACGAGAAGAATCCGTAGTTCTGCTGCGTACCCTCGGGACGGGTCTGCGAATCGAAGAACAGGACCGGGATGAAACGCGCGCTCTGGCGGTTCATCCACAACTGTGCCTGTCCGCCCTTCCACGTCCCGAAGCCGTTGTTGACCTGGCTCCCGTACGCGCCCACTTCAAAACGGAAAGGGAGAATCTCCGAATCGGCTTTCTGACTCGCCGAGGTAGAAGGTGCATCCTGGGCCATGCAGCACGCCGCGCCGGCCACTACGAGATATGTCGCCATCCACCGCATTTCGCCTATCCCCTCAAACACGGAATTGGACCGAGTGTCTCTGCCGCTTCTCGATCCACTTCTCCCCTTCGTCCGGGTCCGCCACGAGCACCCCGCCCGCGGCCGCCAGTTTCCCGGCTATGAAGACGTCCGTCTCGACCAGCAGTTGTTCCCCGGAGTAGAGGACGGTCAGCGCGCCGTCGCGCCGCGCCCGCACGCCCGAGCGCACGAGCACCGAGCCGCCCGCATGGGTCACTCCACGAAGAACGCACGCCGGGCCGATACACAGGTCCCCGCCTGCCACGACGCTGCCCTCGCACACCGACCTGGCCCCAACGACGAGCCATTTCGCCGTCTTCAGGTTGCCCTCCACGACCGAACCCTCGGACAGACGGCAATGCCCCTTGACGATGAGATTCCCTTTGATCCGCAGCGGCACCGACGGCTCGAAATCGCCGGCATACCGCCACGATTCCGAACCAAGCGTCGTAAACAGGACCGCATCGAGACCCGCTTTCTGAGCCACTTCCGCCGGCATCGAACCGCCTTCGGGTGAAGGAACCTCCAGAAGTGTTTCGAGATCGGGAGCCGGTGGATTGCCGGGCCTGTCCTGCCAGCCGGGCGTGCTGACTTCACGAGCGAACACCGACAGGGCTTTCGTCCCCTTCCCGAGCCGGATAGCAGTCTGGGACGTAATCCGTGCCACGGCGCGGCAGCCGGACCCGATGACCATCTCACCCGCGCTATCGATCCACCGCGCCACCGAGACGCCGTCTTCGAGGATCAGACTGCCGTCGGCCGCCAGCGATTGCAGGCTTGTTTCGCGGCCGATTCGTGCGTCACCCTCGACGTAGATTTCCTTATCGAATTCGCACTCCGGGCCGCACTTGAAATCCCCTTCGACAATTAGAATCTGGTTCGACCGTTCCCCTTCCTCCACCACCAACGGACCCGTAACGCTTATCTCTTCCTTCCCTTTGCGTATGATCCGCTCTCCGGCTCCCCCTTCCGTCACGTCCGGCAATTGCAGCCACTCTTTCACTTTCAGCCGGAAGGACTGCGGGATGAAGTTTTCCATTCGGATGTAATCGACGTCGATTTCGAAGGAATGTTTTCCCTTCAAACGCCGCCACTGGCGGTGCGCAAAGAAGAAATGTAGATACACTGCCAGCGCCAGTCCGAGTCCGAACAGAATGAAGCGCCAGGGAATCACGTCAACGCACCCTATGCTCGTAGTTGTAAACGTAAAGGCCGTTCGGGGCCCTGCTGAACAAGGCGTTTCCGTTCCCGTTCCCATTGCGGAACGTCGTACCGTTCCCCCCGTTCTCCCGGAACCGCTCCGTCTTGTGCCAGCGCGGCCCCCGCGAGCCGAACAAACGGCCTGAGTAATAGTGTCCGAGCGCGCCGCAGATCGCGGCCGTGCTCGCGAAGAAGTTGAAAAGGTTGACGGGGATCAGAAGCACGCTTCGGGCGTTGCCGTCGAGCAGCGCCGCGGTCCCCAGTTCCACGAACGTCGCCTGGTTCCCGAAGATCTGATACCCGGCGAACGCGAGCGCCACGAGCAGCGGCGGCACCACTGCCATCTGCGGACTGAAAAACAGCACGAGCGACGCTATCCAGCCCAGCACCAGCACCGGCGCTGTCAGGTAGCAGCCAAGCACGAACAGCGCATCCACCTTTTCGCCGAATGACAGCACTTTGGACCGCGCCACGGACGGTCCGAGCCTGTGCAGGCAGTCCGTGTGCCCGATGGCCCAGCGCGCGATCTGTTTCTTTCTCACTTCCCAGTTTTCCGGGACCTCTTCGTAACACTCGGCCCGGTTCACATAGGCGACCTTCCAGCCCTCCGAGATCAGCCGGAACGTAAGATCGGTGTCCTCCGTGAGGCTTTCGGTGTTCCAGCCGCCCACGGAGCGCAACGCCGAAACGCGCACGCCCCCGACGGTTCCGCCGAATTGCGGCGTAAGGCCGAGGTTGTGGCGCGCCTGCTGCCCGATTTGGTAGCCGGCCGCGCGCTCGAGCCCCAGCAGCGATGCGAGCAACGTGGCTCCCTGGTTGTGGGGCACCACGCGTCCCATCACGGCTCCCACTTCCGCATCGCAAAACGGCGCCACCAGTTGCTTGATCATGGAGCGCCCGGGGAAATAATCCGCGTCAAAAAGCAGAATGATCTCGCCCTTCGCATGCTGCGTGGCCAACTTCAAAGCCGGAGCCTTCCCGCCGGCGCCTTCCTGGATATGGAGCGGTTTGATGATCGGGTATCGTGAAGCGAATTCGTCGACGATCTCGGCCGTACGGTCCGTGGAACGATCGTCAATCGCAATAATTTCGAGCCGCTCCCAGTTGTAATCGACCTCCACGAGCGCCTCCAGGACGTCGGCGGCCACCCGCTCTTCGTTGTGCATGGGGACCATGATCGACACGTGGGGCAGCACGTAGCCGGAGAGTTCCATCATGTCTTTGGGACGCCGTATCGAGAGCCTGCAGAACGCCAACAGGTAGTGACGCAGTCCGTACAGGGTCAGGACCACAATGGTGAAAATCAGGCACACTTTGGCGACGATGATGAGAACTGTCATTCCGCCCTCCGTCCCCAATACCGCGACGTGCTCCAGTGCACGGCCATCGAATAGAACACCATCAGGTAAACCATGTCCGCCAGCAGGCCCAGGGCGAACCACAGCAGCGGAATGAACAGCACCCCTGAAAAATGCATCACGCCGATGCAGAACGCCAGGCGTGCCGCCGACCACAGGAAGCCGAACGCCTGCACTCCCACCGTCCAGCAAACGCCGGTGAGCCAGTATGGCTGAATCAGCATGAACATCCCGGCCGAAAACAGCGGAAGCAGAAGCCAGACGAGGATTTCGCCGCGCAGCCAGATCTGAGAAAACTCCACCGCCCCGAACTGTGTCGACTTCGGGAGGAAGGATACCGCGACCGCCGTAATCAGCAGCAGAGCCAGCAGGAACAGGACAAAGCCGCGCGCAAGCGGGAAGCGGCGATACACGGCGATGAGCACGATGAGGCCCGCGGCGAACAACAACCCTATGCGGATAGGATTTGTCTCTAACCGAGTGACCGGCGTGCCGGGAACTGCGGCGCGTCCGAACCCTGGGAACACGTCTACGATCTGCTCGCCGCCGGCCGGGATTTCAGCCAGCTTCAGGATGGCAACGCACAAGCGGTTGTGAGAGTAAAACAGGTCGTCGTTACGGGCCGCGACGATTGTGATGAGAGCGGCTGCCGTCAACACGGCGAGCACAATCCTCTTGATGGTGACCCGCATGGAGCGGACGCTCCGGTGAGGGTAGATATAGTCCCGCCGCATATGGCTGTGATGCCCAGTAAGCGCAGCGGCGATCGGACTGCGAACTTTAATCCTGACCGTCACAACTACATATCCCCTTGTAGTTGTATAGCTTACGGTCGATCAATGCAGCAATATGACTAAACAGGTGTTCGTACTATGCTCGGGTCCTGGGGGTCCTAGGACCGCTGACCAGAGGAGAAAGGATGTCGTTCTTTAGAATCAGTGACTTACGGAACCGTCGGCTGGTTTCTTGCGCAGTCCAAGGGTCTCGTTAAGAGACCCCTGACGATACCCTTCGAGATCCAGCGCCACGTAGTGGAATCCAAGAGGCTTAAAAATCTCCACAAATCGCCGCGCCATTTCCGGGTTCAAGGCCTTGTCCATCTCGTCCGGAGCCACCTCAATTCGCACCAATTGACCGTGAAATCTGACACGAAATTGACGAAAACCGAGCGTTTTTAGCGCTTCTTCGCCCGTTTCTACGGTCTTTACGACCTGGATTGTCACGGGTGTACCGTAAGGAATTCTTGAACTTAGGCACGCCGACGCCGGCCGATCCCACGTCGGAAGTCCTGCCTTATGTGACAGTTCCCGGATCTCGGCCTTCGACAGCCCAGCCTCGACGAGCGGCGCCTTTACGTTGTGACTGGCTGCGGCGTTCTGCCCTGGACGATAGTCTCCCAGATCGTCCACGTTCACGCCGTACAGGA
>JBDKSR010000372.1:0-33707 GCA_039680545.1 Bryobacteraceae bacterium | reverse complement strand
ACTGCGAATAGGTAGCGGAACCCGGCTGAGTCAGTGTGCTGACGGTAGCAGCGCCAGCCAGCAAATCGCTCGACGGGCTGTTCGCGCGGGTCGTGCTAAACGCCAACTCCAGCGTTGGATCGAACTTGGCGAAGGCGCGCGTAATCGCATTGCGCTGGACTTCGACGGATACCTTCTCTATCGCGATGTCGGTATTGTTAGCCAGCACCAGCTCCAGGTATCCACGCAGAGACAGTTTCAGCTTCCCATCCGACACAAAGTCTGCAAAGCGCACCGGGGGTTGGAGTTCGACACGCGGTGTCCGCGTAAAAAAGTGCTGCCGGAAATACCCCGGCGACGGAAATGTCGGCGCTTGCTGTGCAAGAAGCGCACCGGCGCAGAGTAACGATACCAGTAACTTAGCAATTCGCATTTTATTCTGCCTACTCGTATCGGATCGCTTCGATCGGATCCAGTTTTGCAGCCTGCACGGCCGGGTAAATCCCGAATAGAAGGCCAATGAACACCGAAACGCCGAAAGCAACGGCGATCGAGGCAGCCGTGACCACAGTAGACCAGCCTGCCGCCGCGGCAATTACGCGTGATAGTGAAAACCCAAAGGCAATACCAATCAAACCGCCGACGATCGAGATCATGACTGCTTCGGTCAGGAACTGACGCACAATGTCGGATTGACGGGCGCCAATGGCCCGGCGGATACCGATTTCCCTGGTCCGTTCCAGAACGGTCGCAAGCATGATGTTCATAATTCCAATACCACCTACAAGCAACGAAATGCCGGCAATGCAGATCATTACCACTTCAAAAATGAACTGCGTCCTGCGCCGCTCTTCAAGAAGACCGGCCGGAACCACTACCGAGAAGTCGCCCGCGTCCTTGTGCGTCGCGGTTAGAATTGCGCGAACGACGCTGGCGGTCTCGATCGAATCGGTCTTCGGCGTCACCTTGAGATAGATTCCGTCGATCTCGTCTTTGAGGTAGCTGTTGCTGTCTTCAAAGCGCCGCATTACTGTATTCAACGGCGCAATCACGAGATTGTTCCGGTCAACTACTTCGAGTCCCTCGACCTCCGTGTCGGCGGTCGCCTGATGCGACAGCACGCCCACTACTTGCAGCCAGGTGTCATTGATCTTGACGTACTTCCCGACCGCCTTGTCGTAACCGAGCATATTGACCTTGGCCGACTCGCCGAGAACGCAGATCGGCGCCGACCGCAGGTCATCCTCGGCGTTGAAGAAACGCCCCTCAATCACTTTCAAGCTGTTGATCTGAAGGAAGTTAGGAAGCACACCAATGAGCACGGGAGGCTCGCTCGCGGTCTTCGGCAGAACCTTGCTCGGCTTGAATCGCTTCCGCGGAGTCGCAGCTTCAATGCCCTGTACGTTCTGCGTGATGGCGCGGAAATCCCGGAACGTCATTCCGGGCGACGTGGCGCGGCGCGTCTGCAACTCATTCCGGTCAACCGCCTCCTTGGCCTCGATGATGATGTTACTGACACCGAGCAGGTCGATGAAGCTGATCATCTCCTTCTGTGCGCCGGCCGTGATCGACAGCATGGCCACCACGGCGCCCACGCCGAAGATCATGCCAAGCATGGTGAGCAAGCTGCGAAGCTTGTGCACCAGCAGGCTGGAAAAGCCCATGTAGATTTCCGGCAGGTAGCCGCCAAGGACACTCATCTTGTTCTATCCCTCGGACTCCATCTCACGATCAACTCTTCCCGCCTGCGGCGCCACCCATCGGGCTGGAGCCACCCTCCGGTTTACTCGACTTCTTGTCTTTCTTCACGGCAGTCGGGTCGGCAAGCGCCACAAGCTCCCCGGGCTTCAATCCTGCCGAAACAACCATGGCTGCCTCGCTGCGCCGCTGCAGCCTCACCGGTCTCTCGTCAAAGCGGTTACCGGACTTCACGTAAACGATCGGCCTTCCGTCCTTCTCGAAAACCGCCTGCACAGGGATGTAAATGGCGTTCGAAATCTTCTCGACGGTGATCTCCACATCCGCCAGCATGCCGGGCCGCAAGAGGACCTCCAACTGGCTATCTTCCTCCGGCGGCGGGGGAAGCTCTGCGTCGGCCATCTCCTTCTCAGTGAATCCGAATGCGTTTCTGGCCATGCGGGGAATGTCACCGCCGGCTCCAGGACCGCCACCCTGCCCGCGCCTGGCTCGTTGGCCGCTTTCGGAGCTCTGGCGGGCCGTCCTGTCCAGTGTTTCACGTAGCCTCGCCAGAACTGACTGGCTGCCGGCGCCAACCCCCGCCATTCCCGCACGCGCACCACCGTTTTTCGCCCCAGGCATGTTGGGGCCGAAGCTCGGCACTTCCAGCGGTTTATTGCGGTTCTGCGCCGCGGACGCCATCAGGCGAGCGATCTGATCCGGGGTCGCGCCAACGGACGACAGCAACTGCCTCATATCCACGGCGAAGATGACATCGAACTTCTTCGAAGGATCGCCGGACCAGATGTTGGCGCTTGCCGTCCCGCTCAGACTCTTAATTTGTCCGCGAATCCTGGTATCGGCAAGGGCGTCTAGCTGAATCGAGACCGTCTGCCCCTCGCGCAGGTTAGCGCGGTCGAGTTCCCCGATCTTGGCGATAACTTCCAACTCGGAGAGATCGAGAACGTCGGCCACCGGCATACCGGTCTGAACCTGGTCGCCTTCGCGAATGTCGGGCACTTGCATGCCGAACATTCTTCCGCCGCCGAACCGGTTCTGATGAATGAACACGAGGCCGCTGATCGGCGATAGCAGCCGTGTCTGGCTCAGGCGCGTCTTCTCCCTCGCCATCTCCACGACGGCTTTATTACGCTGTTCGCGGTAGACCGCGATTTGAGCCTTCGCCTGTTCGAGGCGAGACTTGATATCGCTCTCTAGCTGTTTCAGCCGGCGGCGGGCCTCTTCGAGGTTGAGTTCGTTCTTGCGCGCATCGATCGCCGAAAGCAATTCGTTGCGCTGCACTTCCAGTTCGCTACGCCGGACCGAGTACTTCGCGCTTAGCAGTTCAACCTGGTCCTGACTGCTTCGGATTGCCAGTTCGGCCTCCGATTTCTTGATCTGTTCTTCGACCTGCTCCAGTTCGAGCCGCTTTTCCTCTAACCTGGCGAGAACCTCGGAATCGTCGAACTCAACGATCAGGTCCTTGGACCGCGCCATCGCCCCCAAGGGGGCCAGCCGCGTCACCTGGACCGTTCCAAACAGATTCGGCGCAGTCAACGTAACCGACCGCACGGCACGGAGTTCTCCGCGCGAGAAGGCGCGAATCACCACGTCGCCCTGGCGTACCGCCGTTGTCGGAACCTGCTGCTGCCGCTGCGGCATCTGCCGGACCAAATGGTAGCCGCTCCACGCCGCACCGAGCACGGCCGCGAGAATCACGATTCTGAAGATCAGCTTTCTCATGGCGTTCTGCCGCTTGCCACCTCTAGAGTTTCTTTGCCCTCTTCGCAGCCTCGGCAGGGTCTTCGAGAGCCACGATCTCGCCTTCTTTTAATCCGCGCAGCACGACGATATCGGTATCGTTTCGCTTGCCAACCTCGATTGTTCGTACCACGAACTTGCCTCCCCGCTGGACGTAGACGGACGGCTTGCCCTGATATACGAAACTGGACCTGAGCGGAACAAGGATGGCGTTAGGCTGACTTTCAATAATGATATCGACGGAGGCGCTCATCCCCGGACGCAGGCGCGGATCAAGGTTCTTGAGAGTGCCGAAAGTCGGGAACACTTTGTCCGCGCTTCGGAAACCCTTCCAGACCAGTGCCGCGATCGGGCTGATCCAATCGATTTCGGCGATGAATTCCTTGTCGGGGATCGCATCCACGTGAATCTTGACCTGCTGGCTACGTCGAATTTTGCCTCGATCCACCTCATCCAGCTTTAGCTCGACCCGCATCGCACTGAGATCGGGGATCTCGGCAATCGCGGCCCCGGTCCATGCCCGGTCGCCTTCCTTGAAGGGTGGCGGCATCTGGCCGAAGGTTCCGCCGGACCGGAAGTTCGGCAAGACGTGAATGATGCCGTCGATCGGGGCCCGGATGACCATTTTCTCGATGTAGCCCTGCGCGCGCTTCATATCGCGCACTGTCTTGTCTTTGGATTCCGCCAGACGCTCCAGGTCGGCCTCTTGCGAAACCTTGTGAGAACCTACGGTGGTCTTCACCTGGCCAAGTTCCCCCTCAGCAACGCCGACGTTGATTCGGTTCTTCTTGCCCTCGATCTCGGAGAGGATCTCGGCCTTGCTCGCTTCCAGCCGGGCGCGTTCCAGGTCATACTCGGACTGCATCAGGTTCATGCTGTCCGTTTCGTTCGTAATCCGGTGCTGGGCTTTGGTCTGGACGATCTGGCTGTCAACGGTGCGCACGGTCGTCGCCCGCTCGAGGTAATACTGCTCCTGCGTGGCGGTATCGAACTCTACGACGACATCGCCCTTTTTCACTGGTTTGCCGGACTCGGCGAGTTTCACAATGCGCGGCTCGGGGACTTGCGGAGCCGCAAGGGTCAGGGACCTCGTGCTCTTGATTTCACCGCGCGTACGGACAGCGAGAATGAAATCTCCACGCCGCACTTTGCCTACCGCCACCTCCACAACCTGAGGAGACGTATATCGATACGCTGCGTAACCCGCACCGCCGAACAGGATCAGAGCCACTGCCCACACTACGATGCGCTTCTTGCGGGAAACCGGTGGTCTTCCGATTCTCTGCTTTGGTTTCAGATCTTTGGACATTCGCTGAACACCAAACTCTCTAAGTCTTCTTCGCCGGCTGTGCCGGCGGACGCTCCAGTGCGATCACGTCGCCGGCGCGCAGCCCCGATCGGACAGCGGTCTGAATGTGGTTCATGTTGCCCAGTTCGACCTCGCGCCGCTCCCATCCCGATCCATTTCGCACGAACACGTACGGTTTTTGATCAGACTCGTCCTGAAACACTGCTTCGCGTGGCGCAATCACGGCTTTCTCCCCGGCATCAAGAATCACGTCAACGCTAACCGAGAGGTCCGGAATAACGCGTGCATCAGTGCTTTCCAACTTGAGAACGACTGGAATCTCCTTAACAAACTCCGCCCGGAACCCACTCGCCTGGGTGATCGCTCCGATCGAATACACGCGAGCCGTCAACTCCAGGCCAGGGTATGCATCGAACCGCACCCGCGCCTTGGCCCCGATTCGAAGTAGTTCAGCGTCAACTTGATTCACGCTGGCGTTGACCACCATGGAGTCGGGGTCCACAATCCGCATAAGAGGCTGGCCGGGATACACCTGATCGCCGTTCTGAACCTGGCCCATCTCGCCGCCTCTCCAGGTCATCTGCATTACGACAAGTCCCTTCATCGGAGACTTTACAAGCATCCGGTCGACATCCCTCTCCACACGGCGGAGTTCAACATTGGCCTGTTCCAGCATGAGATCCGCTGTTCGCACTTGCGCCCGCAACGAGTCCTCAAGGTGCTTCACCTCGGCGACAATCTGTTTGTAACTGGACTCGGCTTCATCTGCCGCAAGTTTCAGTCTCTCCGTTGTGATCGCCGAACGCACCGGTATTGTCTTTAGATCCAACCGGGCCTTATCAAGTTCCGATTTCGCGGCTCGAACTGCTTGCACGTGCGCCTTTTTCGTAACGTCAAGCTCGGACCGGAAGCGCTTCAGGCTGGCCTCGGCCTGACGGACGTTCGCCCGAAAGTCGTCCAGCCGGTTCATCATAGTCTGACGATCGAACTCGGCGATGGTCTCGCCCTGAGCAACGTGGCTGCCGCCCTCCGCCAACTGCTGGAGAATGAGACCCGAAGAACCGCCTCCAGAGCCTCCACCGCCCGCGCCCAGGCTATCACTCGTGGAGCCAAGTCCTGAGGAACCAAGAGCTTCCGAGCTACTGCCCGTGCTCGACGACGAACGCGAAGAGGTACTCCGGGAGCTTGATGATCCCCCACTGAATCGCGATGTCGCCGCCTGGAAAGCCGCGGAGGTCGACGTTGTGGATCCGGAGGTAATACTCGATGCGGACGAACTGCTGCTCGAACCGGACGAAGACGAACTGGATGAACTCAACGAACTGGAACTACTACTGGATGAAGAACTTGAGGACGAGGAGGTCGAGCCCGAACTCCGGTTCGCCGCCGTGCTCACCGAAGGGACATCGATGCTGGTGCGTCCGCGAAACCCTCCGCGGATCCGGGGTGCGTTAATGGCGACATAGTTCAGAGCCGCTGTCGTCCCCGTCAGCCGGACTGTCGTGTGGAGGGTACCGTCGTATGCACGGTAAGCAGGCACCACCTGGACCGTCACCGGCCCGGCCTGATGACGCAACAACCGGAAGCCCAACCAGACCGATATACCGAGAACAGCGGCTATCCCTAAGAAAATAAGCCACTTTCGTTCACGGCCGAACTTCTGTTTGGAGCGTGCAGGCTGCGTGCCACGGGGCGTTTCAGGCACGTCGTGGGGCCCCACTGAACCGTTTGCATGGGATTGCATCGAAGAGCGACACCTTCTCCGTTAGCCGGATTCGACCGGCTCATTGTAAGAGACGATCCTGTCACCCTCAAGGTTATGGGCCGTCCCTGAATGAACGCGCTTGCCCTGCAACAAACTGCATCCCCGCAAAAAAACGAGGGTATTGGAGGCTCTAGCCGCTCATCGACGCCAGGAATTCGGCGTTGCTGCGCGTCTTGCAGAGCTTATCCAACAGCAATTCCATGCATTCAACCGGTGACAGCGGGCTGAGCACCTTCCTCAGCACCCAAACCCGGTTCAGTTCTTCCTTGGGCTGGAGAAGCTCCTCTTTGCGGGTACCACTCTTGTTGATATCGATCGCCGGGAAGATCCGCTTGTCGACCAGCTTGCGGTCGAGGTGGATTTCCATGTTCCCGGTACCTTTAAACTCTTCGAAAATCACGTCGTCCATGCGGCTGCCGGTGTCGATCAGCGCCGTGGCGATGATGGTCAGCGATCCGCCCTCTTCAATGTTGCGGGCCGCGCCGAAAAACCGCTTGGGACGCTGTAATGCGTTTGAATCGACACCACCCGAAAGGACCTTGCCCGATGGCGGGACAACCGTATTGTATGCGCGCGCCAGACGCGTGATTGAGTCGAGCAGGATCACCACGTCGCGCTTATGCTCGACCAGGCGCTTGGCCTTCTCAATGACCATCTCGGCAACTTGTACGTGCCGTGTCGCCGGTTCGTCAAATGTCGAACTGATGACCTCGCCCTTGACCGAACGCTGCATGTCGGTCACTTCCTCGGGGCGCTCGTCAATGAGCAGAACGATCAGCGCCACCTCGGGATGGCTCACTGCCACCGAGTTCGCGATGCTTTGCAGCAGCATCGTCTTGCCCGTGCGGGGCGGGGACACAATGAGGCCGCGTTGGCCCTTGCCGACGGGCGTCAGCAGGTCCATCACGCGCCCGGAGTAATTTTCCTTCGTCGTCTCCATCTTCAGCCGCTCATTCGGATAGAGGGGCGTCAGATTGTCGAAGAAGATCTTGTTGCGAGCCTCCTCGGGAGGTTCGAAGTTGATCGCGTCCACCTTGATGAGCGCGAAGTAGCGCTCACCCTCTTTGGGCGGACGAATCTGACCGGAGATCGTGTCGCCTGTCCGAAGATCAAAGCGCCGGATCTGAGACGGGGAGACGTAGACGTCATCCGGACCGGGCAGGTAGTTGTACTCAGGCGCGCGGAGAAATCCGAATCCGTCCGGCAGGCACTCGAGCACACCTTCCGAGAAGATCAAGCCGCTTTTCTCGGCCTGAGCCTGAAGAATCTTGAAGATCAGCTCCTGCTTACGCAGTCCGGCAGCACCTTGGACCCCAAAGTCCTTGGCGATCTGGTTGAGCTTCTGGATGCTCATCTCCTTCAGTTCCACCAGATCGAGGGTCGTCGAGCCATTTTTCACTTGCTGCCCGGGGCCCTGTCCCCCATGTCCCTGCTTCTTTCGCGAGTGGGGCGGGGCAGGCGGGGGCGTAGGAGGAGGAGCGGCAGCAGCCGGTGGCTCGGGTGGTTTTATCTCCTCAGTAGACACTATCTCTTTGTTCTCTTGATTTTCCAGCTCGTTTGCCACTTTGCTTCACTCCTTGACCGATATCGGCCCAGTGTTTCAAAGGGGAATCGGAACTAATGCGCGTTCCAGAGGCACGCTTACGCCGATTTAGGGCCGCGTCCGATACGGCCCCGGCCACATTCCCCTCGTTCGGATCGTGATCTCCTCAGTGCAACTTCTCTTCGTGCTGAGAGGTGATTCCCACGGCCGAAGCACTTGGGGGTATCGGCAATGCTTCAATCTCCCTTTCCAGGGCGATTCCGAGCACCTCGTCCATCGATTCGACGAAGCGCAGCTTCATATCCTTCCGAATAATATCAGGAATATCTGGAAGATCCTTCTCGTTGTCTTTCGGCAGGATCACCTCAAAGATACCATGCCGGTGCGCCGCGAGGAGTTTCTCTTTCAAGCCTCCGATCGGGAGGACGCGCCCGCGCAGAGTGATCTCTCCCGTCATCGCCACGTCGCAACGGACCGGGACCTTGGAAAGTGCGCTTATAATCGTCGTCGCGAGCGTGATGCCAGCCGATGGACCGTCCTTGGGAATGGCCCCTTCAGGCACATGCACGTGGATGTCGAGGTGCCGGTAGAAATCACTCGGAAGCCCGATCATGTGCGCCCGCGACCGTATGTAGCTCATGGCGGCTTGCGCAGACTCCTGCATCACGTCGCCGAGCTTGCCAGTCGTAGTCAGCTTGCCCTTACCTTCCATGATCGTGGCTTCGGTGGTGAGGATCTGTCCGCCCAGTTCGGTCCAGGCGAGTCCTATCGCCGAGCCGACTTCGTTCTTCTTCGTCGCCTCGAGGTCACGGAACTTCCACGGACCGAGGTAGGTCGGGACGGCTTCAGCATTGATCTCAACCGGCTTGAACTCTTTGCCGTCACCGGAAGTCTGATTGACAACAACCGAACGCGCCACTTTGCGGCAGAGGTTCCCGACTTCGCGCTCAAGGTTGCGGACGCCCGCTTCACGCGTGTAATTCCGCACCAGGGACAGGAGGCCGTCGTCGCGGAAGCTGATCTGCTTGTCCGTCAGGCCGCATGCGTCCATCTGCTTCTTCACGAGAAATCGCTTGGCGATCTCCATCTTCTCGAGTTCGGTATAGCCGGAGAGACGGATGACCTCCATGCGATCCTGCAACGCCGCCGGGACCGTATGCATCACGTTCGCCGTGGCGATGAAGAAAACCTGACTGAGATCGTATTCGACGTCGAGGTAGTGATCCATGAACATGTAGTTCTGTTCCGGATCGAGCACCTCAAGCAGCGCAGCCGAAGGATCCCCGCGGAAGTCCATCGACATCTTATCGACTTCGTCCAGCATGAAGACCGGATTCCGCGTGTCCGCCTTCTTCATCATCTGGATGATCTGACCGGGGAGAGCACCAATGTACGTCCGACGGTGGCCACGGATTTCCGCCTCGTCACGCACGCCGCCGAGCGACAAGCGCACGAACTTTCTGCCCGTTGCCCGCGCAATCGACATGCCGAGCGAAGTCTTGCCCACGCCCGGAGCACCCACGAAGCACAGAATCGACCCTTTGGGCCGTTTCACGAGCCGCCGCACCGCCAGGAACTCAAGGATGCGTTCCTTGACCTTCTCGAGCCCATAGTGGTCCGACTCGAGCACTTCCTCGGCAAACTTAAGATCGCGGATTTCCTTGGACTTCTTCTTCCACGGCACCGCGAGCAGCCAGTCGAGATAATTCCGGGAGACCACGGACTCGGCCGACATGGGCGGCATGCTCTCCAGCCGCTTCAGTTCCGCGATCGCCTTCTCATAGGCGTCCTTGGACATGCCGGCGGAGTCGATCTTCTTCTTCAGCTCGTCGAATTCGCTCTTCTCACCCCGGCCCAATTCCTTTTGGATCGCCTTGATCTTCTCGTTGAGGTAATACTCTTTCTGCGCGCGCTCCATCTGCCGCTTCACGCGGCCCTGAATCGTGCGGTCGACATTGAGTTTTTCGATCTCAATGTCGAGCATCTCGGCGACGCGCGTCAGCCGCTCCACCGGATCTAAGATCTCGAGGAGTTCCTGCTTTTCCTCGATCGTGAGCTGGAGGTTGGCACCCACGGTGTCAGCCAGCCTGCCCGGATCGTCCACCCGTATGGCGGCGATCATCGTCTCGTAATTCAGATTCTGGCTGAGCTTGACGTACTGTTCGAACAGCGTGGTAACACGGCCCGTCAAAGCGTCTAGCTGAGAACCGGGTTCCACTTTGAAGCTGAACGTCCGCACCACGGCGCGGAAAAATCCTTCCTCTTCGCTGACCGAAACGATCTTGCCCCGCTCGACGCCCTCAACCAGTACCTTGATGTTGCCGTCCGGCAGCTTCAGGCTCTGGACGATGCTCACAACGGTGCCTACCGAATAGATCTCGTCGGGACGGGGCTCGTCGACAGACGCGTCGTGCTGCGTTGCCAGGAAGATCTTCTTCTCGCCTGCCAACGCCTCTTCAAGCGCCCGGACACTCGATTCGCGTCCGACGACGAACGGGGTCATCATGTGCGGAAAGATGACGACGTCCCGAACGGGCATCATCGGCAATCGTCTTGTTTCCGGCCGTTCCTTTGATGTGAGCATTGATTTATAGCTTCGCGCGGCAAAATGCCGTGGTAATTGAAATTGTCAGGGGATCCTCCGGATCAAACGCCCAGTCTGATTTTGAATCCCCGCCTTGATTGTACTCGCTGCCGGACCGGAGAATCTATCCCGCCTTCTCTAGTACGGTGAGATTGATTTTCTGGGTCATGACCATCTCCTTCGTCACCAGGAATTCCCGGACTTTCTTGTACGAAGGGAGATAGTACATCAGGTCCAACATCAGATCTTCGAGGATCATTCGCAGGCCCCTCGCCCCGACTTTTCGTTCCAGGGCAAGGCTAGCTATTGACTCGAGCGCGTCGTCGCTAAACTTCAGTCTAACATTTTCGAAATCGAAGAGGCGCTGGTACTGCCTCACGATTGCGTTCTTCGGCCTGGTAAGAATTTGGACGAGCGCTTCCTTGTCGAGGTCCTCCAACACGGATACAACCGGCAGACGGCCTACGAATTCTGGGATGAAGCCAAATCGGATTAAATCGAACGGCTGAACTTCCTGGAGAAGGTTGGTGTCCCGCCTTGGAACTCCCCGGCGAACCCCATCCGCCGCATCGTCCGCCGTCAGGAAGCCCATGGCTTTCCGGCCGACGCGCCTGCTGATCACCTTCTCCAATCCCACAAAAGCACCGCCGCACATGAACAGGATGTTCGACGTATCAACCGGCGTGAACTCCTGGTGCGGATGTTTACGTCCACCCTGCGGCGGCACGTTCGCCACTGTGCCCTCGAGGATCTTCAGCAACGCCTGCTGTACACCTTCGCCGGACACATCGCGAGTGATCGACGGGTTCTCGTCCTTGCGGCAGATCTTGTCGATTTCGTCGATGTAGATGATGCCTTGCTGGCAGCGCTGCACATCCCAGTCAGCGTTCTGCAGCAAGCGAAGGATGATGTTTTCGACGTCCTCGCCGACGTAACCGGCCTCGGTCAGAGTGGTTGCGTCCACGATGGCGAACGGCACATCCAGAATGCGCGCCAGCGTCTGGGCCAGCAGCGTCTTGCCCGTCCCGGTCGGACCGATCAGCAGGATATTGGACTTTGCAAGCTCCACGTCCGTACTGCGGTGCTTGTTCATCTGAACGCGCTTGTAGTGGTTATAGACCGCAACGGCGAGCCGCTTCTTAGTCGCGTCCTGCCCAATCACGTACTGATCCAAGTACTCCTTTAGTTCCAGTGGCTTAGGCAGTTTGTGGGGCGCCGCGTGATTCTGCTCGTTGGGATCGTCTTCGAGGATCGAATTACATACCGCGATACACTCGTCGCAGATGTAGGCCCTGGGGTAATCGCTTGGAGAGGAGATCAGCTTCCCGACGACGTCCTGGCTCTTGTGACAGAAGGAGCAGCGCAACGAGTCATCTGAACCGGTTCGCTTCACAGACTGTCCTCTAGACCCGGATAGACTTGACCCTTCAGCATGACGAAAAATCCACCCCCATTATCGCCCACTCGCGAGCACCGGATCAATGCCTAAGCCGTCCGGCCGGCGACAACCCCTCCACTAAAGAGTACTAGTCTTCGGCGACCTTCCTTGCCTGTTCGAACAGAAAGTCCAGCGTTTTGTCGGTCCGGATCCGCGCCGCAATCCGGCGGAGCGCTCCCTGTTCCTCTAAACGGCGCCGCACGGCTGCAACCGGTTCCCGTTCCTGCTTGGCCACCCGCTGCACTTCGCGATCGAGTTCATCATTGGTGACGTCGACCGCTTCCCGATCCGCAATCCGTTCTAAAACTAACGATGCTTTCACATCGCGCGTAGCCCGATCGCGTTGCGCTTCCCGGACCTTGTCCCAGTCGAGCTTCACCGACCTTGGATCGCCTCCGCTCGCGATAACCGCCCGGATGTACTGTTCGACGTGCAACTCGATCTGACGCTCGATGTACGCTTCGGGAACCGGGAACTCATGCGAGTCAACGAGTTGTTCGACCAGCTTGTTCTTGGCTTCCTGCTGCGCGGCGAATTCCTTTTCTCGCAGCATGGACTTCTTGATCTCCGCCCGCAATTCTTCGAGCGTGAGGAAGTCCCCGAGATCTTTGGCAAAATCGTCGTTCAGCTCGGGCAGTTCCTTACTGCGAATGCCGCTCACCTTGGCCCGGAATTGGACCGTCTTGCCGCTGAGCTTCGGATCACCGTAATCGGCCGGGTAAACGACGTCGAATTCCTTCTCGTCACCGGGCGTGAGCCCAAGGAGGTTCTTCGTGAAGCCTTCGAGCGTGTTCTCGCTGCCGATCTGGAGCATCAACTCATCCTGGTGGATGGGCTTCTCCAACCCACTGAGCGATTCGAGCGAAACGACTGCGTAGTCCTTATCCGCGACCGGCCGCGGGTCCACATTGACGTAACTCGCCTTCTGGTCCCGCAACTGCTCCAGCCGCGCGGCAACTTCGTCTTCGGTAACCTCAGGGTCCTTGTACCCGACCGTGAGTCCCCGGTACTCCCCAAGTTCGAATTCGGGTGCGACCTCGAACTGCGCCTTGAAAGTCAGCGGCTCGCCGGAATGAAAATGCACATCCGTGATGTCGGGGGTTCCCACGACGTGGAGGTTCCTGTCATCGACTTCCTTCTGGAAGCGCTTCGGGACAAGGTTCCGGATCACCTCCTCGCGAATGTCGGAGGCGAAGCGCGTGCGAACCATGCCGGCGGGAACCTTCCCAGGGCGGAAACCCGGCAGGCGGACGCGGTGGGAGAGCGACGCAGTTACGCGTTCGGTCTCCTCCTCAACGTCCGCTACAGGTATGGTGATATCGAGTGTTTGCTTGCAACTATCTTGTGAAGCCATTTTCCTTCATGGCGTGGAATGCCCCACGCCCGGCAAACCGGACGACCCGGAATATTGTTGGCCGGGTGCTTCCCGGACTATGTCCCTTCCGACCAGGACGCCAGATATTTCTCCTGTTCCGGCGTGAGCCGGTCCAGACTGACCCCCATGGCATCGAGTTTCATCCGGGCCACTTCGCGGTCGATCTCTTCGGGCACCGAGTAGACTCGCTTCTCGAGCGTGCTGTGCTCGCGCACCACGTAATCGACTGAAAGCGCCTGGTTGGCGAAGCTCATGTCCATAACCGACGCGGGATGGCCTTCGGCTGCAGCCAGATTGATCAAGCGGCCCTCGCCGAGGACATAGATGCGGCGACCGTCCCTAAAAGCGAATTCTTCGACAAACTCACGCGTCTGGCGGCGCGTGGAGGCCATGCGGCCGAGCGTCTCCAGGTCGATTTCAACATTAAAGTGGCCCGAATTCGCTAAAATCGCACCGTTTTTCAGCTTTTCGAAGTGTTCCCGGGCAAGTACGCTCTTATTACCGGTAACAGTCACGAAAACATCACCGATCAGAACCGCTTCGTGCATCGACATGACCCGGAAGCCGTCCATCAGGGCTTCGATCGCCTTGATCGGATCCACTTCGCAGACGATCACGTTGGCGCCCATTCCGCGCGCACGCATAGCGAGGCCGCGACCGCACCAGCCGTACCCCGCGACGACGAAGGTTGTCCCCGCCAGGAGGATGTTGGTCGCCCGAACAATTCCGTCGATCGTGCTCTGGCCGGTTCCGTACCGGTTATCGAAAAGGTGCTTGGTACAAGCGTCGTTGACGGCGACGATCGGATACCGCATCACGCCTTCTTTAGCCATGGCGCGAAGGCGGATCACACCGGTCGTCGTCTCTTCCGTGCCGCCGATCACACCTTCCAGCAGATCCTGCCGCTTCGTGTGCAGCATTGTCACCAGGTCCGCGCCGTCATCCATCGTGATGTGCGGTTTGCGGTCGAGTGCGGCGTCGATGTGGGAATAGTAAACCTCGTTGCTTTCGCCCTTGATGGCGTACACCGGGATGTTGTAATCCCGAACGAGGGTCGCCGCGACGTCATCCTGCGTGGACAGCGGGTTGGATGCGCACAAGGTGATCTCGGCGCCTCCATCCCGCAGCGTGATCATCAGGTTCGCCGTCTCTGTCGTCACATGCAAACAGGCCGCGATGCGAATACCTGCCAGAGGCTGCGTCTTGATGAACTGCTTGCGGATGGTCTGGAGGACCGGCATGAACTGGAATGCCCATTCTGTCCGGCGCTTTCCGATGTCGGAGAGGGCCAAGTCCTTGATGTGGCACCCCGTGCTAGCTTGCGTATTTGTTGACATGTACCCCTCGCTCGAGAGTGTGAATCGCCCCAAGTGACGAGACGAGGCTTATAGGCCTGCTTCGCTGCGGAGCGCCGCCGCCTTGTCGGTAGCCTCCCAACTGAATGTATCTTCGGTCCGGCCGAAGTGGCCGAAGGCTGCCGTCTTCCGATAGATCGGACGGCGCAGTCTCAGATGCTCGATCATGCCGGCCGGAGTCAGCGGGAAGCACGCCCGGGCAAGCTGGGTAAGCTTCTCTTCGCCGATAACGCCCGTACCGAAGGTGTTGACCATGACCGAAACCGGTTCCGCAACGCCGATCGCGTAAGCGAGCTGAACTTCGCAGCGCTTCGCGAGACCCGCCGCCACGATGTTCTTCGCGACGTAACGCGCCATATAGCAGGCTGAGCGGTCGACCTTCGTCGGATCCTTGCCCGAGAAGCAGCCGCCGCCGTGCCGGCCCATGCCGCCGTACGTATCCACAATAATCTTTCGGCCGGTCAGCCCCGTATCTCCATGGGGTCCGCCGATAACGAACCGGCCCGTGGGATTGATGTGGTATTTCGTCTTTGAATCAACCATCGCCGCCGGCAGAACCGGGTCGATGATGTGCTTCTTAACCTCGGCCCGCAGGACCTCGGTCGCCACCGCGTCGCTATGCTGCGTCGCAACCACGACCGCGTCGATCCGCGCCGGCTTTCCGTTCACGTACTCAACGGTGACCTGGGACTTGCCGTCCGGCCGCAGGAAGTCGAGGCCGCCTTGCCGCCGCACGATGCTCAATTGTTGCACCAACTTGTGCGCCATCATGATCGGCAGGGGCATCAGTTCCGGGGTCTCGTCGCAGGCATACCCGAACATCAGGCCCTGGTCGCCTGCGCCGCCGACATCCACACCCATGGCGATGTCCGGTGACTGCGACTGGATCGCGTTGATGACGCCGCACGTGTCGCCGTCGAACCCAATCGCGGCGTCCGTATAGCCGATGTCTTTGATAACCGACCGGGCCAGCTTCGGGACATCCACGTATCCCGTTGTGGTGATCTCGCCCGCCACCAGGCACAGCCCTGTCGTCACAAGCACTTCACAAGCCACGCGACCCGTTGGATCCTGCTCCAGTACCGCGTCGAGGACGGCGTCCGAAATCTGATCCGCCATCTTATCAGGATGGCCTTCGGTCACCGACTCAGAGGTGAACAGATGTCTGTTTTCGATCAACTCAACTTCCTCCTTGCGCCGGACACACACTCTACCACTCGCTCCCCAAGGGATGAGTGTTTCCCATCAGTTGCTTGCGCGAACCGGCCCGGGAAATCGGCAGGGAAAGGCCGAAACTACAAGTCTAGCACGCCCGCCGGACCCAGGTACCGGCCAGAAAAACTTGCAGGAACAACCGGTGTCCCCATAACGTAGAATCTATTGGGAACTGAGAAATGCCCTACTGCTGCCAATGCGGATGCGCCACACGTAACACCGACGTGTACTGCGGCTCTTGCGGCGCCGGCCAGCCGGGTGCTTCCAAGGCCAAGCCCACGGTTTCCGAGATTAGCCCCAGGACAGCCTCAATCCTCTGCTATGTCCCTGTAGCCGGGTGGATAGCCGCTATTGTGGTGCTGGCATCCCACCGATTCAGGAGCAATCGGGACGTGCGTTTTCACGCTTTCCAAGGCATTTACCTGTTTGTCGCCTGGCTGCTGGTGGACTGGGTGATCGGACCGGCTTTCCATGCCCCATCCCATCTAATGAATGGATTCGGCGTGTTCCCTGGGGTCTTCCTCGGCGGCGTCCTGAAGGCGGTCATATTCTTCGCCTGGATCTTCATGCTCGTCAAGACCAGCCAGGACGTCGTCTACAAGCTGCCTTTGATCGGCGAACTTGCCGACCGTTCGGTCGCCGAGCAACGCTGAACCCGCCATTTTGCCCCCTCCCGGCGGTGTGGTATGTTTATTCATATCGATGAATAATTACTCAAAGCCTGTCCGCGCCGGCATCGCCGGATTTCGCGGCTATAGCGGCCAGGAACTGGTCCGGATTCTGCAGCGGCATCCGGGCGCGAATCCGTGGCTGCTGTCCCATCGTTCCGATAGCGAAGAGCGCCGCCTGCCGAAAGGGCACGAGGGACCTCCGAGGATTCAGTGCACCGCAGACGCCGTACGGAGCGAGGGCATCGGCGTCGTATTTCTGGCGACTCCGCCTGAAGTGTCCATGGAAATGGCCCCGGCGATGATCGAAGCCGGCGCCAAGGTCATCGACCTGAGCGGAGCATTCCGCCTGCAGACTGTTGAGAACTATGCTCATTGGTACAAGGCGGACCATACGCAACCGGCCCTGCTTGCCGAGGCCGCCTATGGGTTGCCTGAGTTCTTCCGCGAGAAAGTGCCGGGGGCGAGGCTTGTTTCAAATCCCGGCTGCTATCCGACGGCGGCCAACCTTGCCATTCGCCCGCTGGTTGAGGCTGGGGTCATTGACCGCAAGGCCGGCATTGTCTGCGACGCGAAGTCAGGGACCAGCGGCGCTGGCCGTAAGCCGAGTCTCAAGACGAGCTTTTGCGAGGTTGTCGAGAACTTTTCCGCCTACTCGATCCTGACACACCGTCACGTGCCCGAAGTGCTGCTGACATCCGGGCTCGACGAGTCGGAGTTCAGTTTCACGGCCCATCTGCTTCCCGTCCATAGAGGAATTCTCGAGACGATTTACTGCCGCCTCGCGCCAGGGTGCGACGAGCATAGCGTCACGGCGGCCTATGCGAAGCGTTATTCGAACGAGCCGTTCGTCCGGCTGTACGACTCCGGGCACGTTCCGGATCTGAAGGCAGTGCAGCACACAAACTTCTGCGACATCGGTTTCCACGTGGATCAGGCAACCGGGCGACTTGTTATCGTCAGCGCCATCGATAATCTGGTCAAGGGAGCCGCCGGCCAAGCTGTGCAGAACATGAATCTCTTGCTCGGCTATCCGGAGACGGAGGGACTGCTTTGAAACTGCTGGCAAAGGTCGGCGGAACGCTACTCGACGCGGTGGAATCCCGGTCGCGTGTCGCCCGGGAGTTAGCGTCCGTCTCCGGCGCGGGCCACCAGATGACGGTGGTGCACGGTGGCGGCAAGCAAATGACCCGCTTCCTGAAGGAACTGGGAGTCGAAAGCCGTTTTGTAGGCGGGCTGCGTGTCACCACGCCCGAAACGATCGACGCCGTGCTGAAGGTGTTCGCGGGCAGCGTCAATAAGCAGTTGGTCGCCTCCCTCGTCGCGGCCGGAGTCAACGCTGTCGGTCTCTCGGGCATCGATGCGGCGCTGGTAGAGGCGGAACGGCTCAACGAAGAGTTGGGAGCAGTCGGAAAGCCGGTTCGCTCCAATGCCCGCCTTCTCGAAGTGCTCTCGGGGGCTGGCTATCTGCCCGTCGTGGCCTGCGTCGCGGGTGATCGCCAGGGGCACATATATAACGTCAACGCCGACCAGATGGCGGTTGCTTGCGCGGCAGGATTTCACGCCGAAATGCTCGTATTTCTGACCGATGTGGACGGGGTTCTCGGCCCCGAGCGGAACGTGATTCCCGTGTTGACCGCCGCAGGCTGTCAACAGCTTATTCAGGACGGCCACGCGACGGGAGGGATGCAGGCAAAGCTGAACGCGGCCACCGAAGCCCTCCGGCAAGGTGTTCCACGAGTGGTAATTGCCCCAGGCAGCGCTGAGAATATCCTTCAGCGGTTGGTTAACGGCGAGTTGGTTGGGACGCGAATCGAACACTAGAGCGGAAGAGAACGAAGTCATGAACGATGTTTCATCTGCCGCTATGAGCCATCCATCCGGTGCCGGTGAATTCGCATTGCTCGTCCGCAAGGCGCGCATGAGCGATCTTGTTCCCCTGCTTCAGCTCATCAACGGCTATGCTTCTCAGGGGGCGATGCTCCCTCGCACCGAGTTCGAGTTGTCCGAAAGCATTCGAGACTTCACTGTCGCGGAGTCCGGTGGACGGCTCGCAGGCTGCGGCGCACTGCATTTCTATGGCCCCACCGCCGCCGAGGTGCGTTCGCTGGCTGTTGAACCTGCGGTAAAAGGGCTCGGTGTCGGCCGCCAGATCGTTGAGGCACTCGAAGCGGAGGCTCTCGATCAGGGATTGTCCTTCGTCTTCGCATTCACTTACGTGCCGGGCTTCTTCGAGAAGCTCGGTTTTCTTGAAGTTGACCGCAACGAGCTTCCCGCAAAGGTCTGGAAGGACTGTCTCCGGTGCCCGAAGTTCCAAAGCTGCGATGAAATCGCAATGAAGAAGATTCTTGCCTCTACCCCCGAATGCGGGGTCGTCTCTGAAGATGACGCCGAAGCAACTCCGCTCCCAACATTAAGAAAATAGAGTTGTTGCTTTATAGATTACAGATTGGCCATTGGCCGCGCTGTAGTCGTCACCCCTAAACTGGCCTGTCGGCACCCCTCAAAAGACTCATGTCATTACTGAGAAAGACCCCATTTCAACGGAACTATACGTGCGTATAATCCATTCAAGACGCAACACATAACTCCATACTTCTCAACAGGAAAATGAAAGCTAAGACAGTCTCCGTGAAGGAGTCGACCGGTCGAGTCCTCTGTTGTACGATCTTTCGGCAGGGTGGGAAGAAGCTACTGGCGAAGGGGCACGTCATCAGCGAAGAGGACGTGCAACTGTTGGAGACCGAGGGGATGGAGAGCGTCTGGGTGACTCAACTGGAAGAGGGTGAAGTCGGCGAAGATGATGCCGTACTTGCCGTCGCCTCAGAAGTCGGCTGCGGGGCTTTGGAAATTCGTCTCGCGGCGGGCGGGCGGGCAAACCTGGTGGCAACGGAAGACTGCTGTGTGCTGGTCGACGAGGAACTGTTGCGGCAGATCAACTGCACATCGGCGGCGGTCATCGCGACTGCGCCCAATTTCACGTTTTCGAGAGCCGATCAGCGCATCGCCTCGGTGAAGAGTTCTCCGTTCGCCGTGGCGAAGACCGAGCTTGAAGCAATCGTCTCAATCCTGAAAGAGCGTGGGCCGATCCTGCAGGCGCGTCCGGTCCGCAATCCGCCCGTGGCGGTTCTTTACACGGATCCATCGAGCGGCGAACGGGCAAGGCAGTTGTTCGAGAGCGTCATGCGGCAGCGTCTCGAGCGTTTTGGAGCGATTCCGCAGTATGCCCTCTCATCCGTCGAGGAGGAGGGTTCTGTCGCAGCCGCCCTGGAGAACCTGGTGAGCCTTCGGCCCAGCGTCGTCCTGGTTGCATCAACAACAGCGCCGGCTGGGCCAGAAGATACTGTAGGCAAAGCACTTTTGAAGACCGGCTGCCAGATTGAGCGATTCCTTGCTCCGGTTGAACCCGGCAATCTGCTTCTGTTGGCTTACAAGGACGATATTCCAGTGGTCTCCGCGCCCGGTTGCTTCCGTTCCGCGAAGCAGAATGTCGTGGATCTATTATTGCCGCCGCTTCTCGCGCGCTACAGGATTTCGGGGTGGGAAGTGGCCGGCCTCGGCCATGGCGGCCTGCTTGGCTGATCCACGCGCCCAAGAATAACGAAAGGGCGCCGCCAAGCGACGCCCTTCATTCGATTTCGAAGTCCTGAGGAGAAGCGCTAGCTTCTCTTTCTGTACCGCCGAAGCAAAAACGCCAAACCAAGGAGTCCAGAGCCCAGAGTGACAAACGAAGCAGGCTCGGGCACAGGTGCAGCTCCGATAGCCTCAGTCAGGTAGAAGCGATCCATAGCTCCAGCAGAGTCCGTTATAACCGCGGATACCCCAATCCTGTTGGATTCCCAACTACTCCCCGAGAACCACATTGCGTTTACGATCGCTGCGGTTTCCGCATCCAGGCGGAACAACTGTCCGGCGCCGCCGGTTCCAGTATTGTCACAGCAATAAGAGGCAGGACCGGATTCCCAAATGAAGGTTTCGCTCACCGTACCGTCGGTATTGTAGAACGTCAACGCCAGGTAAACCAGCGTAATCGTGTCACCGCCGGGTTCCGCAGGGTTGAAGACGATCCCTATCTCTTCCGCCGATGTGATTCCACCCGCAACCAGTTCCGAGAGCGAATACGTCCTCGATTTGCCTGCCTGCTGATCGTTCCACGTCAACCCGTCGCCGGTCTCCTGGCCTGGACAAGGCGCTCCATAGGAGTCCCCGGTGCCGCTCCAAGTCACACAACCGGAGGCGGTGCCAGTCTCCTGAAAACTAAGAAGATCGTCGTGAGCCAACCCCTGCCCAGCGATGTCGATCTGGTAGTCCCACAGCAGACCCGCAGATGCGGGAGTCCAGGCACCGAGTGAGACCACTATCAGAGCCGCCAGCAAACAGACTTTCATTTCGTTCTTCATCCGGTTCCCGTCCTCCTGCACTCCGACCGCTATGGGAGCCAGTCTTGAGCGTACAGCCTAAAACTCGTTGAATCAAGCACTGAGAGGCCAATTTGGACCTATTTGGGGCAGGTGGAGTACCAGTGGGACGTCCTAGTACTTTAGTTGCCCCTGCCAATCACGACGGCTTTCGCGGTACCCTCGTTACCCAACCTTCGTGCGGTGCCTGTTATGATAGACGGTTTCCCGTGCGACGTCTATCTCTTTGGGCCCCAACGGCGACGATGCTGCTGGTCTCACTGATCAGCTACATCGACCGCAATACCCTCGCGCTTCTTGCGCCAACAATCCTGGAAGAAACCAAGCTAACGGCCGAGCAGTTCGGGTTCGTCATCTCGGCCTTTTCGATCGCCTATATGATCGGCAACCCGGTATGGGGACGCTGGCTGGATCGTTTTGGACTTCGTTTCGGGATGATGATCGCCGTCATTTTCTGGAGCCTGGCCTCGATCTCTCACGCATTTGCAGTGGGGTTCCTGGGTTTTGCAGCGGCACGGGCCTGCCTTGGCTTCGGCGAGGGAGCAACATTCCCAGGTGGCCTGCGAACGGTAGTGCAAACGCTTCCCCCTTCGAAACGTTCACGCGGTGTCGCGGTCGCTTATAGCGGCGGGTCGCTTGGGGCGGTGATCACCCCGATCATCGTGACCCCGATCGCCCTGACGTGGGGATGGCGCGCAGCTTTCATATTCACAGGACTCATTGGCGGCCTGTGGCTTATCCTCTGGCTTTGCATCAGCCGCCGCCCGGAAATCAAGCACACCAGCGACTTCAGCAGCGAGGAAGGCGCCCTTGATGCACCCCGTTTCACGGATCCTCGAGTGTGGAGCTTCATGCTCGCTTACGCGCTTGGTGCCCTGCCGATCGCCTTCGTGATCTATGTGGCAGCCCTTTACCTGAAGGGTGCATTGGGCTTATCACAGGCGCAGATTGGGGCCGTCCTGTGGATTCCACCACTGGGTTGGGAGATCGGCTACTTCTTCTGGGGCTGGCTCATAGACCGTTCCACGGACAAAAATAAGTCGTCGATCAAGCCTGTCTTTTGGCTGCTCACGGTTGTCACCGTCCTCGGTACGCCCCTGGCCTTCGTACCCTACGTGTCGTCGCTCTGGGCCGTGATGTTTCTGTTGTTCCTGGCGATGTTTGTCGCCGGGGGATTCCTGATACTGACGGTCGCGTACGCAGTCAGGACATACTCACCGGCTCACTCCGGGCTGATCGCCGGTTTGGGGGCGGGTAGCTGGTCCGCGGCTGTGGCCTGCGTGATGCCGATCTTCGGCCGACTCTTCGACCTGCGGCAGTACGATACCTTGTTCCTTCTTGCGGCGATCTGCCCGATAGCCGGGTATCTGATCTGGCTGGCGATCAATCGCGGCGTTCTGAAGACTGCGTAATCTCGAACTACGGCCTCGACACTATACCCGACCTGTTCAGCCCTTTAGCAGAGGCTTCAGTTCCGTCACAAGGCGGTCAATGTCGCTCTCGTCGTTATAGAAGTGCGGTGAAACACGCAGGCTGCCGTGGCGCGCCGAGACTAGCACCTTGCGTTCGCGGAGTTGTAGAGCCAGTTTCGAAGCGTCCACATCTTCAAACCGCGCGGAAATGATGGGCGAGTCGTAGAGCTCGGGCGCCTCATCGAACGGCAACCGCGCGCCCAAGCTCCGGAGAGCGGCGCGCGTCTTTTCGGTAAGGTCACGGACCCGATTCGCGATCACGTCCTGCCCAATCTCGAGAAACATCTCAATGGAAGCGCCCAACCCATAAAGGACGGCGAATACCAGCATCCCGCCCTCGTAACGTTCGGCGTCACTCGAAAGGACCATTTCCCCGTTGCACAGGTTGTCTATTTGCCGCCACTCGCGATGGCTTCGCCAGCCGATGATGTTCGGCTCAAGGCATTCGCGCAGGCGGGGCGAGACATACATGAAAGTTGCGCCATTGGGCGAAAGCATCCATTTGTAGGCGTGGACTGCCAGCATGTCAACATGCACATCGGTTACGTCGATCGGGATTGCGCCGACGCACTGCGTGCCGTCCACGTAAAGAAGAGTGTTCTTGCCGCGCAAGAATCGCGAAATCTCGGCGAGAGGCGGGCGGAAACCGGTGCTGTAGTTGACCTGGCTGGTGATAACCAACCTGGTCCTCTCGTTCACCGCATCATAGAACTCCGGCCACGTTGTTTCCACCATCTCCACACCGTGACGCCGAAGAAGCGCCGGACCGTAAGTGTTGTTCGGATACTCTTCGGCGAACGTTACGACCCGGTCCCCCGGCTTCCAGGAAAGGCCCGAGAGCAAGAGCGATATAGCGTGGGAAGAGGTGGGGGCAAAAGCTATGTCACTGGCCTGGCAGTGTACTAAGCGGGCCGCCAACGCACGCACGCGGTCCGCGTCATCAAACCAACTTCCAAAATCGGAACAACCAAGCTCGTTCCGGCGCGCAAAATGTTGCGAAACAGCCTCGATGGATCTAAGGGGGATCTGCCCGAAGGTTGCGGAATTAAGATACGTCCAATTCGCGAGCGCGGGAAACTGCGCCCGGATTTGCTTCCAATCTACCGTCATTTTCTAGTGTGGCTTTTACTTTCCCGGCTACGAAATCAGCCGCTTCATCCAGAGCCACGTCCGTCGACTTCCGGCTGCGCCGCTCAACGATCTCAACAAATCCCTGGGCCAGCTTCTTTCCGATGGTCACCCGGTAAGGGATGCCAACCAGATCCGCATCTTTGAACTTCACGCCGGGCCGTTCGTCCCGGTCGTCCAGCAGCGCATCTAAGCCTTTGGAACGGCAAGCCGAGTAAATCTTCTCAGCCGCCTTTCTCTGATTCTCGTCTGCGTAATTGACCGGTGTTACGACAACCGTGAAGGGCGCTATAGATGCCGGCAACGCCATTCCATCTTTGTCGTGATACAACTCGATGGCGGCACTCAGGATGCGCTCGATTCCAATGCCGTACGAGCCCATGATCGGAGTAACTTCATCGCCCGCCGGGCCGAGGACCCGAAGGCCCATAGAATCAGAATACTTATAACCGAGCTTGAAGATGTGGCCTATTTCGACCGTTTTTTTCAAATTGAGCGTAGCGCCGCACTTCACACAGGTGTCCCCGGCTTGTGCTTGACGCAAGTCGTAGTATTCGGGTTTGAAATCCTCGCCGGGCGTAACATGCCGGAGATGGTAGTCGTTCTCGTTCGCTCCCGCGATCATGTTACGGCGGCCCTTGAGCGCGAGATCGGCAAGTATCCGCATATTCTTCACACCGACCGGACCGAGCGACCCGGGATCGGCTCCGAACGCTTCGCGAATTTCGTCCGGATGAGCGGCCCGCACTTCCTGCACTTTCAGAACGCCGGCGAGTTTCGTTTCACTCAGGGTATGATCGCCCCGCACCAGAACGAGCACCGGCTTATCCTCAGCCATCATGACGAGGCTCTTCATCTGCGACGTCTCAGGTAAGGATGTGAATTCCGCTATTTCAGCGATGGTTTTCTTGCCGGGCGTGTGGAACTTCTCGGGCTCCAGATCACCCTCGGGGTCGGCCAGAACCGGCGGAGCCGGAATCGACTCAGCCTTTTCTAAATTCGCCGCAAACCTGCAGCCGGGGCACATCGCGACCCAATCTTCTCCCGCTTCCGCGGCGACCATGAACTCCTGCGACTGGCTGCCCCCCATTGAACCGGAGTGCGCCTCAACGACGAGGTAATCGAGTCCGCAACGGCTGAAGATGCGGCAGTAAGCGTGATAGTGCTTCTGGTAGGCCGCGTCGAGTCCGGCGGCGTCCATGTCAAACGAGTACGCGTCCTTCATGATGAACTGCCGGACGCGAAGCAGGCCGGATTTCGGGCGCGGTTCGTCACGAAACTTAGTCTGAATCTGGTACCAGATCTGGGGCAGTTGTTTATAGCTGCGCAGCTCGCCGCGCGCGAGGACTGTCATGATCTCCTCGTGCGTCATGCCCAGGCACAGGTCGCGCTGGAAGCGGTCCTTGAGCCGGAACATGTTGTCGCCCATCACATCCCAACGCCCCGACTCCTGCCATACCTCTGCGGGGTGCAGCGCGGGCAGCAGCATCTCCTGCGCGCCGATGGCGTCCATCTCTTCACGAACAATCCCGATGATCTTCAGAAGAGAACGCTGCGCGAGAAAGAGATAGCTATAGATGCCGGCCGACAATTGGCGGATGTAGCCCCCGCGTAGCAACAACTGGTGGCTGGGGAACTCGGCTTCCGCGGGGTTTTCCCGCAGAGTGGGGATGAATAATTTGCTCCAATACATGAACTTACCCGATGGGGACCAAGCGCGAAGCTCTCATTCTAGCATGCTAAAATAAGGCTGATCCCCCATGAAAATCGCAATCGGCGCCGACCACGCGGGCTTCCTGCTAAAGGAGTACGTTCGCGAAAAGCTAATCCGTGACGGCCATCAGGTTGTCGATTACGGCACGAATAGCAAAGATTCCACTGACTATCCTGACTATGCCGCTCCGGTTGCGCATGATGTCAGCTCCGGAAAGGCCGACCGCGGAATCCTGGTCTGCTACACGGGAATCGGGATGGCGATTGCCGCGAATAAAGTGCGTGGCGTCCGGGCCGCCCCGTGCACATTGGTGGAGCAGGTCCAGCTCACACGTGCCCACAACAACGCCAATATCCTTGCATTAGGAGCGAAGCTGACAACGACTGCCGAAGCAGATGCGTTGGTGGACAGTTTCCTCGCCACGCCTTTCGAGGGAGGGCGCCACGAGCGCCGCGTAGCGAAGATTGCCCGGATCGAAGAGGAGAGCGTCCGCAAAGACGCATGACGGGACACCAAAGTATGACGGAACTAGAAAAGAAGATGTCGCGGCCGTTGGCCGAAGTCGATCCCGAGGTCGCTGCGGCGATCGAGAATGAACTGGAGCGCCAGCACTCCGGGCTCGAGCTGATTGCAAGCGAGAACTTCACATCCGAAGCGGTGTTCGAAGCCACGGCAAGCGTGTTTACGAACAAGTACGCCGAGGGCTATCCTGGCAAACGGTATTACGGCGGTTGCCAGTACGTCGACGTGGTCGAGAACCTGGCGCGGGAGCGAGCCAAACAGCTCTTCCACGCAGATCACGCAAACGTGCAACCGCATTCGGGTTCGCAAGCGAATGAGGCCGCTTATGCGTCTGTACTCCAGCCGGGAGACACCATTCTTGGCATGAATCTGGCGCACGGCGGCCACCTTACCCACGGGCATCATCTTAATTTCTCCGGGAAGTTGTACAAGGTCGTACCCTACGGCGTGCGCCGCGAGGACGAGGTCATCGATTACGACGAATTGGCGCGCCTTGCTGACGAGCACAAGCCCAAGCTGATCGTCGCCGGAGGCAGCGCCTATCCGCGCATCATCGATTTCAAACGGTTCCGTGAAGTTGCCGATTCCGTGGGCGCAGTATTTATGGTCGACATGGCCCACTTCTCGGGTCTTGTGGCCGCCGGGCTCTATCCGAATCCGTGCGACTACGCGGACATCGTCACGTCAACCACGCACAAGACGCTGCGCGGGCCGCGGGCCGGCCTCATTCTGTGCCGTGCGCAATTCGCACAGGCCGTTGACAAGACTGTTTTCCCCGGCGTGCAGGGCGGACCGTTGGTGCACGTCGTCGCCGCCAAGGCCGTATGTTTCAAGGAAGCGTTGACGCCCGAATTCGCGAGCTATCAGCGACAGGTACAGACGAACGCTCGCGTTCTCGGCGAGGAGCTTGCGAAGGCCGGTTTCCGGATCGTATCCGGCGGGACCGACACTCACTTGATCCTTGTTGATGTCTTCGCAAAGGGGATTCGCGGCCGCGACGCCGAAACGGCGCTCGATAAAGCGCACATCACCGTGAACAAGAATGCGATTCCGTTCGACGTCAACCCGCCGATGAACCCAAGCGGGATCAGGCTGGGTAGCCCTGCCGTCACGACGCGCGGTTTCCGCGAGGCCGAGATGCGCGAGGTCGCGACTATGATCGCCGACGTGCTCGCAAACATGAGTTCCGAAGATGCAATAGCCGGAGTCGGGCGCCGTGTCGCCGATCTGACCGAGCGTTTTCCGCTCTACCGGTGGAAATCCAGCGTTGTTACAACGAAGTGAATGCCATCCAGAATTCTGATTGACACCCGGCACGTCCGGGATTTCGGAATTGGCACTTATATTCGAAATTTGGTCCGGGCACTTGCCTCTACGGACCAGTGCAATGAGTTTGTGCTTGTCGCCAGCCGTGAGGGCACGCAGGAGTTTACCGGCCTTCCCGGGAATTTCCGGGTTGTCCAGTACGAGCGATCCGACACGGCGGCGGCCGATCAGGTCGCATTTCCGCTCTTTGCGAGGCGCTTTGGCGCCGACCTCTATCACGTCCCTCTGAGCGCGGTCGCGCTGACCATGCCGCGTCCTTACGTGGTTACAGTCCACGACATGAGCAGCTTGATGTACAGCCCGGAACCCGGGCTGTGGGGCAAATTCCGTCTGTATCAGTTCCGCCGGGGACTTGAGCGTGCCGTCAGGATTATCGCAGTGTCCGACACTACGCGGCAGGATATCGAGGACCTGTTCGGAGTCCCGTCCGAACGCGTTCGCCGCATTTACAACGCACCGGACCCGCGTTTTTTGGAGCCGCGCACAAATGGCTCGACTTCCGAGGCGCAACGAATCCTGGAGCGGTATCAGATCGACTATCCGTTCCTGCTTTACACGGGTTCTATTCGACCTCAGAAGAATGTGCCCCGGCTTGTCGAGGCGTTTGCCGTCGCCCGCGGAAAGTTCGAGTCCCACCCGGTCTACAAGGACCTCAGACTGATCATCATCGGGGACGAAATCAGCAAGTATCCGGCCGTTCGGCGTGCGGTTTTTCACACGCGAGTCGAGGACGTGGTGCGGTTCCTGGGATTTGTGCCGATCGATACGCTGCGCGTCTTCTACGAAGCTGCCTCGGCCTTCGTATTCCCCTCCATGTATGAGGGTTTCGGCCTGCCGCCATTGGAAGCAATGGCCTCGGGAACGCCTGTGGTGGCATCGAATCGTAGTTCACTGCCTGAGGTGGTCGGCGATGCTGCCCTGCTGGTGAACCCCGAGAACGTGTTCGACATCGCACGAGGGATTCACGATGTACTTATGGATGAGACACTTCGAGCGAAGTTGATCAGCCGGGGTCACGAACAGGCGAAACGATTCAGTTGGCAATCAACGGCACGTCAAGTATTGCAGGTCTATGAAGAAGTGATCCGCGAACAGAATGCTCAAAAGTAGCCCGCCCTCAAGTCCTGCAGGAGGAACCGCCTACAGGCATCCAAAGAAACGCCCGATCCAAACGACTCTGGCTTTAACGACGTCAAGGATGTGCCCGTCCAGGGTGAGTTCTCTCCAGATGCGCCTGCCGCTTCCGTCAGGCTCCGTTCCGACGTAAAGGAGTCCGGCATTCATCCGCAGCCTGCGAATCAGCCCTTCACCGTGCCGGCTGACCACATAGAGACTGTCTTCGTGGGGCAACAATCGGCTGTGCGGGGATCGGTCAAGCAGAGCCAAGTCGTTCTCTTTGATGACCCCTGCCATGCGTAGATCCAGAGCCAGGCGCGCCACAGTGGGGTCCGTCAACGGGAGAAGTTGCGGAGACGGGAAGGGATAGCGTTGTGCCGGGCTGGGAGCCGTGGGAAGAGGAAGTCCTGGACCGAGCCAACCTTCCAGGATAGGAACCTCACGGTAACTGCCTTGCTCGGAACAAGTCTTACAAACGGTTTGACGGATCTCAGGCGAGGTTGCGAGGTCGAGAAGTGACATGCGGAGGTAGCGAAGAATGCGATCTGCTGCAACGGGAGAGAGAATTCTCGCGCCTTTGAGCACATTATGTACATGAGGTTGTGAGATTCCGGTGAGGTGTGCAAGTCTGCGCTCGGTCAGGTCTCCGTTCTGGAGGCGGAGCTTCAGCGCGACAACCAAGCGTTCCTGCAGGTCCTCGAAGTTCATTGCGCAATTCGTACTATATTTCTAATTGAAATAGGTAGTATTTCCTAGTAAATACTATCACATAGTTCTAGTAGTTCTAGGTACAATACCCCCGTTTCCCCTAGACGTAATAGATTGATAACAAGCCACTTAATTTTTGCTCGATTCAGACACGTCGCCGACGGGTAAAATTAAGAAGAATTAATGTTGAGTTTTTCCAGATCTGCCCTAGTCTTTTCTCTGGAGCAGGGAGGTGGCCTCGGGGGCCGCTTCCCTTAAGTGATCTTTATGGAATGGACTCGATCTGAAACGATAGCGTTGGCGAAGCACTCATGCACTCAATGCCATGGACTGGGACTCCGATACGGCCACGGGGACAAATTGACTCCGTGCAATTGTGTTCTGCGAGCGATATTCAGAGCCTGCTACGGGCGGTTTCGCCGCTGCGTGACGAAAGAAAAGCACATGAGCCGAGTCTCTCTGGAAATCATCTCGGGCCGAGAAGGGAGATGGTCATGGGGCCGGAAGGACGAGGAGTACGTGGCGGATTTCTGCCTGGTAAGCCGGCGCGCTCTTTCGGACGCTGAGCACACCCTCTTCAAGTTTCATTTCTTATTGGGCGCCGACTGGAAGCTGTGCTGCCGCAAGCTCAAGATGGATCGCGGGAACTTCTTCCACGCGGTTTACAGGATTGAACAAATACTCGGTCGAGCGTATCGCGAACTGACACCCTATTCGCTGTACCCATTACAGGAATACTTTCACGGAAGCATGTTGAACGGCCCCGCGCGCAAGGCACCTGGCCGCTCGGAAACGAGCGCACCGATCAGTGGATCGCGGCCGGTTTTTAGTCCACCATTACGAAAAACTGCTTGATATCCCACCCTAATCCCCAACACTGAATGTACAGCGGCCGGATGTCTGCCTTAGTTGTGAAGAGGCAATATGCAGACTCCGGCTGCACCCCCAGCGGTCACCTCTTCCCTTCAAAAAACCGTCGTAGCAATTCCGCGCACTCGGCTGCCAAAACCCCCTCGCAAATTTCGACACGATGATTCAAAAGCTCGGAGTCGGCAATCCTGAACTTGCTGCGAACGCCACCGAACCGCAGGTCGCGCGTTGCAAACACAAGCCGGCGGATACGCGCGGCGACGAGTGCACCTGCGCACATCACGCACGGTTCGAGGGTTACGTACATCTCCGCGTCTTCCAGCCGGTAATTCGATATGGCGGTGGCTGCTTCCCGAAGCGCCATCATCTCGGCATGGGCAGTGGGATCAACCTTTGCGATTGGGGAATTCCGGCCGCGCCCCACGATCAAGCCTCCAGCGACGACAACCGCTCCCACGGGGACCTCGCCTTCGCGTTCGGCTTCGCGCGCCAGTTCCAGCGCCTCAAGCATGAAAGATTCGTCGGACATATCGTTACCGTGCGCGGAAATACCGCCGTTATTGTAAAACAAACCCCGCACGTCCCCTGGGCTTGCGGCGGATTCGCCGCACCGTGGCGTAAGCTGGTCTGTTGGCGGCGATTCTCATCTTTCTTGGTGTCTACCTGGTCCTGGCGATCGGTCGGCTGCCTGGGTTCCGCGTCGACAGGACGGGCGCGTGCATCATTGGCGCCAGCCTCATGATTGCCGCGGGTGTTCTGGACCTCAGCGAAGCCTACGCAGCGGTGAACTTCGACACGATTATCCTGCTGTTTGGCGTGATGATCGTGGTGGCCAACCTGCGGTTGTCAGGCTTTTTCGGCGCTGTGGCCGAGTGGGTAGTGGAACATGCGCACAGGCCCGTCGTACTGCTGGCAGCGATCGTTTTCGTGGCGGGCTTTTTCTCTGCCTTCTTCGTCAACGATACGATGTGCCTTGTGCTCACGCCCCTGGTGCTGGAAATCACGCGCCAGCTTCGCCGGAATGCCGTACCATACCTGCTGGCGCTCGCGATGGCGGCGAATATCGGGAGTGTCGCTACTATCACTGGCAACCCGCAGAACATGATGATCGGCAGTTTCTCGGGAATCCACTACCGGACGTTCGTCGCGGCTCTCTCACCGGTGGCGGCCGTGGGCCTCCTGCTGACCGTGGCCGTCATCGCCATCGTCTACCATCGGGACTTCCGGTTCCAGGAGAAGGTCACAGTCGATCGGCGTCCCGTGCGAATCAACCGGGTGTTGATGTGGAAGTCGCTGACAGCATCGGCCGGGATGATTGTGTTCTTTTTCGCCGGGTGGCCGGTTCCGAAGGTAGCGCTCATCGCGGGAGCGCTGTTGCTGGTGACACGGCGAGTCAAGCCGGAGAGGATCTATCGAGAAATTGACTGGTCGCTTCTGGTCCTCTTCGTCGGGCTTTTCATCGTGGTCGCCGGGGTTGAGAAAACCTCCCTGCCCGAGAACCTCTTTCGCATGACGCAGCAATTCCACCTGGAGAGGATCTCTGTTCTGAGCACGTTCGCCGCTTTGCTTTCGAATATTGTCAGCAATGTACCGGCAGTATTGGTCTTTAAGCCGTTCATGGCCCACATGAGCAATCCGGTACAGTCCTGGTTGACGCTGGCGATGTCCACAACGCTCGCCGGTAATCTGACAATCCTCGGCTCGGTTGCGAACCTCATTGTCGTCCAGAGGGCACGGCACGATGTCCACATCAGTTTTTGGGAGTACTTCAAGGTAGGAGCTCCACTGACGGTCCTCAGCATCGCTGCCGGCGTGATCCTGTTGGGTTGACCGGCGTCAGAACGGCAAGAGAGGGGCGCCTAGCCCAGCCCGACAGGTCCGAGCACTGTCAACAATTCCTTGCGAGCCGAGGCGAATTCCGATGGTTTGAGATGCTCGGCGATGAGCGGCGTATCGGCTGGAAGCTTGGCAACCAGTTCAGCGAAGAGACGATAGTTTGTGGCGCCTTTCAGAGGGCCAGGGAGCTGATACGAAGTCCCGCTGGGGGCCAGCAGGAAGTCCTTGAAGTGCACCAGCGCGATACGGTTACTGAGAGCCTCGAACATTTCCTTCAGCACCACGTCGCGTTGTTCGTAGCGTGCGATGGGCGTGAGATTGGGTGGATCGACCACGGCACCGACAGTCTTCTTTGGCAGGCGCGTCAGGACACGGGCCAGCGAAATGGCGTCCGGGCACGTCAATGTGATGTAAGTTTCGAGCGCAAGCTGCAAGCGGGCATCCTCGATGCGTTTGTGATACGGATCGAGGAATCGGCAGATGGCGTCTTCCGCTTCACGAGTGAAGTTTCGCGGGTCCGGTGTCATGAGGCCCTTGCCGTAACCACCCGTCCAGGCCACAATCCTACGTGCACCGATGTAACCCGCAAAATCAATGGCGCGTATGAAGTCCTCGCGACGGCACCCCATCAACACGTTCGCCGGTGAAACACAGTTCACGTACGCCCCGACTACTTCACCTGAAATGCCTTCATCCGTGAGCCAGTGGGGCAACGCACGCAGAAACGCATCGCCGGCGCTTTCCCAGGAAAACTGCATTTGCACGCGAGTGAAGCCGGCTTCCCGGACGATTCGCAAGACATCGCGCGCAGCCGTTTCGTTGGTGCTAAGTGGGCAGGCGATGCCTAGTCGCCCGGCCACGGTCCCCGCGCGAAGCTGCAAGGCGGCCGTACCTGCCAGAAACGAACGTCTCGTCAGCCGATTCATGCTTTTGCGGCAGGCAGCTTCCAGGGCTCGCGGTACTTGCGGTGGATGAAGGCATCGGCTTCAGGCAAGCCTGTGGCCCGTTCCTTCTCCGCATCCCAGACGACTTTCGCACCTGTTCGCAGCGCAACGTTGCCCAAGTGCGCGACAGTGCTCACGAAATGTCCGACCTCGAGATTCTCTCCGGGCTGCTGGCGCGAACGCATGCAATCGAGGAAGTTCCTGACCAACGCCGGACGCCCTTCGGCACCCCTGTCGTTCGGGTCACGCATGCGTTTGTAAGGGACCAGGCTCTTCTTCTTGGGCTCCGGAATGACTTCGAACCCATCGGCATCGACGATGAGCGTGCCTTCGGCTCCGCTGAAACTCAACCCATGCGGGCGTCCGCCGATGCCCACGCCGCCCAGCATCTGGTGCTCCCAAACGAACGTGTAAGTGGGGAACTCGTAGACAGCCATCTGCGTGTCGGGCGTCTCCGTGTTGTCGTCCACGACCATCTTGCCGCCGGTGCTTGTGATGGTCTTGGGCGGAACGTAACCCATTGCCCACATGCCGATGTTAATCAGATGCACACCCCAATCGCTCATCAGACCGTTGGCATAGTCCCAAAACCATCGCCAGTTGAAGTGATAGCGATTCTTATTGAACGGCCGCTGTGGGGCCGGGCCGAGCCACATGTTGTAATCGACGCCCTCCGGTGGCGCACTGTCGGGAGGATTGCCGATGCCGCCCACCCAGTCGAGATAGGCCCACGCGCGCACCTGGCGAATCTTGCCCAAGCGCCCTGACTGCACAAACTCGACGGCATCACGATAGTGAGGCCCGAAGCGCCATTGGGTACCCATCTGCGCCACGCGCGTGTAACGCTTTGCGGCTTCGATCATGGCCCGGCCTTCGCCGATCGTGGTAGCCAGCGGCTTCTGCACGTAGACGTCTTTGCCGGCCTCGAATCCGTAAATGGTGGGCAGGGCGTGCCAATGGTCGGGTGTCGATACGATCAACGCG
>JBDKSR010000371.1:0-14813 GCA_039680545.1 Bryobacteraceae bacterium | reverse complement strand
GGAGAAGGGAGGATGCTTTGTTCGGGCTCCGCCGGCAAAGTCCCGTGCCAGAACTCCCGATAGGGCCGGCCATCGATGAGCGCCTCATTCGAACGGCGGCGCAATTGCCGGAGCAGACCACGCGTGGAATCGAGATCGCCGGGGTAAATCAAAACAACGCGGCTTGCATCCTCGAGTGTCAGCCTCACGACGAGCGGCGAAAACCAACCGGTGTGATCCACGCGCCGGATGGTGTTCCACGGTATCGCGCGCTTGCCGATCACCAGGTAGCTCTCGCGGACCTCGACCACCGGACGCAGCGCCAGGAAAACAAGAAATCCCGAACTGGCCAGGAATAAGAAAACCGCGATTAGCGCCGGAGCCCACTGGATGGCAAAAACGCCCGAAACGGCCGCCAAAACCCAAGCGACAAGTCCGCCCCACAAATAGCGCTTGGAGGGAAGATAGCGAGTCATGGCAGCCCTACCCATAGCCTACTCTTGCGGGTATTCTCCGTCAATCCTTGCGCATTTGGCCGGCTACCATGCGCCACGCGATCCACGCGTAGTGCAAACCGCTCCATACCGTTGCGGCTGCGGCTAGCGAAATCAACAGCTTCGATACGCCGGCGAGACCGGCCCCGGGGAATGCCCAAGTGATAAGCAGCGCGAGTGCCGCCAGTATTTGGAATGTCGTGCTGATCTTTCCCCATATCGAAGGCCGGAAGTCTCTCAGTCTTGTGAGAGCCATCACGGTACCCGTGAACGCGAGGATCAAAATGTCGCGCCCGAGGATGATCGCTACAAGCCACGATGGCGCCAGCCCGGCGACCCAGAGACTCACGTAAACGGTTGTCAGTAAGAGCTTATCCGCTACCGGATCGAGGTACGTACCGAGACGTGTTCCCCAGTCGAATCGTCTTGCCAGCCAGCCGTCGAAGCCATCAGTTGAGCTGGCTACTGCCAGAAGTAGCAACGCCTGACGTTGCTCTCCCGCTACGATCGATGCCGCAGCGAATGGGGTGAGGAGAATCCTCGCCGCCGTGAGGAGGTTGGGAAGTTGACGAAGAGCGCGCGGAGACGGCACCGCTCTTCAGGATACCAATGCGTGAACGACCCTGTCGGCGAGTTGATCGAAAGTAAGTATCTCGTACATCGACGGGTCTGACATGATGCGAGTCACCAGGGCGGCGTGCATGGCGTGACCCGCCCGCTCGGCGATTACGTGACCCAGCAGCGGCTTGCCTATCAGCGCCAGGTCCCCAATCAGGTCAAGCGCCTTATGGCGGCAACATTCGTCGGGGAACCGCAGCCCATCCGGATTCATCACGCGATCGCCGTCAAAACAAATAGCATTTTCAAGCGATGCACCGCGGATCAGGCCCATGTCGCGCATTTTGTCGAGTTCGCGGGCAAAACCGAACGTTCGCGCCGGCGCAATCTCGGTTGCGTACCGGTTGGGAGTGACTTCAAGTTCCAACGACTGGTGGCCTACTAGCGCGTGCGGGAAATCGATCTCACAACTCAACAGGAACCGGTCGGCCGGCAGGATCGTGATGCGCTTGTTCTTATCCTCGATCGTCAACGGCCGGCGGATGCAAAGATACCGTTTCCGCCGCCTGTACTTTCGCAGACCGGCGCCTTCGAGCAACTTCACAAATGGCTGTCCGCTTCCGTCCAGAATCGGCACTTCCAGGTTGTCGATCTCGACGTAGGCATTGTCGACACCCATGCTGTACAAAACGCTCAGCAGGTGCTCGGTTGTGGAGATCAGGACGCCTTGCCGCATGAGGCTCGTGGCATAGCTCACCTTGGCGACGTTTCGCCACGTCGCGAGCACCGGAAAGCGGTCCAGGTCCGTTCGAATGAACACGATCCCTGACGACGGCGGGGCAGGGAGGATGCGTATCGATACGGGAACGCCACTGTGCAACCCCACGCCGGAGATCGTCACGGGCCGTTCTATCGTAGTCTCAAAGCGCAATGGGCGCCCTCCGATCGAAGACAGCAAATACGCACACTACTTAAGTCCCTTCTCTATGCAATCCAAATCCCATTGGACGCACCTTATTATTCAATAGGTTACAACTTTTCGACTGTGGCTAGAATGCAACACTTTTGGATCGTCCGTGGCAGATGTGCCTCGCGGGTCGCCGTGAGAGTATGATGAGGAAACATGTCCCCGCCCCGTCTCTTCCTCATTGACGCGTTTGGGTTCATCTTCCGCGCCTACCACGCGCGGGCACGCAGCGCCGCGCCTGCCATGCGAACTCGTGCCGGCCTCTCGACCGAGGCGGTTTACATCTTCCACAACATGGTCCGGAAGCTAATTGCGGGACATCATCCGGATTACGTTGCGGCGGTTTTCGAGAGCGGTTCCTCGTTCCGTGAGCAGGAGTATGCCGACTACAAGGCGAACCGTCCCGAAGCGCCGCCCGACTTGCTGGAACAGATTCCGTGGGTTCGCCGCATGCTCGAATCCTTGCAGATTCCCGTCATCGAGCACCCGGGCTTCGAGGCGGACGACGTCATCGGTACCATCGCCCGTAAGGCCGCCGAAACCGGTGCAGAAGTGGTCATTGTTTCGAGCGACAAGGACCTGATGCAGCTCGTCAGCGACCGCGTCTCCATGCTGAACCCAATGAAGGACGATGCCTGGTACGACCCGGCCAAGGTCGAGGAATTCCTCGGTGTTGCCCCGCCGCTTGTGGCGGACTTGCTGGCGCTCAAAGGTGATGCCGTGGACAACATCCCGGGAGCGCCCGGCATTGGGGAAAAAGGCGCTCGTGACCTCATTTCGCGCTTCGGCTCGGTCGAAAACCTGCTCGATCACGCCCCGGAAGTCGAGCGGAAGATGTATCGCGAGAGTCTCCTGAATAACCGTGATAAGGTCCTGTTGAGCAAGCGTTTGGCGACCGTCGATTGCTCCGTGCCAGTCGAATGGAAGATGGAGGATTTCCGCGCGCGACAGCCGGATCCGGCCGCTCTCCGGGAGATATACAAGAAACTCGAGTTTTTCAGCCTGCTCAAGGGGGTGGGCGGCGAGGAAACACAAACCCGCGACTACAGCGTTCTCGAATCGGAGCAAACGCTCGCCGCGTACCTCGCAACGATTCCGCAGGATGCGCCGGTAGCGGTGGCCGTGCGGATGGCAGGCGAAGGTGCGCTCTCCCTCTCCAGCCTCGGGCTCGCCTGGAAGAAAGGGGAGGGACGCGCCGTGCCGTTCTCCCTGCTCGGCCCGGTGCGTCAGTTACTCGAAGACGGCAGCCGCGCGAAAGTGGCTCACGACATCAAAGCTGTGCTTCTGGAACTTGCAGATAACGGTGTCGAGGCGCTGGGCTTCACCACGGACGTGATGCTCTATGCCTTCCTGCTCGATGCCGATCCGTCGGGCTGCTCGCTTGAACACCTTGTCCAGCGGCGCTTTGACAGGAAGCTGGGCAACGCACCCGAAGAGCACGCCGACTGTGCCTTGGAATTGGCCGGCGTACTCGGCCGCGAAATCGATGAGCAAGGGTTACGGAAGGTCTATGACACGATCGATCTGCCGCTTGTTCCGGTCCTCGCTCGGATGGAGCGGACCGGAATCCGTATCGACCCCGCCGCACTGGGCGCACTCTCGTCGCAGATGGAACTGGAGATCGAGCGTCTCACCGGGGAGATCCATACACTCGCCGGGCGCCTGTTCAACATCAACTCTCCGCAGCAGCTCGGAAAAGTGCTGTTCGAAGACCTTGGTTTGTCCGCGCCGCAGCAACGCGGCAAGGGAAAGTCCGTCTCCACCGCCGCCGATGTGCTCGAAGAACTCGCGGCGGAACATCCAATTGCCGCCAAGGTTCTGGAATACCGCCAGCTTGTCAAACTCAAGGGCACATACGTCGATGCTCTCCCGGCGCTGATTCGTCCGGAGACTGGCCGCCTGCACACGAGTTTCAACCAGGCAGGCGCGGCGACCGGCCGCCTCTCGTCCTCGAATCCAAACCTGCAGAACATTCCGATCCGCACGGAACTAGGCCGGGAAATTCGCGCGGCATTCGTTCCGCGCGAAGGCTGGCGGCTGATTGTGGCCGATTATTCGCAAATTGAGTTGCGGCTGCTGGCTCACATGTCGCGGGATCCTGTACTCGTTGACGCCTTCCGGCGTGGTGAGGACATCCATACGCGTACGGCGGCCGAGGTGTTCGGCGTCCCGCCTCTCATGGTGACTCCGGAACTCCGGCGCAACGCCAAGGCGGTGAATTTCGGGATCATTTACGGTCTCAGCGCCTTCGGCCTTTCGGCTCAGTTAGGCATCCCTCGAAACGAGGCGCAGACGTACATCCAGAACTACTTTGAACGGTACGCGGGTGTCCGGAAATTCATCGACCAGACGATCGCCGAGGTGCGCCGCACCGGCCTGACTCGCACGTTGTTCGGACGCCGCCGCCCGATCCCCGACATCGCCGGCCGCAATCCGAACGCGCGTGGATTCGCCGAGCGTACGGCCGTCAATACGCCGCTTCAGGGCACGGCCGCGGATCTCATCAAGCTCGCGATGATCCGCATCGACCACGAACTTGAGTCCCGGCGGCTCCTGACCAGGATGCTGCTCCAGGTTCACGACGAGCTTCTGTTCGAGACTCCGCCTGAGGAAGTTGACGAAGTCTCGAAGCTCGTGAAACATGAGATGGAAAACGTCCACCGTCTCGATGTCCCGCTGATTGTGGATATCGGGTCGGGACCCAACTGGCGCGACGCAAAGTGACGTAGTCCTGCGCGTCGCTGATAATACGGACAGGAGGCACTATGAAGCGGAGATCGTTTCTTCTGTCGTCCACTTTGCTCGGATCGGGGATCAATCTCCTGGCCGACACGCCGATGCCGATGGCCACGCTGGGAAAGACGGGCCTTCGCGTTTCGCGCTTTTGTCTTGGCGGCGCTCACATGGGGAGGAACGGCGAGGCGAATGGCGTCCGCATGATCCACCGTGCCATCGACCTTGGGGTCAACTTCTTCGACAGCGCCCATCATTACAACAGAGGCGCGAGCGACATGATCTATGGCAAGGCGTTCGAGGGCGGGCTGCGCAAGAAGGTGCTGTTGATGTCCAAGGCCGAGTTGCGAAGCCGGGATGAGGCCATGCGCCAGCTCGAAGAGACGCTAAAGCGCATGAAGACTGACTACCTTGACCTTTGGCAATGTCATGAAGTGAGCACCCATGCGGAAATTGATCAGATTCTCGGGCCGAAGGGCGCCCTCGAAGCATTCGTCCAGGCAAAGAAACAAGGCAAGGTGCGGCACATCGGTTTCACCGGCCACCGCGATCCTGCCGTTCATCAGCGCTTGCTCGATGCTTTCGACGGATGGGAGACCGTTCAACACCCGGTGAATCTGATTGACCAGCACTATGTCAGCTTCATCGACACCGTTCTGCCCAATATCCGCAAAAAGGGCCTCGGTCTTCTCGGGATGAAGAGCAACGGCATGGGCACGATCACAAAGAATGGCATTGCGACCATCCAGGAATGCCTTCGGTTCTCGCTCAGTCAGGACATCGATACGCTTGTCTCCGGGCCTGAAAACGTCGAGCAGCTTGAGGAGAACGTGTTCGTGGCCAAGACCCTTCGGAAGATGACCCCGGACGAAATGCGTGCGATTTTGGCGCGCACGAAGAAAGGCCCAATCGGCACGAAGATCGAGCGCTACAAGAAAGAAAGCTCCGGTGCTCAATTGCACCCGCATCGAGACGGCGAACCTGTATAGTTCAACGCGGCCGTAGCATTGCCCGTGCCGGCGCACCGTCCGATCCCGGGATAAGCAGGGGCAGGCACATCAAGTCGTACCGTCCAGGGCGCACACGGGAAAGGTTCAGTCCTTCGATGATCCAGATCCCCCCGCCGAGCAGGATCTTGTGCGTTTCGGCCAAATCGTTGCGGAAGCCTCCGACAGAAAGGTAGTCCACGCCGACACACCGTGCGCCCCGTTCGACCAGATACTCTGCGGCTCTGGCAGAAATGTACACGAACTCCTCGTCGAAGGTGCCGCGTTTCCATCGCTCTTCGCATCCGGGCGTTTTGATGAGAATCCGCTCGCCGCGCCGTATTCGATGCGCTCGCAGTTCGTCGGCTTGCACCGCCCGCCGGTCCCGGATCGCAATGACACGCGCGGCTCCGACGGTGGCGTCGAAAGGCCATGTTTCCATTGCCGGTCCCTCGGGCAGGAAATGCCGGGGCGCGTCCATATGCGTTCCTGCGTGGACGCACATGGAGATCGTCGTCAGATTGCACAAGTCATGTGCGTCGAGTGACAGAGCGCGTTTGATGTGCAGCGGCGGGTCCCCCGGCCAAATCACCATGTCCGGGCGGATCGCGGCCGAGATGTCTATCCAGCCCTGTTTCTTTGAGCGCGCCACGATAGCGCCATTATAAATTAGCGTGCGGCGGTAGAATGTTGACCATATAGTTTCATGTTGCGCTTCAACCGGCAGAATCTCGGCTACGCCGTGCTCCTCGTGCTGTTGTTCGTCATTGCGATGATGGCCAGCTACACGGCGTTCGGCCGGCAGATTGACGCCGATGCTTACGACTGGACTTTCCGTCTCCACCGTGGCTTCCATGGAGAAACGCGCTCGGCTCTCCTGGCGATCGATGAAGCTTCCCTGATGGAGCTCGGCGGTGTTCGCGGGCTTCGGTCCATGGTTGCAGGCGGACTTGAACGGCTCTCGGCTGCTTCGCCCAGTGTCGTCGCGATCGATCTCACGCTCTCTGAAGCTGGGGACCCCGCCGACGACCGCCGTCTCGCGCTTGCGATGCGCAACACCCCAAACCTCGTCCTGGCTGCCGAGATGATGCCTGGGGCGGAACGCTGGCAGGAACCGTGGGGCGAATTTCGTCGGTTGGCCGCTGGAATCGGGCACGTCCACGCAGCGCCCGACGAACTCGACGGCGTAAACCGGCAGGTCCCGTTGGAGAAGGTCGCCGGACATGAGCGTCACTGGGCGCTATCGTTCGAAGCATACCGGCTCAGCCGTGGTGGCGCGCGCGTTATTGAATCTCCCGAAGACCTTCGCGTCGGGTCCACTGTGATTCCTGCCGCACGGGAGGCCTCCCGCGCGATGTTTGTCCGTTATCTTCCAACCGATGCAAATGGGGTTTCCACGATTCCGCGTGTTTCGCTGCGGGACCTGATTCGAAACCCGGCTCTCGCCGAGCGCTTCCGGGGCCGTGCGGTGTTCATCGGTGTCACCGCCGAGTCCGCCGCGCGTGACAGGCTGATGACGCCTGTTTCCTCGATGCGTCCCATGCCCGGTGTCGAAATCCATGCCAACGCTTTTGAAACGCTCTCTCACGGGAGGTTCCTGACGGCAGCGCCGGATGCAACGGTGGCGCTAGCCTGCATCCTCATCGTGGTTTCCGCCGGCCTGATCTTCGCGTTCGTTACGGGATGGAAAGCATACCTGCTCGGGGCGCTGCTGCTGCTCGTGGCTCTCGTTGCTCCGTACGCGCTGTTTTCGGGAGACTTCGTATTCCCGTTTACCGCGCCGGTCACCGCGGCATGGCTTTCCTTCGCCGGCGCCGCCAGCTATCAGCATTTCGTCGTTCGCCGCCGCCTTCAGAAGGCGGAAGCGGACCGGACCCGCTATCAGCAGGCCATGCACTTTGTAACGCACGAGATGCGCACGCCGCTCACGGCGATTCAGGGATCGAGTGAGCTGATGACCCGCTATAACCTCACAGGCGAGAAACAGAAGCAGATGGCGGGCCTGATCCACACCGAATCGCGCCGCCTGGCGAAGATGGTCGAAACGTTTCTCAATGTCGAGCGTCTTTCCGCCGGGCAGATCGAGCTGAGCAAAGAGCCATTTCCTTCGCGGGAACTCGTCGAAACGTGCGTCGAGCGCGCGCGACCCCTCGCCGAGCGTAAGCAGATCAGCCTGCAGTCCGGCGGTATGGATGACGGGACGCTCGTCGGCGACCGTGAACTCATGGAGTATGCCGTCTATAATTTGATCAATAACGCCATCAAGTATTCCCCGGCGTCGACTGAGGTGACTGTTCTCGGTCGCCGGGATGGCGGGTTCTACCGGCTCTCGGTCAGCGATCAGGGTTACGGCATGGACCAGAAAGAGCTTCAGAACATCTTTCGCAAGTTTTACCGGACCCGGGATGCGATTGCCTCCGGCGAGGCGGGTACCGGCGTCGGGCTTTCGATCGTGGAGCAGATTGTCACGCACCACGGCGGCCGCATTGAGGTGACCAGCGAACCTGGCAAGGGTTCTTGCTTTACTCTGGTAGTACCGGCGGCGGTGACGGAACCGGCGGACGGGAGGAGAGGGTGAAAGACACGGAGAGCGCGGAAGAACAAACCGGCTCCACGCAAGGACCGGGCGCCGCAAGGCTCCTGGTCGTGGAAGACGACGCCGGTGTGCGCACCACGGTGGTCACCTTCCTGGAGCTTGAAGGCTATCAGGTCGATGCGGTTTCATCGACGCGGGAGGCAATCGAGCGGCTCAATCAAAACGCATACCCGATCGTTCTGACCGACATCTATCTCGACGAGAAGACGGGCCTCGACGTTCTGGAAGCCGCCCGTACAAAGAACCCCTCCTGCGCTGTTATTTTGATGACGGCCCGCGGCACGATGGAGACGGTCATGGCCGCCACCCGCGGCGGCGCTTTCGACTACATCGCCAAACCTTTTGATTTCGACGCCCTCCTGAAGACGATCAAGCGCGCCGAAGCGAGCCTCACCGAAACCGTGGCCGGGGACGAAACCGACATCGACGACCTCCCCGAGTCGGAAATGATCGGGAGTTCGGCCGAGATGGTGGCGATCTACAAAATCGTCTCCCGCGTGGCTCCCACCGACGCCACTGTGCTGGTCGAGGGCGAAACGGGCACGGGCAAGGAACTGATTGCCCGTATGATTCATACGAACAGCCCGCGCACGGTCCAGCCGTTCGTGGCCGTGGACTGCGCTTCGATTGCGCCGGCGCTGCTCGAGAGTGAATTGTTTGGCGCGCTTCGCGGTGCCTATACGGGCGCAGACCGCGACAGGATGGGCGTGTTCGAGGCGGCCAACCACGGTACCGTCTTCCTTGACGAAATCGGCGATATCGAGCTGAATTTCCAGCTCAAGATGCTGCGATTTTTGCAGGAACGCGAGATTCGCCCGCTCGGCTCGCCACGGTCGAAATCCGTGGACGTTCGTGTACTGGCGGCCACAAATCGCGACCTCCAGCAACTGGTGGACGAGGGTAAGTTCAGGGAGGATCTCTGGTTTCGCGTCAACGTGGTTCGCATTCAAGTGCCGCCGTTACGGGAGCGCAGGGGCGATGTGCCATTGTTGGCCCACTTCTTCCTGCGGAAGTATAACGCGCGGTACGGCCAATCCGTGCGCATTGCCGAATCCGGCCTCCGCACACTCGACGAATATACGTGGCCCGGCAACGTACGGCAGCTTCAGCACATGATGGAGCGCTTGACCATTCTGGCGCCGGGCGGCCGTATCGACCAGGACGTCGTCCAGGAAGCCATCCGGGCGATGGAGCCCCACGACGACGGTGGAGAGACCCTTGCGGAGACGGAAATGGACCAGATTCGTAAGGTTCTCAGCGCCACGGGGGGCAATAAAAGCCGCGCCGCGCGAATTCTTGGCATTGAACGAAAGACCCTATATCGGAAGCTCGACCGTCTGAACGCATAGCATTAAGAGACTGTCCATCCCGTGCTGTTCCGGGAGCCCTAGAAGTTTCCTAGTGCTTTTCTTCCCGTCTCGGACTACAATTTGGGTAGTCGACTGGTCTTATACATTCATTGATTTTGATGGGAGGACCGACAAAATGTTCGACAGCCTCGACGACCAAATGAAGCATGATGCGGAACAGGAGCGGACTAAGAGCGGGAGATGGCTCCTGGCGCTTACAGTGGTCGTAATTTCTGTGCTCGTGTTCGGGGGCCTTTATTTCGGCATCCGAATGCTTGAGTAGCCTCTAAAGCCGGCTCATTGCCGGCTGAGGCAGCTCGTCAGTGCTGAGACGGGCCATGACGGACTTAACAAGAGCCGAATATCCGGGACGCGGGTTGTAAACGGCGAGAATACCTTCTAAGCTCTTGTCCCTGTAAAGTTTCGAGGTTGCGAGTCTGTTCGCGACGATCAGTATCCCTGCGCGGAAACTCGGGAAGTACTCTTTTCCGTTATCCCAGCCGAAAATATTGTTGTTGTTGCAATCCTTCCCCCCACCGGACTCGACGAATGCGATGCTTGGCAGCAGACGCCAGTCGAGGCCGTTTTCGTCTGAGGCAATCAGAAAATCCCTCGCAAGTTCTTTCGCCGGAGACTCTCGGTTCTCAAAGAAACGCTCTAGAATCAACAGTCTAGGGTCCTGGTCATAGGACGGGGGTTGAATATGCTGACTGGGGCTGAGGGTCACCTGAGAAGCGAGCAAACCGACACAAATAACAGCAGCTTCCTGCAGCCTTGCTATCAAGCAGAATCACCTTCTTTCTTAACCAGTTTTAGGCAGGGGGCCAGTTTTGACCACCCAGAATCAGGAAAGATTGCCGCCCTAACGCCGTATTAATGCCCAGAACAGCTCGGGCGCTCCAGATACTAGGTGAGTATACCATAACAGCTGTCCCGTACTCCGCCCGGCTCCGGGTCGGCTATAATTCACGTGGGCGGTAACCGTCTCTGGGAAAGGAATCTCTATGCGGAAAAAAGTCACCGTAGTGGGCGCCGGGAACGTTGGCGCCAACTGCGCCTTGCGGATCGCAGATAAGGAATTGGCCGACGTTGTGCTCGTGGATGTGGTCGAGGGAGTCCCCCAAGGCAAAGGGCTCGACCTGTTGCAATCCGGTCCGGTTCAGGGGTACGACGTAACCGTAACCGGAGCAAATAGTTACGAATCCACGGCGAATTCGGACGTCGTCGTGATCACCGCCGGTTTTCCACGTAAGCCGGGAATGAGCCGCGATGACCTGTTGCTCGCCAATTACGAGATCGTCAGAACCGCCACGGAGCAGGCGGTCAAGTACTCCCCGAATTGCATCCTGATTGTTGTCACCAACCCGCTGGACGCCATGTGCTGGACGGCTTTCAAGGTTTCGAAATTCCCGAAGAATCGAGTGATCGGCATGGCCGGAATCCTCGATACGGCCCGTTTCCGGGCCTTCATTGCCCAGGAACTCTCGGTTTCCGTTGAGAGCATCACGGCGCTGGTGCTTGGGGGCCACGGGGATACGATGGTCCCTCTTGTGCGGCTCAGCAGCGTTGCCGGCATCCCCTTGACGGAGCTTCTGGACCGGGCCACCATCGATCGTTTGGTCCAGCGCACCCGCGACGGCGGAGCGGAGATCGTCAAGTACCTGAAGACGGGCAGCGCCTATTATGCGCCGTCCGCGGCAGCGATCGAGATGGTGGAGTCCATCCTGAAGGATAAGAAGAAGGTCTTACCGTGTGCTGCCTATCTGGACGGAGAGTACGGAATCCATAAGCTGTTTGTGGGGGTCCCCGTGCGGCTTGGCGCTGGGGGTGTCGAGAAAATCTACGAAGTCGGCTTGGCACCCGAAGAGAAGGCCATGCTGGCGAAAAGCGCAGCGGCGGTTCAGGAGTTGATCGAGATCCTGGAGCCGAAATTCGCCTGACAGGACCTATCGAGGCTAAGCCCGGGAGAACAGCGACAGCAGGCCGCCCGTTTGAGGCTTGCGAGCGACCGGTTTGCGCTGAACCAGCCGGGCCGCAAGTTCGGCAAGACTGCGGCCGAACTGACAACCGGGCGGGACCGGTCTCGCTTCCATCAGCGCGCCGGCAATGGCATCGCGGTCATCCGGGAGGACGTGCATGATCTCGGTGCCGAGCGCCTGTTCGATGTCGTCCGGGTCAAGCCCGAAATCCTTGCGCGCGCGATTGACAACCAGGCCCACGCGAGAGCGTTGAATACCGTTTCGCTCCAGGTAAGCGAGCGCCCGTTGTGCCCCGTAAACCGCCGGTACCTCTGAGGTGACCACCAGAAGGACGCCATCGCTCGCCTTGGCGAGCTTAATGTTCCAGGCTCCGTAAGGGTTTCCCAAGTCGAGGAAAATTGCGTCGTACGCTCTCCGGAAGTGGTCTACGAGTCCTCCCAGGTAGTGCGTTTCTTCGATGCACGAAGCCGGTGTCTCTGGAGAGAGCAGGATGTCCACACCCCGGTAGTTCACGACCAGCGCCTTCCACACGTCGTCATCGAGCTCGTTCACACGGCTGAGGGCGTCTCTGAAGCTGTATTGCGACTGTAGCTTCCAGAGAAAAGCCAGGGTGCTGGTTAGCGGGTCCAAATCGGCGAGGAGCACCTTCGCGGCCCCGATCTGTTTCGCCTGGCAGGCGAGGTTCGAAGCGATGGTTGTCGCCCCGCACGACCCTTTTGCCGGGATCACGCAGTACACCTTTCCTGAACTCGCCGGAGTAGCTGGATCACGTGGAAAGAGTCCGGCAACGCGAGAGAGCGCGGTACGCAGACCGTCCTCACTGAACGGCCGCAAGAGAAATGCGGCTGCTCCCCGCCTCAGGAAACGGAGCACGAGTTCGGGGTCGTTGCCGGAAAAAAGGGCTATGACCGGGACTTTCGACGGCTGCCCGGAGAGGTGCCCAACCACGCGAAACGCCTCCTCAGAATCCGAGCAGCAATCCAGCAAGCAGAGCTCAGGGTGCTTGCCGGCAACGAGATCTGTTAGCGAATCGGAAGGCGGGTAGGTCCGGCATTCGAGGGTCTTGCCTTCCAGAACTCCGCTGGATATGACTCCGCTGAGTTCGTTGGCCATACCCCGATCGGGGCAGACGACCAGTATTGGTCCTCCGTATGCGTTCCTGACCGGCTGAGCCGACGCGCTAAACTCTTCAAATGACAAAAGACGTAACGCCCCTGAAGTAAATCGGCACGTGGCGGAGAAAGCATGAGAGCGGAGGACTCACCGCGCAACTAAGGTTCTAGACAATAATGGCCGATTAAGTTACTCTGCTGGCCACGGCAAGGATGGATTCATGGTGCAACTACCGACTCGTGTGACTGTCGCCGTCTGCGAAACGCAGCCAGTGACCGTGGAGGGGATCAGGGCCGTTCTGGCTGGATGCCCGGACCTGGAGTTCATGCACGCGTCACATTCGCTCGTCACAGGGGTCGACCTTTTGCGTAACGAGCGGCCGAGGACGATGCTTCTCGATAAAGCGTTCGGCATTCACAGCATCGTGCAGTGGATGATTGACCAAAGGCAGGTGCTGGTCGGAACGGCGGTCGCCGTCTGGGGCGTTTCGATCAATGAAGCGGAAGCACTGCGATTCATCCAGGCTGGGGCCAAGGGCGTCATTCGCAAGACCGCGGCGGCTACCGCATTGGTAAATTGCCTGCGCTCGATTGCGAACGGCTCTACGTGGATGGAAGACTCGATTTTTCGCGATTCGCTGCGTCGTCCGGGCTATTCCCACTCGGATCTGACGCCGCGGGAACTGCAGGTCCTGACTCTCGTTGAGCAGGGGCTCAAGAACAGCGAGATCGCGATGGAACTGGGCATTCGTCCGGGGACCGTCAAGATCCACCTGAAGCACATATTCGAAAAGACAGGCGTGCGCGACCGGTACGGGCTGGCGCTTTCCGGGATTCGCCAGAAGAGCAACGTGGCGCTCACTGTGTAATTTTCACAAATACACTGAAGCAGACGAAATCGGACACACTACTCCACTGCATTTCGGTATGCTGGGTGCGTGGAGCGCGTGCTGAGGATTGGGATATTTTTTCCGTGGGTTGTGCCGGTATCCTGTCAAGCCACTCCACTATCGACTGAGAGACGAAGCCTGGCCGTTCCTCCGCCTCCGTTTGAGGGTGCGCGCTGAACATGGGGACCCTCGGCCGAAAAGTCTTTCGCGAAATCATCGGCGCCGCGTTGTTGGGTGCGATCCTCTTTAGTTTTGTTCTGTTCCTGCAAAGAATCGGTCAGCTTTTCGAACTCCTGGTCCGAAGTTCGGCCTCGCTCTCGACGGTGATCAGCCTGTTTCTGCTCGTCTTGCCCCCCACTCTTCCGTTTACTGTGCCGATCGGCGTACTGGTCGGCGTTCTCGTGAGCCTGAGCCGGATGTCGAGTGACGGGGAGATAACAGCGATGCGCTCTGCGGGCATCCCAAGCCGGCGTCTTCTGTACCCGGTGGGCGTGTTCGCGACTCTCGCGATGGCGATCACCGCCGCCGCTTCGCTGTGGTTGACACCGTGGTCCATACGGGAGACGTACCGGACGCTGAATCATCTGGCAGCCGCGCAACTGACGGCGGAGATCCAGCCTCGCGTCTTTGAGGAGCAGTTTCCAAACAAGATTCTGTACGTAGCGGACGTGGTTCCGGGGACCACCGTGCGCTGGCGCAAGGTGTTTATGGCCGATCTCTCGGCTCCCGAGAAACGCCTTGACGATATCTCGGAGACCGGAGAGAGTCCGAGAATCACAGTCGCCAGAGAGGCCATCGCGGTCCCGGACATTGCGAAAAACAGTATCCAGCTATCCATGCTGGACGGCAGCACACACGTGGCGGCCAAGGATCCTACCGAGTATTACAACAGCGCCTTCCCGCGGGGCGAGCAAGTCCTGGTGGCGGAACCCCCGGACGAAAAACGCGCAAGGCCCTTCCGTGAGACCGACACCATTCCGCTGTTCAAGTTCGCCAAGGACTCGGTGGACGCAAAGATTGAGCTTCACCAGCGGTTGGCGCTGCCTCTGGCGTGCATCCTGCTTGCCCTGGTCGGTGTTCCACTCGGAGTTTCGGTCAGGAAGGCAGGCAAGTCCTACGCGCTCGTGCTGACCGTGCTCCTGGCCTTCCTCTACTACATGGGTATGATCA
>JBDKSR010000370.1:0-2705 GCA_039680545.1 Bryobacteraceae bacterium | reverse complement strand
CCAAACCAGGGATTGGTGACGGTGAGGCGCGGGCTGGCGCAAGGCAACCGCCCCCATCAGGACCAATCGCCCGTCCGGCGCGATGCTGATCTTGGCGTCCCGCAGGTCGCCTTCACCAGATTCGATGAGCGCGGCAGATTCCCAAAGTTTGCCGTTCTTCGAAGTGATTACGCGCAGCCGTCCGTCCGGCGAACCATGACCGGCGCCCTCGCGAAACACGCAATACCAACGGTTCTGAAATCGAATGAGGTCCGTGAATGCGTTGTGCGGCCCTGCCGACCAGATCTTGCGCACTTCGACGATTCTCGCCTCACCCGCCCGAATGAACGGGGCGCAGGCCATCAAAACAAGGAAAGAGAGCACTGTTCTCATACGAGAGGCCTCACTTGCTGAAGTATTTCATTTTCTTCAACGAACCTTTTGACCGGCGCAAGCGCGGCGTCATCCAGCTCGGGAGCGAGCTGCGCCATGTGTGACTGCATCACTCCGAATGTCTGCAGCACCGCCTTGATGGCCATCAGACGCAGGATGGTGGAATCCTGCGGCTTCGCTTCCAGCAGGCTGAAGACTTTCATGAGCGCGGCCATTCGCGGCTGGTATTTCGCTATGGCGTCACGATCACCTCGCGCGGCCGCATTCCACGCCTCGACCATGAATGCCGGGGCGATGTTCGCGACGCTGCCGACGCAGCCGGCGGCTCCCGCCTGTGCTGCCGGAAGAGCCAGCATCTCGTTTCCGTGCAAATAGCTGAACGAAGCGTCCCCACTCACGTGGTTGAGAATGGCCAGCGTGCGCGCGAAATCGTTGACCGTATCCTTGATGCCTACGAAATTGGGATGGCGGCGCAGTTTCTCAATGGTGGACGGCTCAATGCTGTTGTTGGTGCGGAAGGGTATGTTGTACGCAAGCACCGGCAACGGTGACCGATCGGCCACGGACATGAAGAACCGAAACATCTCCGGCTGCGAGGTTCGGAAATAGAACGGCGTTAGAACAACCGCGAAATCTGCGCCCGCATCGGCAATCTGGCCCGAGCGCTCGATGGTCTCCTCAAGCGAGTTCGACGCGAGACCGGCACAGACGGGCACCCGTCCGCGCACGTATTTCACCACCGTCTGCAGAAGCTGAAGCTGCTTCGGCCATGCGATCGTCACGCACTCCCCGGAACTGCCGAGAGCGAAGATCCCGTTCACCCCACCAGCTATCAAGAACTCGACCAACCGCGCCGTGGACTCTTCGTCGACTCCCCCCTGCGCGGTAAGCGGGCTAACCATTGGTACAACCACACCATTCAAGCGTTGCATGCTAATAGACTCGAATCTCAAAAACACGCGCGGCGGCGCCATGCGTCCGCTTCACCAACAGGCGAAGCGCGCTTGTCGAAACAGGCCGTGCGAGCGTGTGTCTCCTCTTCCGTAAGTAATTGTCGCGGACTTCGATTACTGCTTCGCCGCAGACCAGGTCGTAGTCAGCTACGGTCTCCGGCTGCGGCCCGCGAATCATTTTGCGAGTGAATGCGTCGCTTAGGGACAGCGTCAACTCGCGTTCAAAACCCGTATCAAAAGTGATTTGTACTTCGCTGATCGTCACTGGCTCGGGCCAGGTGAATTCGATCCAGGCGGGCAACTCGACCGACCGCCATTGGTTTGAGCAATCCTCCAGACTGGGATGCAGTTGCCGGCTGGTGGCACGCGTCACCCCGTTCACCACATGCGCCGCCGGATGGCCTGGAGCTTCCTGCGATGCTCGAATCACGACACTGTGAGCTAGATCTCGCTCCCCGGCTCCGCGTTGTGCCAGCAAGAACATATCGTCTTCGAGCAGGCGCTGCTGCAGGTTACCAAGATGCCTCGCGTTCAGTAGCTCTCCGGCGCTCGCGAGCTGCGCTTGGACGGCCAGCGCCGCAGCCGTTCCTACCGCTTGTCCGCTCAAGGCGCAGGTGGCCATGACGCGTGTCGACGCGAAAGCCACGTGCGTGGCGGAGATATTCCGCCCGGCGAAAAACAAGTTGCTTACGTTTCGCGAATACAGAGCGCGCAGTGGTATCGAGTAAAGATGCGGCACGTCGATCTGCGTGCATGGGTACTCATCCACCGCGTCGACGCCGGCGCTCGGGTGCAAATCCATCCACCAGCCGCCGTAGGCGACCTCATCCTCGAAAACGCGACCCGACAGGATATCGTTCTCTGTCAGGACGTGTGGTCCCAGGAAGCGCCGCGATTCGCGCTTACCGGGTAGCATGCCGATCCAGTCGAGACTCCAATTATCGAGTCTTTCGACCGGTCCGCCGGCCGGCGAGCCATCCATCCATTTGTCGTACTCGGCGCCAGTGGCCGCACAGCGGCAATCGTTCTTGATGTGGTCCCAAACGCCCAGCGCGATGCGCAGCAATTCGTGACGTATGCGTGCATTATCGCGAATGGTGTCGAGTTCGCCGCCCCACTCCAGCCACCAATAGCCGTACTCCCACTCACGGTGACTTCGCAGCCGCAGATCGGCCCCAGTGATGTGACGCGCCCACGCGGGGGCCGCGAAGGGGCAGGGGCAATCTTTTCGGCTCGCGCTGAAGAGGATCGTGCTGCCGAGCGTCTTCGTGTCAGCGGTCTCGACGGCGTGCGGCTCGCCATATTCGCCGCGCGCTTCGCGTCCCACGCGGAAGTCGGCGCCGGCCTCCTTGCCTAAGCGGCCGTCACCTGAGCAGTCGG
>JBDKSR010000369.1:0-16038 GCA_039680545.1 Bryobacteraceae bacterium | reverse complement strand
TCGATCTGCTCGGGGAGAGACTCGGCACAGGCGAGCACCTGTGCCGCCAGCAGTACGGCAAACCAGCGCATAGAGCAAGAATACCTTCACTTGGCCGGACTTGCCGGGGTGTATTGCGGGCGATGCTATCGGGCGTCTGTCTTGACTTCGGGTATTGCAGTGAGCCTGGCGTACAACGAGGTGATGAGCAGCAATATGATGACAACGCAGGAGCCCAGCATGGGCAGCAGCATTACCACACGAATGCCCCACCAATGCGCATAAATTCCGATTGTCCATGGAGCAAGCAACCCGCCTGTGACGGCCAATGAGAAAATCCCGTTGAAGAAACCAGGGTGATAATACGGGAACCTGTCCCCGATTTTCTCGACAAGTAACGGATAGATAGCCGCGAAACCACCACCGACCATGAGAATGCCGACTGCCGCACCGAACAGATTATTCGTCAGCACCAGGATGTTGCAGCCGAGCAGGGCTGCGATGCCGCTCGCGAGCAGCATGCGCCCATGGCGAACGCGCCCGAGCAACGCCTGAATGGCGACACGGCCCACCATCAGCGAAAACCAGTACAACGCCAGCATCGCCAGGGCCGCTTCCGGGCTCACCCCGATCCGCTGCGTCAGGAACAGCGTCAGCCAGCCGGCCATTCCCCACTCGTTGCCGAACTGGAAGAAAAGTATGATGCTCAGCAGCACGGCGGCGGGACTCTTGAGATCCGAGAGCGCCTCTCGCAGAGATGGCTGGGGAGGGACCGGGATCGAGTCGAACTTCGACTTCGCCAAGATGATCGCGAAGAACCCCGGGATGAGCCCGAGGAAAACGAGGATGCTCGGCACGGTATAGACGTAAAGTGTCCCCCCTACGAGAAGCGTCGTGACCAGGCAGCCCAGCACGAAGAAGGTGCCGGCCAGGTTTACCGTCGAGGCAGGGCTGTGCCGGTAGCTCGTCGAAAGAATCTGGAAGACGGATGGACTCAGGAAGCCGGTGCCCGCGCCAAGCAGGAAGAGGCCGCCGATCCGCCACCACGGCGAAGCCACCGCCGGGATCAGCGCCAGGGAAAGAAACGCCACGCAGGCGAGCGTCGTGGCCAGAATAAGTCCGCACCGGACGCCTCGCGCCGGAAGCAGCCAGGCACCCACCCACACCGCGACGAGAATCCCGATGTTCATGCTAAGAAAGAAGTTACCGACCGTGAGGTATTCTTCTTCCAGGTGGTAGCCCCAAGCGGGAAGGATCGCTCCGAGAAATGACATCAGCAGCCCGGACAGGAAAAACCCGGCGAGCGCCTTTCGAGCAGATGACGCATTCAGCATGGCTGTGGCAAACACTCTCCTATACGGCGGGCTTCACCGTGGGCGTCCAATTTGTGTATTGTATCTCCATCTAGACGTGTTGCGTTCCAATAACGGAAGGAGACCGATGGTGTTTCCTATGAAAAACCAGAGTCCCCGAAATTGCCTCCCTTTAATTTCAATACCTTAGCTGTGGAACGAGAATTGCTCTTACGGGTGTGGGCCTAGAGGTTGGAAGCTTTGTGGGAGGCTGCCTTCCCAGAGCGAAATTATATAGCCCCGCGCACTGCGGGGTTTTTCTTTTTCTTGACTCGGTGCGAACGTCCTCACGAGCATCTTCTGCCGGATTTCCTCTGTTACACTGATTTTCTTGCCTGAGAGATGCCTGGATTATACGCACGTTGGATGGACCGATGGGAAACACGGCTTGCGACGCGGGACTCGAACCGCGTTGTCAGGCCCTTTGAGTGGGGGCTGGAGTGGCTTGATCTAGAAGAAAACAAAGCTGATCCTGCTTCCTGTATCGGTTCGTACGCAAAGCGGGCGATCGAGGAATCAGACCGGTTTTTTGCTTACCAAACGCCTTCCGATTACCGGCTTGGCGCGAACGTCTTGACGTTCACGAGCCCGCTTCCATCCGGGTATTCGGAAAATGATCAGGTCACGGCCGATTACTTCCCAAGTTCGAAGAGCCGCGGACGTGCCGTGGTCGTCCTGCCGCAGTGGAACGCCGATGAGCAGGGTCACGTCGGACTCTGCAAGTTGATGAATCATTTCGGTTTGTCCGCGCTGCGGATGAGCATGCCCTACCACGACCGGCGTATGCCGCCCGAGCTCGAACGGGCTGATTATCACGTTTCAAGCAACATCGGCCGGACGATCCACGCTTGCAGACAGGCAGCCATCGACGCGCGGGCGTGCCTCGACTGGCTGGAACAGAAAGGCTATAGCCGGCTCGGCGTCCTGGGCACCAGCCTCGGCTCGTGCATCGCGTTCCTGGTGGCTGCGCACGACGTGCGGGTGCGGGCGGGAGCCTTTAACCACGTTTCAACGAACTTCGGCGATGTGGTTTGGACGGGGCTGTCTACCCGGCACGTTCGCGAGGGACTGGAAGGTCACGTCACGCAGGAGCAACTTCACCTGTACTGGTCCATGATCAGCCCGGCGTCCTACGTCGGCCGGATGACCACTCGTGATATGAAGAGTCTGCTCATTTGGACGAAATACGACACCACGTTTCTCCCAAAATTCTCCCGGGAACTCGTCAATGCATACCGGTCGCACGACGTTCCGCACCGTGCGTTGTCACTGCCGTGCGCCCATTACACGCTCGGTCAGCCACCTTTCAACCTGATCGACGGACTTTCGATGTGCGCGTTCCTTCAAAAGAACCTGTAGCCCGATGCCGGTGTGGGGTTTTGCCCTTCGGTCCCTATCCAGTGCTATACTAAGTTTTTTAAGCCGCACGCGCCGGCGGATGCCGCGCCGTCGAGCCTCATTTCTGCGTCCTCTCAACCAGGTAGCGAAAGGATCGAAACTGCGATGAAACCAGGGATTCATCCCGCGTACAGCGAGATCAATATTATTTGTGCTTGTGGAAACTCGTTCCGCAGCCGCTCAACGAACAAGGGTGACATCCGGGTGGAAATCTGCTCGAAGTGCCATCCATTCTTCACTGGAAAGCAGAAGCTGATTGATACGGCGGGCCGTGTCGACAGATTCCAGAAGAAGTATAAGAATTTCCTGCAGAAGTAAGACGGGCGGCTAAGTTCCGCCCTTAACGCTGCCGCTGCTTTTTTAGCTGCCGCTGCTCCCACTCATCGACCATCTTCTGATATTCAGGTTGCTGTTTATCCGTGAGGATGGCGCGCGTCTGCTCAACCTGCTCGTCGTGTATCGATTCTATTTCAGGCCTGCACTTCGCCCTGGCCGCCTGATAGCGGCTACGCACTGAATCCAGGATCGCATTGAGTTGAACTACCTGCTCGTTGCTCATCCCGAGGCGGGAACGCATCTCCTCGATGTATCGCTGCCGGTAGCTTTCGCTTTTCGTCTCACAAGCCGCTTTTGCGACTCGGGCGGAGTAAAGACGCTGTGAGAAAACTCCAACCAGCACTCCACTGGCGAATACCAACAAAAGATAGAGGACTATCGGAAGACGGGTGGGCTTCATCGTAAGTTCGTGCCTCCGTTATCCATAGCGGCGATCTCGAGTGTTCGTGGCTCCGGGATGCTTCCGCTGGCAAGCTCGTCAGGCGATGCGACGGCCCGCTCAACCCAGAAAGACTGCGGGACGCTGGACGCGGCGAGAAAAGCGAGCAGCAGGCAGACGGCAGCGGCAGCGGTCACGAATCCTTCCGCCCAGCGGCGAAGGTTGGCCGCCAAGCTGGTTCGCGCCTGGATCCGCTTCCACAACGTAGGCATGAAGTCCGGTCCGGAAACCGGGTCAGGGATCGCCTCCCGGTAAGCAGCGAAAAGGCGGTCAAGTTCCCGCTCCAGTTCGGAATTATTGTCAGTTGGCAAATCGTTCGCCATTCGACTTCACCTCTTTCCCCGCACGGCGCCCCAACCGGATGCCGGAAGGGCTCGAAGCACCCTCTGCCGTGCGCGGAAAAGTCTCACCTTCAGGGCGTTCTCGTTCACGTGATAAATCGCTTCCAACTCCCGCAACGAGAGGCCCTCAACCTCTTTTAACAATAGCAAGATGCGGTCTTCCTCGGAGATGCCGGCCAGCAATGTCTGAACCAGCTCCCGAACCTGAGCCTTGCTGGCGGCATCATCTCGCCGCCTTTCCGCTTCGGCCATGTCCGCCGCGATCATCTGTTGCTCACTCAGATCAGCTACTCGTGTTTCCATCCGCCTCCGGCGGCGTCTGAGGTAATCGTATGAAGCATTAACGGTAAGCCGGTACAGCCAAGGCTTGAAGACTTCCGGGGACCGCAGTTGGCCGAGGGACTGATAGAGACGCAGGAACACTTGCTGGCCCACATCGTCGACATCTTCAGGGCGGCCAATGAGCCGTGCGATTGTTCCAAGAACCCAGCCCTTGCAGCTGGAAACGATTTGACCAAATGCGGCATCGTCACCGCCCTTTGCACGCTCGATGAGTTCGTGGTCAACCACACGCTCGCCCGCATGACCGGCACCCGCTGGACTTTCGCCAGCCCTATACCAATTGGCGCGTCGGCTAACCAACAGGTTACACGTACCCGGAACGAATGGCAAAGCAGATTCCTGCGGTCACGCCCAACCGTTGGATGCCAATCCAGGACTCCTGGGTACGGGGTTAGGTCCCGGCATCAAGCGGCTTTCTTACGTTTTACTTTGGGAAAAGGTCCCAGGCGTTTGTAAGCTTCGAGCGATCGAATCAGGTTTTCGACAAGCAACCGCCGTATGTACAGATATTCGAGCTCCTCTCGGAGGCATCGTGTGGCTGGGGGAGGTATAAGGGCCTTGCGAACCGGCATAATATAGTAATACTAGAACCATCATTCCCTTTACAAGCAGGAGCTTTCGGCATTTTACGGGAAAAATGAGGGCGGTACTGATATCCACATTTGAGGGGTATGGTTTATCCTGCTCTTTCCAAATCTGATGGTCTATCAGCCCAGCGTGGTAAAATCGTCAATCGTCCGGAATTTCATGGATTTTCTCCAGGGTCTCAATCCCAACCAGCGTGAGGCAGTCTGCCATGTCAACGGTCCATTGTTGATATTAGCGGGTGCGGGGAGCGGCAAGACGAGAGTCGTGACGCACCGCATAGCCCAACTTGTCGGCGCCAACCAGGTCCCGCCCGAGGCGGTCCTGGCAGTTACCTTTACGAACAAAGCGGCTGGCGAGATGCGCCAGCGCGTGATGTCACTGATCGGAACGTTAGGGTATTGGTCCTCACCGCTGATATCGACCTTCCATTCCTTCGGAGTCCGTTTGCTGCGGCGTGACGGGGCGTCACTGGCGGATATTCGCACCGGCTTCACTCCGCAGTTCACGATCTACGACGATGACGATCAGCTTGCGATCGTGAAAGCAGTCTTCCGCCATCTGGGGCTCGACGAGCAGTTCATGCAGTATCGCGCCGCGCTTTCGCGGATCAGCTACGGCAAGAATCACCAGGAAACACCCGAGGACCTGTACAAAGCTCCGGACCCGAAGATCCGGAAGCTTGCCGTGGTCTTCGGGGAATACGAGGGCCGGCTGCGGCAGGCGAACGCCCTCGATTTCGACGATCTGTTGCTAGAGACCGTCCGGCTGCTGCGGTATGACGAAGAAACGCGCCGTCGCTACAACGAACGGTTCCAGCACGTCCTTGTTGATGAGTATCAGGACACAAACCGCTGCCAGTATGATCTGATGCGGCTTCTGACCGAGGCTCGCCGCAATATTTGCGTGGTCGGCGACGAGGACCAGTCCATCTACGGGTGGCGCGGGGCCGACATCCGCAACATCCTCGACTTCGAGCGTGATTTTCCGCACGCCAAGGTAATTCGCCTGGAGCAGAACTACCGCTCGACGAAGCACATTCTCGCTGCGGCCGGAGCCGTGGTCTCGCACAACGAGGAGCGCAAAGGAAAGACGCTCTGGACCGACGGCGAGAAGGGTGACCTTGTCGGCTTTTTTCAAGCGGACGACGGCGAGCAGGAGGCCCTTTTTGTGGCGGACCGGGCGCGTCGAATCCTGGACGGGAACCCCGAGGACCGCGTTGCTGTCCTCTACCGCACGAACTCGCAATCGCGCCAGATTGAAGAAGCGTTTCGCCGTCAAGGGGTGAAGTATCTGGTCGTTGGCGGACTCAGCTTCTATCACCGTGCTGAGATCAAGGACGCCTTGGCGTACCTGAAGTTCCTGCTCTCCCCCGGCGACTCGGTCAGCCTGCTGCGCATCATCAACACGCCGGCTCGCGGCATCGGACGCACGACGGTCGAGCAGATCGAACACTACGCGGTGGAACAGAAGCTGACGCCGTGGGCCGCCATCTGCCGTATGCTCGACGAGAAGCTGGTCCCGGCCCGCGCCGAAGCTGCCTTGACCGCTTTCCGGAAGATCATCGAAGAGTTGCGCGCCGCCTCCGTGGACGCGCCGGTGCACAGAGTGCTCAGTATGATCCTCGACCGCACCGGGTATCTGAAAACGCTTGAACAGAGTGACGCTCCGGAATCGGAAGGCAGGATCGAGAACCTGAACGAGTTGCTCAACGCGGCGGCCGAAGCGGCGGAGCGCGGCGAGTCTGCCTCGGAGTTTCTCGATCACGCGGCGCTGGTAGCGGAAGTGGACGAATTGAACGGGGACGCTCCCGTCCTCCTGCTGACGCTGCACAATGCGAAGGGACTGGAATTTCCGACTGTCTTCATCGTCGGCATGGAAGAAGGGCTGTTTCCGCACAGCCGCTCGATCAGCGCACCGGGGATGATCGAGGAAGAGCGGCGGCTCTGCTATGTCGGGATGACCAGGGCGCGGAAACGCCTTTTCCTGAGTTGCGCGCGCCTCCGCCGCAAGTTTGGTGGCGGCCAGTTACAGCAAGCCATGCCGTCGCGGTTTTTGTCCGAAGTCCCGCCGAATTTGCTGGAAAACCTGGGCCCGCGAGACGATATTCCGCAGATCGACCTGTTTCTCGAACAGAAACTGGTTCGGGAAAGTGTTCAGCGGACAGCGTATACTGGAAAAACATACAACTCTGTGGAGCATATCCGGCAGTTCTTTGGCAGCCGGACGCAGGTAAACAAGGAATCTCCGGTCCCGCAGGCGCCGAAAACGGCTCCGGCGGTCGGAAAACCGGTGGTTTCGAAACCCGTGAGGAAACCGGGAATCCGGCAAGGCTCCACGATTGTGCATCCAAAGTATGGCCGAGGCACGGTGGTGCGGCGCGAGGGCGAAGGCGATGACGCCAAGCTCACGGTCAGCTTCCCGGGCTACGGGATCAAGAAACTTATTGCAAAGTACGCGGGATTGAAGACGCAAGAATGAATACGAAAAACGTCACCGACAAGCTCGAACGCAAGACCCAGAAGCGGGCGGCCCGAAAGAAAGCCGCGCCGAAGCCGAAGCGCGCTTCCGGCGTCGCACGCGGCTCGATGAAGCGCAAAGTCAAGAAGATTGCAAAGGGCCAGCGCAAGAGATAAGGGATCGCGGAGGGCTGCTTTTGCCTCCCGCTTTTCCCCGCCATGCGCGAACTTCTTCGTACCAAGAGCATCGACGCGCTGATCGCGTCCTCCGAACAAGAGGGCAAGCGGCTTCGGCGGACGCTAGGTCCGTGGAGCCTTACTGCGCTCGGTATCGGTGCGGTGATCGGTTCGGGAATATTCATCCTGACGGGCACCGCCGCCGCGGGTGAGACGCTCGCATACCGTTCGGTGCTGCACGCGCCGGTGCTCGACCTCCTTTTACACGGCTCGGGAGTAGTGTCTACAATCGGCCGTCCCGGCGCGGGGCCGGCCATCACGCTCTCGTTTATTCTCACGGCGCTCGCGTGCAGTTTCGCGGCATTGTGTTACGCGGAACTCGCCTCGATGATCCCTGTTGCGGGGAGCGCCTACACGTACTCTTACGCGACTCTCGGCGAGATTTTCGCGTGGATCATCGGGTGGGACCTCATCCTCGAATATGCCGTCTCGAACATGGCGGTAGCGGTCGGCTTCTCGGCATATCTGAACGACTTCCTCGACAGCACGCTGGGGATCCACCTGCCCACGCAACTATCAGGGCCGATGATCGCGGGCGGGCAGTTCACGGGGAGTTGGTTCAACGTTCCGGCTTTGGTCGTCCTGCTCGTGCTCACCTGGATTCTCGTCCGGGGGGTGCGGGAAAGCGCTGAGACGAACAACGCGATGGTGCTCATCAAGGTGGCGGCGATCCTCATCTTTGTTGTCGGCGCCGCGCGCGCGATCGAGCCCAGCCACTGGCGCCCGTTCATGCCCAACGGATTTCAAGGCGTGATGACGGGAGCCGCGATCGTGTTCTTCACGTATATCGGATTCGACTCGGTTTCGACTGCGGCCGAGGAATGCAAACGGCCGCAGCGCGACCTCCCCATTGGGATCATTGCCACTTTGATTGTCTGCACGCTGCTCTACACGCTGGTGGCGCTGGTGCTGACAGGCATTGCCGACTACCGGACGCTTGCCAACGCGGCGCCGGTCGCGAACGCGTTGAAAGCGATCGGTTTCGATAACGTGCGGCGCTGGGTGAGCATCGGCGCCTTGATGGGAATGGCATCCTCGCTGCTCGTTTTCCAATACGGGCAGGCGCGTGTATGGTTTGCCATGTCGCGCGACGGGCTGCTGCCCAAGGCCTTCTCAAAGGTGCATAAGATTCACCAGACACCGCATATCAGCACCTGGATCGCAGGGATCGTCGTCGGTGTCCCCGCGGGCATCTGGGACATTGGCACCTTTGCCGATCTTGCCAATATCGGTACGCTATTCGCTTTCGTGCTGGTTTCGGTAGGCGTCATCGTGCTGAGGCGGCGGCAACCGGACCGTCCACGCGGGTTCCGTGTTCCTCTGGTGCCTTGGCTCCCGCTTCTCTCCATCGTGAGTTGCTTTGTCCTGATGCTGAGCCTGCCGCTCGAAACCTGGGTACGGTTTGTTGTCTGGCTGATCATCGGATCGGGAATTTACTTCGCTTTTGGCCGCCGGCACAGCGAACTGGCGGGGCAGAGATCGTAGTATTCCGCACAGCGCGCCCTCTCACTGCCCTAATCTGATGGGTGAAAGCAGCGAATTCCAGGATTTGTTAGAATATAAGTACAATTGATTGTCCAGCCTAACTGGGCCGAGTGAATTTAAGGCTCGGCAATTGCATTCAATTTGTTTAGCGAATGAAGAACACCCACGCAGGCAATCTGGATTTCGGTGTTACCGAAGATTCCATTCGTTCACTTCTGGAGCAGTATGGGACGGTGGAGAGGGTATCCCTGATCCGGGACCGCAGTTTTGGGCAACCGCCTTGGCCGTCTCGTTTCACCGTCCAGGGTAAATATTAGTGACCGGAACAATCGTTCATCTAGACAACGGCGCCGGCAGCGGCGTCATCAAAACTGAAGACGGACTGCGCGCCGTGTTCTTCGCATCTGCCGTAACCGGCGGCCTGGATGCTCTGGTGCTGGGGGAGAAAGTCCGGTTTGATTACGACCGAAGCTGGTCGGAAGTTGAGGCCGTCCAGGTTTTGCGTGATAAACCGCAAACGGCCGCTCGCATGCCGGATCTCCGGTATGTCGGATTTGACCAAGAGAAAAGCGTTCGCCGGTTCAATTTCGATTCGCTTGCAGCAGGCAATAAGACCAGGCATCGTTTCGTAGTGACGGCGGACATGGCGCTATTCCGAGTCCATCACATCTCTGTACAGGACGGACCGGAACTATGTTTGCATAAGCTGATGGCGGATCTGGAGGCGTCCCCCGAAGCTATCCACCATGAACTAAGTGATTCAGACTTGCTCGCATATGCCGAGGCCCGGAGAGCGGCTGCCGCACGCAAACTGAAATCGAAGCGCTCGATCGATGGACACAGGCATCGTCCTGTTTCGCCGACCCCGTGGGGTAGGCCACTTGGACAACAGCGGTGAAACATCTTCGAAGTGCGCAATACTTAGTGGGACGCTCGGGGATGTCAAGTCCCTCAGATTACGACAGGAGGACTCATGGCAACTCGTTCGGGCACATCATATATGAAGCGCCAGAAGGAATTGGCAAGACAGGATAAGCAGCGCGAAAAAGCCGCAAAACGCGCACAACGGAAGTTGCAGAAACAATCCGAAGATCTCGGAGTCGAAACGAGCAACACCCCGATGGACGCCAGCGGTACTCAAAGTAGTGAGGATTGAAATGAAAGAAAAAGGAATTGTGAAGTGGTTTAACGCCGCAAAAGGCTTTGGTTTTATCCAGAGAGAGAGTGGCGAAGACGTTTTTGTGCATTACTCCGCGATCGAATCGAGCGGTTACCGCTCGCTGGATGAAGGAGCTGCCGTCGAGTTTACCGTCAAAACGGGCCCGAAAGGTCTTCAAGCAGAGAACGTTTCGCTTCTGTAAGCGAGACCGCCAAATCAACTATCAGGAACGGGCCGCCGCATCCAAGCGACGGCTCGTATTGTTTTCGGGCCCTCAGCCGGGCTACGCCCGGACCCGAGCGGCAGGCCGGTCCAGCAGGAGCGAGTGAAGCCATTCCGACCTGCTCGTGCCTTTCCTCTCCCCTGTGACGTTGCCACGGCCCTCGTTGGCCGCCGAAATGCCTTCCGCACGCGGCAGATTACGAAGTCCGTACAGCGCGAGTTCAAATCGGTCGCCCACGTCCAGCTTCTTGAAGAGTCTCGAGAGATAAACCTTCACCGATCCCTCGGAAAGGAACAGCAGCGACGCAATCTCCTTGTTTTTCAGCCCTTGAGAAAGCAGAGCGACCAATTGGCTTTCACGCTTGGACAAGTTGACAGCGCGCGCGGCCATGAATTTCGCGTTCAGGCTCTCTTCAAACCACATTCCGCCGTCGGCAACCATCCGCAGGCATTTCAGCAGCGATTCGGCCGGCAGGGTCTTCCGGAGGATGCCGCGGACGCCGTTCTCAACGGCTTGGTGGGCCAGTCCGGTGGAAATGTTACGCACCCATAGCACAACCCGGCAACTGGGGATCCTCTCCTGCAGTTCGTACAGTACGTCAAACCCCAGGTCGTCCGTCAGATCGACCAGTGCGAGGTCCGGTTTGCGTGAACATGCGTCTTCGATCAGGCTGGACGGGCTGCTTGCCACACCCATGAGCCGAAAACCGTTCTTCTGGGTGAGAACTTGTTTCAGGCCTGCCGCAACGACACACTCATCCGTGAACGCCAGAATGCGTAGCATCTGTCTCCTCCTGCCAACTCTGCCCTAGCTGCCACTCAGAGGCCGTACAAGTATCTGTATTTGCTTGCAAACGTCATACGCTGCCGGGAATCCGGCCCGACGCCCAGCAGATGTGTTCAGGATAATACCGAAGGCCGCCGGAGGGAAGATCCAATGCGTTCTGGTACGTCATGTGTCCGGGGTACTAATACCACCAGACCGTTCACTCTGGAACCAAATGTGCCTTCGGACCATTCACCCTGGGGCCAACATCAATGAAACTAGTAGCATTGGGTGCCTTCACCGATTTCACATGGTGTGGCGCCTTGATAGCAGATCTAGCACTGAGGCATGCGTATGAAAGACCGACGGAGACATCAACGGGGGCAGGTTCTGATCATGGTCACCCTGGTCCTAATCAGTATGTGTGGAGTTCTGGGACTGGCTGTCGATCTGGGGTGGTCGTACTTTACTAAGAAATCGGCACAGGCTGCTGCTGACGCGGCGGCTCTGGCTGCGGTTCAGGCGGCGATGGCGAGCGTGCCGGTGGTCGGGCCGTACACCTGCGACCAGGTGACGTGCGTGGCGACGCCGACGCCGTGCTCCAGTATCGGAAGCGGCTCGAACCTGTACAAAGGCTGCCAGTACGCGCTACAAAACGGCTTCGCGGCGGGTGGTAAGGACGGCCGGCAGAACGTGATGATCCAATCCGGCGTTTCCTCTCCTCCCCCGACGGCTCCCGGAGTCCAGACGTACTACTGGGTGACGGTGCGCACGTACGAGGCGATCCCACAACTGTTCTCTTCTGTTTTAGGCAACACGATGGGCGCGGTGAGCGCGCGGGCCACGGCGGGGCTGGTGCTTTCCTCGGGGATGGGGGCGCTTATTCTGCTGAACCGGCAGAACGACTGTATGCCGTTGGAGAACGGCGCGCAGCTTCAGTGCGGTGTCGATTTGCTTGTGCAGGCGAACGACAACGCCGGCATGTATGCGCTTCAGTCCGATGGCGGAATCCTGCTCGCATCAACTGCCAATGGCTCCGGCAACGGGCGTTATGCCGGCGAGAATCAAGGTGGTGGCACGGTAAAAGCGCCATTTACCTATATCCGGGAGACAGGGTCGTATTATACGGGTGGCAGTTCGAGCTGGAATGAAACCCCGCTCAACGGGAGAGCCGACGGTGACGCGTTCCGCGATCCGATGCGGGGAAAATATCAGCCCCCGCCGCCCGCTGCCAACAAGGTGGTCGAACCGGCCGCGTATCCGCAGGGAGTCGTTGGAGGAATCATCACGGGCAGCAACGATGTGAACAATCCGCTCGTGTTGCTGCCGGGCGCGTACTACGCATCAGCCGAGAACTCCAAGACCGGCGAGATCTATGCCACGGGCGAGCCGATCCAGATCAGCGGCGCTGTCGAGTTCTCGAGCGGCAGCAGTGATTTCGCCGAATACGTGTTCTTCGGCGGGATTAGCGCAGTACAGCAAGGGCAGGGAGCGACTTCGTTCAGGTTCTCTCCGGGTCGTTATGTGTTTGCCGGCAGCACGCCGCAGCCGAACGGGACTCCGAATCCGGTATTCGATATCACGACAAACTTGACGATGACGGACGGTACGCCCGCGTTTCAGTCCAATACCGGTGAAAACAGTTCGCCGGGCGAGATTTTCATATTCACGGACACGAACTACGTCGGATGGGACTGGACGACAAACAGCGCTGTCGCTCTCCAGGTTCCCTCCATGCTTACGCAGGACCGGGGCGGTTCGTTGGGGAGCGTGGCCGACCAGTTGGAGTTCGGAATCTCGGGCTTCCAGGCGGGCAACAACACCGACGTCGTCGTGAACCTACACGGCATCAACCCTGACAACTCGGCGGTTCCTGGGAACCTGGCGGCTTTCGAAGCCCCTATCCTGCTCTGGCAGGACCAGAACAATTCCGTGATCAAGTATTACGACAACCCGGCAGATCCCACGTCCTTCAACCGGGGCTGTGTGGTAGGCGACGATGTAACGTACTGCTCCAATATCCGGCTCGCCAGCAACAAATCGCCGGAATTGTTCTTCAAGGCGTCTCCTGGCAGTTCGCTGTACGGGGTGATCTTTCAGCCCTGGGGCTCCTGGACAACGCTTGGTGGCGGCAGCGGCTACTCTGGTCCGCTTCAGATTGTGTCGGGCGGTTTCAAGATCCAGGGCAACGCCGTTCTGCGGCTCGCCGGATTACCCAACCCGATGCTCCGGCCGGTGGCAGCATTGATCGAGTGAGCCGGGCTTCCGGCTACTCGACCAGGGCCGTTACGTAAGTGACGGTCTGCACGGTTGGACCGGTCAATTCCAATATGCCGCTTCCGCCCGTGAGAAGCGCGCCGCTAACGATTCGAAGCGGTCCGTTGTAATTTCCGGCTGCCTGGAGTCGTGTCCAGGCGCCGCGCGGCTGGTAGATCACCCCATCAAAGTGGGAGTACGGAGTCGCCCAAAGTTCAAGCTGCGGAGACGTGCTGCCGAGCGCCGGGTACCCGCTCAGGTTGTAGTTGTAACAGGGGTGATTCAGATCTCCGCAAGTCTCGTCCACGTACGTGTAATTGTCCCTGTAATGGACGTACGAATTGCGGCGGTCCTGCCAGATCATGAAGCCCTCGTACCCTTCAAGACTGGGAATGGCAGTTCCGATGCCCTGCGAGAGACTGTAAAGACTGATGTACGAGTCTGCCGTATTGCCGGCCTGGATGCTTGATTTGGCAAACGTGAGGGTCTGCCCGTCTGTTCCACCCCATTGACGCGTATATCCGAAAGTCGCGATTTGCTCTGAAAGACCCGGATACTGAGAGTCCGTCAGGATGAACAGGCGTCCGAGGTCGCTGCCATTCCCCCCGAGGAGGGTCGATGCGTTGTCCACATTCAATAGTTCGGCGCGAGGGTCCTTCGTGCCTGCAAAAACGTAGCGGCCAGGACCGAAGTTTACTTGGGACCCCGCGATTTCCAACCCGCCGTAGAAGTAGAACTCGCCAAAAGTCCCGCCGTCGAACGTGACGTTCATGTTCTGAGTGATTACGATCGGATCGCCGGTCGCCACCGGGTCACAATCCTTGCAGTTCTTAGGAGCCGCCACGGCGAAGTAGTTGCCCGAGGGACACCCGTTCTGGCAATAGGTGCTCATCACCGAACTCAGTTCGCCGTTGGGAACCGCGATGTTAGTAAGGTGCCTCGTCGTGAGCGGCGGCTGCGCCATGCCCTCGTACGGATCCCAGAAAATTTCGTTATCTTGCTGTTGGACCGGTGGAATTGTCCAGGAGCCGCTCGCAGAGCCGATGAAGTACCATCCATCGTCGCGGATGTACGTGCCCCCCGCGGAGTCCACGGTGCCACCGCCGGAAATGAAACCGGCCCATGGGTCCTGTCTGCTCGGTCCCCCTGCCCCGGAAGCCAGGATGATTCCTCCCGGCGCCCGCACCGTTGGAGTGCCGCTGAGATACAGATTGTTTCCTGTAAACAGTCTGCCGGTTTCGTCAGTCCACGGATCGTTCTCGCGATTGATCAGTATCAGAGATGCCGGCATGATCGCGCGGGCGACCGCCGCTGTGGCCCGGGCGCTCACGACGCCTTCCGTGTTTCCAAAGATCGAGGAGAACAGTTGCGGGATGCGTTCCGTGACGCGCACAGTCACCCAGTAGAACGTGTCGACGCAAGGCGGATCGGCGGTCGGCGGATGGGCGACCGTAGCGCCGCCCTGTCCACATGCTTCTTGCACCGTGGGGGCCGTTGTGCGGTCTGACGCCTGAACCGTGACCAATTGGCGTTCTCCTGTTTCGAAACCGTGCCGCTCGGCGTAGAGGCAAGCGCTTTGCAGATTTCCGGAAACACCAGGGCACGGCGTTGGAACCGCCACGCACACGGCCCCGCCCGAACCGCAAGTATAGGAGGCGATATTTGTCGCGTCATCCATCGCGGCTTTGACGGCGGCGAGAGCCGCTGCGTCCGCCGCGGCCTGTGCCGACTTCTTCGTGAAGTACGACCAGCCAAGGTCCACGACAAGTCCGAGCATGCCGCAGAGAACAAAGAGTGCCAGGGTGACCATGATCAATACCTGGCCGCGCCGGCGAAGTCGATGTAACGTCGGCATGTTGCCTCCTTAATACTGGATTCGATCCCGCGAACTGGCGGGCAGCATGAATACGCCGAAATTCTGACCGCTTCCAACGCCTGGCCAGAACATGGCAATCGCGGTCCGGAAAGGATATCGGGCACGGATCTCGAGCCATCTGAAGTGCTGGCCATCCGGGACGTCCGACCCCGTGCTTCCCGGCGGGCCGGCTGGCCAATACGTGTCGCCTGTCCCTCCCTCACCCAGGCAGTCGGCGAGTGTCGCGCATGTAAACGTACCGCGCGACTGGGACACGAACTCCAGGTTCTGCATTTCCTCCGGGACGAATCCAACCGCGGTTCTCCGGATACGCTCGGAAATCTGGCGAATCGTCACGGCGCAGTTACTGGGTTGGACGTTGCAATTGTTCCCGTGGACAATGGCGAAGCGCGTTCCCTCGCGGACCGAATAGGCGAGCGTGTGGTACAGCCACATGCCGCGCGCCATCTCGAAGATCGAGATGAGAAGGAAGATGACGGGAATCCCGACGAGCGTGAACTCAACGAGTGTGTTGCCTCTCCTCTTATCACGCGATGCCATGGCCATCACCTCGTCCTTGTCCGTCCGTACACACGTGACTCCGCGATTCGCGTGATTGTCGTCTTGCCTGTCAACAAGCCTGGAATCGGGATCAACTGGACTGTTTCATACTGCACTGTTACGCGGGAAAAGAGCTTGTCATCCGTGTCCGTCCCAGTCGTTGCTACCACCAGTAGCGGCGCTCCGCCACACGTTGTGGAGAACTGGTCAGAGTTCGGTAACCGCGTAAGTTCTTGGTAAGCAATTTCGCAGGCTTCCGTCTGATT
>JBDKSR010000368.1:0-3508 GCA_039680545.1 Bryobacteraceae bacterium | reverse complement strand
GACGATCAAGTACGAGGACTACAAGCAGTTCAAGAGCGACGTACAGATCAAATACGGCGATGCGATCGAAGGCGGTGCTGAGAAGAAGCAGTAACCGCATAGCAAGCAGGCGAATTCGCTGACCGGCGGGCATCTGGATGGAATCTCACTATGGCGTTATAAGATTTTCTTATATTTTTACACGAAGGTCCGTCGGCTAGTCAGTTTCCGCCACCGATCTACACCGATCAGGGGATAGCCTGACCCCCACCACCCCGGGCACAATGGGTTGTCTGATGAATTTCCGCTGGGCAGACAAACCGTGTGGACCAAGCAAAACCTACATGACTTGATCAGTTCGGGACTGCGAGACGTGCAGTTCATCGTAGTCTCGAACCGTGAGCCATACCTCCACAGCTATACGGGACGCGAGATAGTGTGCATTCAGCCTGCCAGCGGCTTGGCCGCGGCCCTCGACCCGATCATGCGCGCGACCGGGGGCACGTGGATCGCGCACGGCGCGGGAAGCGCAGACCGTCTCGCTGTTGACGCCAAGAATCATGTTGCGGTCCCTCCTGAGTCCCCTAAGTACACGTTGCGCCGTGTGTGGCTTACCAAGGAGCAGGAAAACCGCTATTATTACGGCCTTGCGAATGAGGCTCTGTGGCCGCTTTGCCACACTGCATTCACCCGGCCGGTGTTTCGTCCCGAGGACTGGCAGTGCTACCGGGAAGTGAATGAACTCTTTGCTAAGGCCGTGATCGAGGAAGCTGGCGGCCAGCCGACGTTCGTCTTCATTCAGGACTACCACTTCGGGCTTTTGCCGCGGATTCTGAAGGACTCCGGTTTACCCAATATGTACGTGGCCCAGTTCTGGCATATTCCCTGGCCCAACCAGGAAGCTTTTCGAGCCTTCCCATGGGGAGAAGAACTCCTCGACGGACTGCTTGGCAACGACGTGCTGGGATTCCACATCGGTTACCACTGCCGGAACTTCCTTAGCGCGGTTGATCGTGGAGTCGAGGCGCGGGCCGACATGGAACGGTTCGAGGTAACCCGCGGGGGCCACGTGACGGCCGTCCGTCCGTTCCCGATCAGCATAGACTTTGAGTCGCATTCGCAGGCTGCGGCCGAGCCGCGTGTGGAAGCCGAGATGGAACGCTGGCGGCACGAACTTGGGCTGAATGACGAACTCATCGTCGGAATAGGCCTCGACCGTATCGACTATACAAAGGGCATTCCCGAACGGTTCAGGGCAGTCGACCGGCTGCTCGAGGAACACCCTGAGTACCGCGGCCGCCTGGTGTTCGTACAGATCGGCGTTCCCAGCCGGGTTCACATCACCCGGTACAAGGAACTGAACGACGAGATCGATTCGCTGGCCGAAGCCGTCAACTGGAAATGGAGCACTGATTCATGGAAACCGGTCATCTTGCTGCGGGAGCATGCCGGGCCGGCGCGTATGATGGCGCTTCACAGACTGGCTCGGTTCTGTCTTGTGAGCGCGCTTCATGACGGGATGAACATGGTCGCCAAAGAGTTTGTGGCGAGCCGCTTCGATGAAGACGGCGTACTGATCCTGAGCTATTTCGCCGGCGCCGCGCACGAATTGACAGACGCACTCCTCATCAATCCGTTTTCCCTGGAGGCGATGACGGAAGCGATTCATCTGGCCATTGAAATGCCGGAGGCTGAACGCCAGCACCGCATGCACCGGATGCGCGCCGTTGTCGCCGAGAGAAACATCTATAACTGGGCGGGAGAAGTGATATCCACGCTGTTGAGGTTTGATTTTACTAACCATGTCGACGCAAAGCGCTGTGAGGCCACGGCCGATTGATGCCGCCCGCGCGAAGCCCCTGCGGGGACATCGGGACGAGATCCGCAATCGTGTGGCGGCCGCGGATCAGATTCTCCTGTTGCTCGACTTCGACGGGACGCTGGCACCGATCGTCGACGACCCGGCTTCCGCCAAGATGCCGGCGGCGGTCCGGGAGACTCTCATTTCTCTGTCCGAAGCGGATAGAGTCCGAGTGTGCATCATCAGCGGACGCGCCTTAGCTGACGTGCGCGCACGGGTTGGAATTCCGGCTTTGATTTACGCCGGCAATCATGGCTTGGAGATTGAGGGCCAGGGATTGTGTTACACCGAGCCGGAAGCCGGTCTTCGCCGGCCCCTGATAAGGGAGCTTTGCGGTTCGCTCAGCACGCGTCTCGGCAGAGTGGCCGGGATCGAGGTCGAAAACAAAGGGTTGACGGCCGCCATTCACTTCCGGCGTGCGCCGGCTGCCCGGGCAGAGGTCCTCGATGTGACCTGGCGGGAGATCAGCAGACGCCGCGATGATCTGGTCTTGCGTATGGGCAAGATGGTTTGCGAGATCCGCCCGTCGACCAATTGGGACAAAGGCGCGGCTGCCCTCTGGCTGAAGGAACGTTTGTATGGAACGAAGCCGGCCCTCACTATCTGCATAGGCGACGATCTGACCGATGAAGACGCGTTCGGCGCCCTGCCGGACGGCGTCAACATCAAGGTCGGCGACACCGCGGGCACGCGCGCTTGTTATCACGCGGAGGGCCCGAAGGATATCCAGGAATTTCTGAGCTGGTTGAAAGAGTGGGTTCGTCAATGAACGATGCGCCACCGTTTACGTTCTACACCGAACGCCGTCTCGTACTGCTGACGGGCCGCAAGGCGAGGAACCTGCAGGAACTGGCCAGTCACCTGCGTGAGGTTTCCGGATCTTCGGTCTTCTATCACACGCACCATCAGTTTCTCTCCCATCATTTCGAAAAGCCTGTTTACCACAATGAGTTCGCCAACTGGGTGGGAGACGCCCTGCAGTATCGCAGGCTTTCAGAGGAGTTGACTGCCGTCGATCTGCTGGCCTGCACATCGGTCCGCCAGATTCGTGAGCAGCTTCTTGCCCGCATCGAGAACTACCTCGGGTCCTCTCACAACGGGACGCGAGACTGCCGTCCCGGAGAGGAATTTCACTTCTGCGAGTCACAGAGCTTCATCATGACAACCGGGCTGGTAGCGCGCGATGTCCCGGAATTCTTTGCCACGCTCCCAAGGGTCTCGAATGTGTCCCTGTTCTTCCATTTCTTCGAGGCGCGCCTGCGGCTCGAAAACCCTACGAACGATTTCTCCCAGTGGCTCAGCTACCGCGGCCAGGAAGATCTGGCTGACGAGTTTGCCCGGCTTGATCCATATGGGATGACGCTCGACGAAGTGCGTGACGAGATGATCCGCTGCGGCGAAAGACACGGGATGGGCTAACATGACGCTCACGCTGAAGGATTACGAGGCCGTCGTCGGGACCGATGTAATCGACGAAATTCAATCCGTCGCCGAACGCGTTCGCGGGCGCTGCCTGCAGAATATTAACTCCACGCCTGTCGGCGGGGGTGTCGCCGAGATTCTGACGCGGCTTGTTCCGTTGCTGCGCGACCTTGGCATTGACTCTCGTTGGGACGTGATTAAGGGCGACCAGGAATTCTTCGCGGTCACGAAGACATTTCACAACGC
>JBDKSR010000367.1:0-2432 GCA_039680545.1 Bryobacteraceae bacterium | reverse complement strand
CTTCAATCACTTCTGACGGTACGATCAAAGTTACCTTCAAACTGACCGATCCGAAGGGGCTGCCCTTGGATCGCCTCGGCGTGACGACGCCCGGAGCAGTCAGTCTGGGCTTCATCGCCGCTTACATTCCAACGGGCAAAACGCAGTATGTCGCGTACACGACCCGCACGGTGACCAGTTCCATCACCGGCAACTCCGCGGTTCAGGCTGCCAACGATTCCGGCGGCACCTATCAACTGGTGGAAGACGGGACGTACACGTACACGTTCAAGACGAAGGCGCCCTCGGGATTTAGTGCTTTCGTCACGCACGCCATTGGAATATACGGAAACCGGGACCTCGAGGAATTCGACCTGGGGGTCGATCTTGCTGACGCGGTGTACAATTTTGTACCCAACGGCTCGGTGGCGGCCGTACCGCGAGATATCATCAAGACCGCCACTTGCAACAAGTGCCATCAGAATCTGTCGGCCCACGGAGAGACAGGGCGTAAGAGCATGGAGATGTGCATCCTGTGCCACACGCCTCAAACTTCGGACCCGGACACGGGTAACACGGTCGACATGGTCGCCATGACGCACAAGATCCACATGGGTGAAGAATTGCCCAGCGTGCAGGCCGGAACGCCTTACCAGATCATCGGCTTTGGCGGGTCCGTGCATGATTATTCGAACGTCGTGTTCCCCGCCGATACGCGTAACTGCACGTTCTGCCACGAACAGGATACGGGCGCGGCGCAGGCCACGGCGTATCTGAAGCCCAACATGGACGCTTGTGGCGCGTGCCACGACAACGTCAACTTCGCAACTGGCCAGAACCACGCCAATCTGCCGCAGATCTCGAACAACCAATGCGCGTATTGTCACCAGCCCGAGGGCGAACTTGAGTTCGACCTGTCGATTAGGGGCGCTCACACGATCCCAACGTTCTCTAGGGACCTGCCTGGCACAGTATTCAATCTGGTCAAGGTGGAGAACGCCGCGGCCGGCTCGAAGCCGACTGTGACGTTCACCGTGCGGGACAAAGCGGGCGTTGCGATCCTTCCGTCTCAGTTGAGCCGCCTGAGCCTTCTCATGGCGGGCCCGACCAGCGACTATCCCTCCTACGTGCGTGAGGATCCGCGATCCGCAGCGCAGGTCAGCGCGGACGGGACGTATATCTACACGATGCAGAACGCGATTCCGGCCGGTGCCAAAGGCAGTTACGCAATCGGTATCGAGGGCCGGCGGGACGTGACGCTGTTGCCCGGCACGACCAAGGCGCAGACCGTTCGCGACAACGGCATCAACAAGGTGATCTACTTCTCAGTTGATAACTCGACTGTGGAGCCGCGCCGGACCGTGGTCTCGATCAATAATTGCAACAAGTGCCACTCGTTCCTCTCGTTGCACGGTGGCAACCGCAATCAGATCGAGCAATGCGTCCTCTGCCACAATCCCAACGAGACGGCCCCGAGCCCGACGGGTTCGACCTTGCCGGCTCAGACCGTTGACTTCCGGATCATGGTCCACAAGATTCACACCGGCGAAGAACTGGAGGCGGACTACTCCATCGGCACGACTTCGTTCAACGAAGTTCGGTACCCGGGTGACCGCCGGAACTGCGACGCGTGCCATGTGAACGACTCGCAGCAATTACCCTTGGATACCAGGCTGCTCAACGTGAAGGATCCACGCGGGCTGCTTAACCCTGTGGCTCCAACGACGGCCGCCTGCACAGCTTGTCATGGGACGGTGTACGCGGCTTCGCACGCACTGGCGAACACCACGGTGCTGGGCGAAAGCTGCGCCGCTTGTCACAAGCCAGGGGCAGACGCCTCCGTCGACCGCGTCCATGCAAAATAAACGCGTTGGGCTTGCACACGCCTCCCGCGGAATGTGGGGTCGCTTGAAAGCAGGCGGCCCCACGGGCGTCTTTGTGGCGTTGGTAGTTTCGATGCCGGGGTTCGCCTCCGCGCAAAACGCCGCGACCGGGAGCCAGGCACAAAAGGCCACTTACGTCGGGTCGGAAACCTGCTCGGCTTGCCATGAGGATGTCTTCAAAGCTTTCCAGAAGAATCCGCATCAGGCTGTCGAGACGGATGCCCGGCGGAAATGGGAAGGTAAGGCCTGCGAATCCTGTCACGGTCCCGGCAGTATCCACGCTGAATCGGCTGACAAGAAGGACATCGGCAGACCCGCCGCGAAGTCTCCGGCGGAAGCAGACCGCATCTGTCTGAGCTGCCATCGCAATCAACCAACCAACGCGGGCAGGGTGGATGGCAGCCATGCGAAGAACAGCGTGAGTTGTGTCTCATGCCACCACATCCACTCCGCCGATAGGGACGGCCTGGTGGCGCGCAAGGCGCAGGCGGTCAATAAATTGTGCGCGGAGTGTCACTCTCCGGTCTGGGCACAATTTCAACGCCCTCACTCTCATCGCCTGACGGAAGG
>JBDKSR010000366.1:0-2299 GCA_039680545.1 Bryobacteraceae bacterium | reverse complement strand
CCCGCAAGCGGCGTACGAAATCGTGCCGCCCTTTTCGAGGACGAGAATCTCAAGGGAGCGGTCGATGCGCCGCGCCCGCGATGCTGCACTCAGACCGGCTGCCACGCCGCCAATTACCAAAAGTCGCATTACAGGTCCCGTTGTTGCTCAACGAAGGAAAGGATGTCAAAGCGCCGTATCTCGCGATCGGGGAAAAAGCTGTTGACCGCGGCCTGCTCGTCGTCGAAGACATCGAAGACCGTCGAGAGCTTTGTCAGCACCAACAGTTCGATGTGGCGCGAATTCAGGTTGAGAAGCGCCAGCCGCCCGCCCTTCTTCTGGAGGGTCGTGAAACAGAAGACCATCTCGCCCAACCCTGTGCTGTCGATGTAGTCGACGCCGGCGAGATTCAGAATCAGATTTCGCTTCCCAGCGGCCAACGACTCGCGCACCTTATCCCGGAAGGCCGCCGCCGGTTCACCGGCGACGAAAGGGCCTTCCATGTCCAGAATTAGGATTCCTTCTTTTTCCCTGGTTTTGATCGGCGAAGACATGCCAGCTTTTCATTGTAATACCGGCGATGGTCCGGCCACGGATGGATCACATCTGGAGTGGGGGAAAACTGCTGGATGCGGCCTAATCGAAGTCGGTCGTCAAAGAACCATCAACCGTTGATCACAGGCATTAAGCTGCTGTAATATAAGGCTTTCCACCCACTATACCATTGCCTTCGTGGTACGATTGTAGTCGCGAGGCGGAAGTAGTATACTATCTCCACGAATTGCAACCATGGCAACCGATTCGTCCAAATCTCCGGCTGAGAATTCTTCTGATCCACTTAAGAAGAACCTCGACTGGTATATTGCCAATCAGAAGGAACTCTCAGCCAAGTACGATGGCAAGGTCTTACTGATCGTAGACCAGAAGCTCATTGCGGCATTCGATTCCATGGGTGAAGCCTACACTACAGCCCTGAAGACCTATACGCTTGGCAGCTTCACATTGCAGCCCTGCTCCTCCGGCCCAGAGAGTTACACACTCATGCTCTACAGTCCCTCTTACAGCCTCATCTCATGACGACCGGCACTAGGCCATCCGGGCCCCGCCACCAGGCCTTCACTATTCGATACAACGGAAAGTCACGCAGGCTGATAAGCGAGGTTGAGATCTTTCCTGCGTTCCTTCCTACCTCCTCTCCACCCCAGGGCAGAAAGTGCAAAGCGCTTTATGACACTGGAGCAACCCACAGCGCAGTGTCGCCTCAAGTAGTTGCAGAATTGCAGCTCGCTTCTATCGGCACAAGAAATGTTGGAGTTGCTGGCGGAACGCTTGCCACCACCAGCCACATGGTGAACATCGCTCTTCCAAATTTGGTCATGTTCCCTATGATGCCGGTCACGAAAATGGTCCTGCTTGGGGGCATTGACGCAATTATTGGAATGGATATTTTGGGCCTGGGGGATTTCACGGTAACCCACCATAACGGTAACACTACTTTTTCGTTCTGCTGCCCTTCGTGGAAGGAAATTGATTTGGTGGCCGAGCTTCAAGACAACCAAAGGTTCGCTCCGATTCATTCCAGCAAGGTCGGAAGAAATAGTCCATGTCCGTGTGGGAGCGGAAAGAAGTACAAGAAGTGTTGTGGGAAGGGTCTTGTCTAGTGCTCACCATGTCGGCTGAAGACCGACCTACACACAAATAGCGCGCTGCCCGCTGGGGGGATCCTATGCGGCGCCCGGTTTCACTCCACCGTCGCGCTCCGCACGCAGAGGAAGGGCTACCGCGAACCGGCTTCCTTTGCCGACAGTGCTATCGACGTGGATTGTGCCGCCATGAGCCTGCGCAATCCAGGAGACGAAGCTCAATCCGAGCCCGAGCCCCCTCTTGCGTGCCGTGTTTTCGCCCGGCACGCGATACAAACGATCGAAAATCCGCGGCAGGTGCTCAACCGGGATTCCGCAGCCGGTATCTTCGACGATCAATTCCACGAAGTCACCCACCGCAGCCAGGCGGAGCGTGACTTTGCCTTCGGGCGGGGTGTACTTGATGGCGTTCGAGAGCAGATTGGAAACAAGACGTTCGAATAAAAGCCGGTCCACCTCGGCGGCCAGAGATTCCGGAGCCTCCACGGAAAGCGTGACTCGCGCTTCCTCGGCTGGAATCTTGAACTGTTCCGCGATGGAGTGGGAGATCTCCGCCACGTCAATCTGTTCCTTCCGCAGCGCCAGTTGGCCCGATTCGGCGAGCGAAAGCGACAGCATTCCCTGAACGAAACGCCCGAGCCGTTCGACCTCTTCCAGTGCCCCGCCGATCGCCTCCC
>JBDKSR010000365.1:0-2079 GCA_039680545.1 Bryobacteraceae bacterium | reverse complement strand
CGAGATCGCCACCATGTGGCGCTTCACCCGCAACAACGGCATCACCTAAGGTTTTCACAACAAAATGGAATTGATCAGCAGGCAGGCTTACGGGTTTAGAAACTTCGAAAACTATCGTATGCGCGTTTAAGGTATTATGTTCGTGAATCAGTCTGGGATCCGGGGTCTCCCCCGCAATTGGCGTAGAGCCCACCGAATTCCCGGCAATCAACTGAAACGAATGAGGTTAGCTGGAGCCACCCTCCGGGATCGAACCGGAGACCTGCTGATTACGAATCAGCCGCTCTACCAACTGAGCTAGGGTGGCCCGTGAAGAAGCGATTCTCATTCATTCTACAACATCGGCCTGCATTGTGCCGTGCGGCGGCGTCCGGAAATCAGCTATCGTGGAGGCGTTGCCTGAACTTCCTGAAGTCGAGACTGTTGTCCGTGCGCTCGCGCCGCGTCTCGAAGGCCGGCGCATCGTCGACGCCTCGTTCCCCGGCCCACGCGTCCTCCGGAGTTCGATCCCTAAACTCAAGGGGCTACGGATCCAAAGCATTCGGAGACACGGCAAACTCCTGATGTTTAACTGCGGCTCCGGTATCCTCGGAATACACCTCGGGATGACCGGGAAGCTGCTGATTAACAGTGCTCCGGGCCCTTATACCCGCGCCTTTTTCAAACTCAACGGACTGACGCTCTCCTTCGACGATGTGCGGCAGTTCGGCTCAGTACGATGGCTCGACCGTCCTCCCGAGCATCTCGGCCCCGACCCGTTAGAAATCACGGTTGAGGAATTCACAGAGCGTCTCAAGCGCCGCAAAGGCAGCATTAAGCCGCTGTTGCTCGATCAGAAATTCCTGCGCGGAGTTGGTAACATCTACGCGGACGAGAGTCTCTTCCGCGCACGCATCCATCCGCGCACCATTGCAGGACGTATCGGTGAAGCGCGGGCGCAAGCGCTTCACGCTGCCATCGTTGAGGTACTTCTGGAAGCGATCGAGCGCCACGGTTCATCAGTCTCGGATTACGCCGACCCGGACGGCCGGGAAGGAAGCTTCCAGAACTTCCACCGCGTCTACCAGAGGACCGGATTACCCTGTCTCACCTGTAGCACGCCGATCCGCAGGATTGTTATGGGCCAGCGTGGAACGCACTACTGCCCCCGCTGCCAGAAAACCTGATTGGCCGGTCCGGCCGTCAGTCCGAAAACGAGGGCATGGCCTGTAACACCGCGTCGGCGACTTCCGCCACGGCCCGCATCTCCCGCACCTCGTGAACGCGCACAATATGGGCGCCGGACAGGATGGAAGCAGCGACCGCCGAGGCAGTTGCAAACGAAGTCAGCCGCTCGGTTTGCTGCGCAAGAAAGGATTTTCGCGACGGAGCGATGAAAATCGGAAGATCGAGCCGGTGGAGTTGCCCAAGCCGTGCGATTACATCGGAGTTCTGCTCTTTCCGTTTCCCGAAGCCCAGGCCCGGGTCAACGACGATGCGCGCCCGTTCGACCCCCGCGCCACGCGCACGGTGGACGGACGCCTCCAGGTCGTGCAGGATCGCACCCATCACGTCCGGAAGCGGCGGTAGCTTGGCCCAACTTTCCGGTGTACCGCGCATGTGGTTCAGGATTAGGCCCGCATCATGTTGGGCAACAGCACGCGACAACTGTGGATCGAAGGTGAGTGCGCTCGGATCGTTGATAATTTCCGCGCCCAGTTCCAACGCTTTCACCGCGACACCGGACTTGTAAGTATCCACGGAGATAGGTACCGCGAGCTTCTCCTTCAGCCTCTTGAGCACAGGCACTAGACGCCGCAATTCTTCGGCTTCTGAGATACGCACAGAACCGGGACGGGTGGACTCGGCACCAATGTCGATGATGTCCGCGCCTTCCTCTTCAAGTTCAAGAGCGCGGGCGAAAGCCCGGTCCGGATCGTTGTACTTGCCACCATCGGAGAACGAATCCGGGGTGACATTGAGGATGCCGGCAATCAGGGTCCGGTCGCCAAGCTGGATCGACCGGCTCTTCAGTTTCCACTCGTAGCGCTTACGGGTCATTGGGCTTTATCCACACTCGAAACCGGCGATGGCGAATAC
>JBDKSR010000364.1:0-6803 GCA_039680545.1 Bryobacteraceae bacterium | reverse complement strand
GGACAACTCCTCCTTTTGAGCCCACAGTCCGCGGCAACGATCTCTTCGCCCGAGGCGCGAGCGACGATAAAGGACAGGTTTACCTCCTCATCAAGGCAGTAGAGGGTTTCCTCAAGACGCAAGGGCGTTTGCCCGTCAACGTGAAGTTCCTGCTCGAAGGCGAAGAAGAGGTCGGCGGCGAGCACATTGACGAATACGTCGCGAAGAATCCTTCCCGGTTGGCCGCGGACGCCGCCGTCATCTGCGATACCGAGATGTTCGCACCAAATCTGCCTACGCTGTGCATCGGCTTGCGTGGCATGGTCTACGTGGAACTCGACGTTCGCGGCGCTCGCCATGACCTTCACTCCGGGTCGTACGGCGGAGCCGCTCCAAACCCGATCCAGGCGCTCTCGGAAATCCTCTGCGCGCTGAAAGACCACGAGGGACGCATACACATCCCCGGTTTCTATGACCGTGTGCTGCCGCCGGCCGCGAAGGAATTGGAAGCATGGGCGCGACTTCCTTTCGACGAGGAAGCGTACAAGCGCACAGAGATGGGAGTGAGCGAATTGGTGGGCGAACCCGGCGTCCCGCTCTTTGAGCGCATCTGGGCGAGGCCGACCTTCGAGGTTCACGGGATTCGCGGCGGATTCACGGGCGAAGGCGCCAAGACCGTCATCCCCGCTCGCGCCATCGGCAAGGTAAGCATGAGGCTTGCGCCCGACCAGCGGCCCGCCGAAGCCATCGAACAGTTCAAGCGCGCGGTCGAATCCGTCCGTCCTCGCGGCGTATCGGTCGAGATCCGCTGCCTCAGCAGCGCCCCGCCCTCCCTGGTCGACCCCGGCAATCCATTTATTCGCGCCTCGGCCAGCGCCATGACCAAGGCATTCGGAGTCGAGACGGTTTTCACGCGCAACGGCGGTTCCATTCCGGTAGTCGGTCTGTTTGACCGGCAGCTCGGCATCCCAAGCGTGATGATGGGCTTCGCTCTGCCCGACGATAACGCCCACGCCCCCAACGAGAAGCTCCATCTGCCGAACTTCTACAACGGGATCGACGCAGTGGCCGCGTATCTGGAAGAGTTGGGCAAATAACTGCCCGGAACGATTGAGGCCCGCCGTTCTCCTTTAAGCGGGAGAGAACGGCCATTCCTTCTGTCTGCGCGCCAGCAGCAGGTAGATACCCACGCCGATGAGCAGCGTCAGCAGGCCGAACAGAATGAACTTCAGCCCGAGCGACGCAAACACGTAGAGATACCCCGCAAGCGACACAAGCGGCGGAATCGGGTACAGCCAGACCTTGAACGGCCGCTTGATGTCAGGCCGTCTGGCACGTATCAGAAACAGTGCAATCACCTGCGCGTTGAACTGGATCACGATGCGCGCGGCCATCAGCGCAAGAATCACGTCCTGCAAGTCGAAGAAGCTCGCCAGGATGGCGCCCGCCCCGATAAGCAGCAACGACCGGTGCGGGAACTCCTTGGTCGGATGCAATTCACCGAACCACCGCAGGAAGATACCGTCCTGCGCCGCCGCGTAAGGCACGCGCGAGTAGCCGAGCAGCAGCGCGAAAATCGACGCGAACGCGGTAATGACGATGAGTCCCGCCAGCAACTGTCCCGCCCACGGTCCGTACGCCGTGTTCATGAACGCCGCTCCGATCGATTCCGACTTCATCCCTTCGCGCCACGGCACAACACCGATGAACCCGAACGAGATCAGGACATTGATAACTGTCACACCGGCGATTGAATACACCACGGCGCGCGGGATCGTCCGTCCGGGCTCGCGTATCTCCGCGCCCAGATAGCAGACCTGGTAGTAACCGAGGAACAGATAAAGCACGTTCGCGGTTCCCTGCCCGAGGCCCTGGAAGAAGCTCATGTCGAGCCGGAACGCGTTCGGCGGAAAGTCGAATGCGATCGCCGGATTGAACTGGAGAATGCCCGTCAGGATCACCCAGCCGGTGGTTACGATCATCGTGATCCATAGGCCAAGCATGATCTTCGCGATGTCGGTAATCTTTCGGTAGAGCGCGAATATCAGAATGACACCGATGCCCGCCGCGGTCAGCTTCATTTCGAACGGCGTCATCGACGGCCAGAAGACCTTCAGGTACTGCACCAGGCCGATGTTTCCACTCGCGATTTCGAGCGGCCCGGCGAATAGCAGCTGCCAGACAAAGAGGAACGCCAGCAACCGTCCCCACGTCTTCGCACCGAATCCTTCCCGGAGGAAGACATACGTGCCGCCTGCCGCGGGAAGCGCCGCTCCGAGTTCCGCCACAACCAGCCCGTCACAAAGTGCGATAAGCACCCCGACGAGCCAGGCCAGGTAAGATTGCGGGCCGCCCAGCGTGCTGAGAATCAGCGGAATCGCGATGAACGGGCCGATCCCTACCATGTTCGACATGTTGATCGAAGTCGCGTTCAGAAGCCCAAGATGGCGTTGCAGCGTCGGTTTCGATTCTTCGGGCATGACATTGAAACGTACCATATTCGGCGAAAATAAAGGGAGAGCGTCCCGCCCCATGCCGGATACGATTTTCTATGACGGCGGTTGCGGCCTCTGTCATTGGTTCGTTCGCGCCGTGATCCTGCGAGACCGCCGCAGGGTGTTCCGGTTCGCGCCTCTGGAAGGTGCGACCTTCGATCGCATCGTTCCGCGTGACGAGCGCGCCGGGCTGCCGGATAGCGTCGTAGTTCGAACCACAGATGGACGGCTGCTTATTCGAAGCGCCGCTGTTCTCCATGTACTCGGTCAATTAGGAAGATGCTGGCGCGTATTCGCAGGGATGCTCCGCGCCGTGCCGGCGAGCCTGCGCGATGCGGTCTACAACGTGATCGCCAGGACCCGCCGTCGCTTTTGGCGCACTCCTTCAACCGCATGTCCTCTGCTCCCGCGCGACCTTTTGTCCCGCTTCGACCCGTAACCCGCCTTACATCAGTTCTGGGACAATACGGGTATGGCGGTGGAAATCGAGGGGATCACTCTTCACCTGGCTCATCCGGACGAGCTGCCCGGCCGTTGGATCGGGCAGGAAGAAGTCATGCGGCAATTGATGGCCGCGTGGCTCATCATCGATCCGCATGACGTGCCGATGAGTCCCCGCCTCGTGGGCAAGCCCGGCGTCGGTAAGACGACGCTCGCCTATGCCGCTGCCAAACGTCTCGGCCGGGAAGCCTTCATCATGCAGGCCACCGTGGATACTCGTCCCGAGGATCTTCTGGTCACGCCCGTGATCGAGGGCGCGGGTAAGCTTCGCTATGTCGCCTCGCCGCTCGTCACGGCTATGCTGCGCGGCGGTGTGGTGATCCTCGATGAGGGCAACCGCATGAGCGAGAAAAGTTGGGCCAGTCTCGCGCCGCTGCTCGATTCGCGCCGTTACGTTGAATCCATCGTGGCCGGCATCAAGATCAAGGCGCATCCGGACTTCCGTTTCGTCGCCACGCTGAACGACGACGCCTCGACCTTCGACCTGCCCGAGTACATACATTCCCGTTTGCAGCCACAGATCCTCATTGATTTCCCGGAGCGCGACGAGGAGTACGAGATCCTGCGCGAGAATCTGCCCTTCGGAGAAGATCGCGTCCTCGACTACGTGACAGAGTTCCTCCAGCAGGCCCACGCCGCGGACGAGCGCTACACCGTGCGCGACGGCATCAACATCGCGCGTTTCGCCATGAAACTCGCCGGACTCATTTCCAATGGCCCCACCGGCGACGAGGAGCTGAGATCAGCGGTCCTTCAGACGCTTGGCGACGAGGCCATGCGCTATGTTCCCCGAATCTGACCCGATCGGAGACAGCCTCGCGATCGAGGCAGGAAGCCTGCACCGCGGCCGGTTCACCTATTTCCCCGTCGCGCCCGGAAGGCTCGAATTCGCGGCCGAGGTCCGTTCCGCGCTGCTCGCCGCCCGGCCGCAAATCGTCGCCGTCGAGCTTCCCGTGACTCTCCAGGAGACTTGGCTGCGTGCCGTGAGCCGTCTGCCCGAGCTATCTGTCATCCTTTATCCGGATGACGAATCCGACGGCGACGAGCACGCCATCTACGTACCGGTTGAGCCTGCGGACCCCTTCACGGAAGCTGTCCGCACCGCGATCGAAATCGGCGCGGAAATCGTCTTTGTCGAGCCCGATTTTGGCGAGCGCCCCCACGTGCCGGACCGTTATCCCGACCCATATTCGCTCCGGTTCACGGGCCTCGACAAATACGTCGAAGCGTATCGCCTCTTCCCGCCGTCCCGCTCCGGCAAGCTCACCGGCCACGCCGCGGGCATCGCGTGGAAACTGCAAGGACTCGACCCGCTCGCGAGCGTCTTCGTCGTCCTGTCGCTGAATACTCTCGACCCCGTGCTCGACGCCATGCAGGAACCGCAGTCGCAGCCCAAGTCTCGCCCGTGGCGCCGGGATATCCAGCTTCTCAATCCGCATCCGGATTGTCTGAATGAAGTCCTGTTCGAATACCCTTACCTGCAACACCGTTACGAACAAATTCGGGCGACGGATCCCAGGAATGCGCTTGCCGACCGTCGCCGTACTCAATTCGCTCTTCTGCGAGACGCTGAAAAAGACTACGAGGTGGAGACCGGAGAGCAGGTCACACACTGGCAGCGCCGCCTGATGGCCCGCTTCACGCGTAACCTCACCGCGACAGCGGGGGATCTCACCGCCGGGCTGTTCGATATCGTTGTCGCGGCGCGGTCGATCGTTGACGATAACTATGGCTGGAACGTCTGGGAGATCGCGGGCAGGTACCCCCCTCAAAAGACCGAGTCCGGCATCGAGACCGTTGACCTTTCGGGTGAGGAAATCTGGCTCGATACGAAGAAGATCCACTTGCGGCGCCGTTTGCCCCGCATGAAACAGCGTCTGCGCCCCGCTGGCCTCAAGTCGCTCAGGAAAGAAAAATATCCCGGCGAGTGGGCCCGTCAGATTGACGGCGACGCCATCTGTTCGTACCCGCCCGAGGATATCGTGGTCGAGAACTTCGGCAGATTCCTTCAGAGGAAGGCGAAGAGCATCTTGTCGGAGGAGCGCGTGCGGACGGAGCCCTTCACAACCTCCATCCTTGACGGCGTGGACCTGCGCGAAACCATCCGTAACTGGCACGAGAACAAAATCTACGTCCGCCAGTTCGAGAAGGTTGCCGGCGAGGTTGGCTCGGTGGTGGTAATTTTCGATGAGGATAGGGACGACCGCTACCCTTATCTGACAACGTGGCTCGGTGAGCACCAGAACGAATCGGACATGGCGTTCTATTCGACCGACCCGTTCAGCCATCTCGTGGGTCCGGGCATCGGGCGCGCCGAATACGGCGGGTTTCTGATGAGCCTCCCTCCGTTGCGCATGTTTGATGTTTGGGGGGATCCGGATTACGAGTTCGCGCAAAACAAGCCCGAACGGCTATTGATGGCGGCGCTTGACTACTCGATCCATCGCAACGTGGTCTACGTCGCGGCAAAGCCTCCGCGCTCGATCTTCCGCTCTCTCGCTGCCCGTCTCGGACGCTCCATCCTGTACATCCCGATCGGACAGCTTTCCCCGCCCTTACGCAAACGAGTCCGCGTTGTTCACGTATTGGACAGCCACGCACGCCGCGAGTCGGCGAAAGACTACATTTGGTAAGGAATTGAGTGGATTCTCGCAGGCGCCTCAACCGGCATGAGGCTTTCTGAATCGAAAGGTGGTGCGGATGGCATGCCGAGGCGTCCAGGCGCCACCCGATTTCCGCATCTCGAACTGGTAGCCCACTTCCAGACTTACTCCGGTGGGATGTCTCCAGCGCACCCCCATCTGCGTGCGGCACCAAACCGGCCCATCAGTCCGGAAAGCAACCTGCTCGGCGGCAAATGGCGACACGCCGTGTCGAACCCGCTCGAAATCGACGGTTTCACGAAACCGTGTGAACCCCGGTTCGCCCCGCGAGCCAAAGATCCGTTCAAATACGCTCGATGGTTCGATTTTCAGCGGCCGCCGCGTGATTTGGAACTTGGGCCCTCCGAAGATCCGGCTTTCGCCGAAGCGGCCGCCATCCTCCGCGTCGACCCATCGCCTTTCGAAGGCGCCTGTCAACGTCACGCGCGGGAGGACTGGGGCTACAATCTGCGTGCCAAGACGGTCATCGTACGCGTCTGTGCCAAGGTTCCGCGTGCGAACCTGTCCCAACGCGTCGACGCGAAAGCGTCCTTCGTCGAGGACGGTAAACTCAGCGGTGTTCCAGGTTTGAAGGTCAGCCCCAAAGGCAGGAGACGTCGCTGCGATCGCAGCGCACAGGGAGAGAGCGCCTATGGTTTCGGCCAGCTTATTCCACATCCGGAGTCAAGTCTCAGGCGGGTTTTTAGATCGGACAGTCCCAGTATAACAACCGGCATGAGTCTCTTTACGCCAACCGGCGGGCAGAACCCGAGCCATAGTCCGCGCGCGGGTTGAGGTTCAGGAGACACACGTGATCGAACGCCCAGAGATTCACCGCCGCTACTCCTTCCCCAAGCGCGGTCAGGTATTCCTTCTGCCAGGCATAGCCCGGACGGAAGACCGGCAACATGTGACGCAGCGATTCTTTCGGCCAGCCGAGGTCGATGGGGAGCCGTATGGCTTCATACACCAAATCGAGATCACGCGACCATGCACCGAAATCGAGCGCTTCGGTCTTCAGACGGTCGAGCCCGCTCGTTTCCTTCTGCTCCCACTCAGTTGGCAGGTTCACGTACCGGTTCAGGCGTCCTCCCAATTGGTTCACACCGGCCGGTTCGGAGTGGTTCACGTCGCAGGGATACAGAACCTCGATGCGCGCCGTGGGATAGAGCCCGCGCACGTGCGC
>JBDKSR010000363.1:0-6991 GCA_039680545.1 Bryobacteraceae bacterium | reverse complement strand
TGTTTCAGGGTTTCGTTGATGCCGTCGAAGTGATATTGAGGGTCCCTCTGGAAGTAGGGGTCCCATACCACTTCTTCACTGAACACGACTTCCCCGTCGATGACAGCAGCGCACTTGCGGTCGCTGCCGCCGAGATCAAAGCCGATGCGGCAGCCGTCCAGGTGCCGTCCGAGCGAGGCTGTCGTCTCCCGCTCCGCGGGCGCCGCGTCATAGGTGGTCCCTTCAATCACCATCGGGACGCCATAGACGCGCTCGCCCATAAACTCATAATCGAAAGCCTGTTTGCCGGAGGGCGAGTAGACCTGCTTGATGTACGCCCCGATGCCAGCATTGCCGGCAATCGTGACCTTGCAGCCTCCACGCTGCCACAAAAGGAATTTCACGAGCCGCTCGACGTACAACTCGTTGAGCGCCACAAAATCCCCTTCGTGCGGCAGGACAGTTGTGCGGAAGACAGATACCGAACCATCCGTCCTTTCAAGCGCGATAGCAAGTCTCTCCCCGCGTCCGCTTTCCTTGACCTTCGACTGGTAGGCCCGGTTCCAGAGCGAGGCTGCGATGAAACCAGGGTCGAGCGGCGGACGGAACTTCGGGGCAATCTGAATCAGTGATGACATGAGTAATCTCTCCACTTCGAGTTGCAGGTACCTAAATTACGAGGATAACGAAATGAAAGGCCTTTGGGCGGACTGAGCCGGCCCGGCCACACGAGCGGACGAAGAGACCACCCCTGACCCCTCCCCACACTCACGCAGAGAACCGGCTCAATTCTCCATCGGTTGAATGCCGCCGGGAGTATAGAGCCGCACGCGGCGACGCTAACGGCGCAAGTACGCGTCGTCCCCACGGATCCAATCTTCACGCACCGGAGAAAACAGGTCGATCGCCACGCTGTCGGCCAGCGCTTCGACACTGTGCGGAGCGTTGGACGGAATATGAAGGATCTCGCCCGCCGCCAAGATGCGTTCTTCGCCGGAGAGAACAAAGCGCAGTTTGCCCTCCTGCAACATCGTGATTTGTTCGTTGGAGTGGCTATGCTCGGGGACCACGGCCCCGGCGGACAGGTTGATACGGGCGACGGTCATCTTTTCCCCATGGATCACCTGCCGGACAAACTGCGGATTCATCCGCTCACGTTTGACGCTTTCCCATTCATATACGGTCATCAGCGTTCCCTTCCTCCTCATAGAAGCTTAACGAGTTGTCGCCCTGCCGCAGAACACGCACGCGCTTCAACACTCCATAGCGTTCTTCGATCGCAAAACGGGACGAATGCTGGGCGATAACAAGGCTCGGGGGGCGTTTCGCGAGGATTTCGAGCGCGGCCAGGTACTCTCGCTCCCGGTCGTACGGCGGATCGAGAAAGACAATGTCCGGCTCGAAGCGTTCAAGGTGCGCTGTCGCCTTTCCCATAACCACCACGGCACGCGCGGTGGCCCCGAGCGATTGCAGGTTCTCTTGAATCACCCTCGATGCCGCCTTGTGTTCCTCCAGAAAGATCGCCTCGCGGGCGCCCCGGCTGAGCGCTTCAATCCCTACCGATCCGCACCCTGCGTAAGCGTCCAGGAAGACGCACCCGGCCAGTCGCGGCGCCAGGACGCTGAATAAAGCTTCACGAAGCCGGTCCGGGGTGGGACGAGTGCGCAGACCCGGCAGGGCCTTTAATCTTCGACTCCGGAACTCTCCCGCAATAACACGCATCAGGCCACCATCACCAATCCGTACCGGCGCTGCCAGTGTTCGCGCAGGTAAGCGACCGCCCGCCTGAGCTCATCCGTGGACGGCGGGGTAGTCACGAAAACCGTCGCTTCCGACCGCGCGAGTTCGAGGATCTCGGCGTCTCGCAGAATGTTGGCGATTCGCAGGGTGGGCAATCCTGACTGGCGTGTGCCGAAGAACTCTCCCGGACCTCGCAGCTTGAGATCCATTTCCGCGATGTAGAATCCGTCGGTGGATTCAACCATGGTTCGAATGCGCTCTCGCGCGGTGTCGCTCAGCTTGCCGGTCACAAGGATGCAATAACTCTGTTCCGCGCCGCGCCCCACACGCCCTCGAAGCTGGTGAAGTTGCGCGAGTCCGAAGCGCTCGGCCTGTTCGATCACCATGACGGCGGCATTGGGGACATCGACACCGACCTCAATGACCGTGGTCGAGACCAGTATCTTGATTTCTCCCCTCTTGAAACGCTCCATGACCGCTTCCTTCTCGTCGGCGGGCAGCCGTCCGTGAAGCAAGCCGACTGATAGCCCTGGGAAAACGGTCTCCGAGAGATGAACGTACATCTTTTCGGCGGCCTTCATGTCCTGCGTCTCCGATTCCTCGATAACCGGGTAGACGACGTAGGCCTGGCGTCCGGCATCCACATGCCGTTTCAGAAAGCTGTAGACGAGTTCGACCTTGTCCTCGGTCACGTGTTTCGTGATGATGGGGCGGCGTCCCGGCGGCAGTTCATCAAGGATGGAGACGTCGAGGTCGCCATAGAAGGTCAGCGCCAAGGTGCGTGGGATGGGCGTGGCCGTCATGACAATCACGTCGGGTTGCACGCCCTTTTCCATGAGTTTCAGCCTCTGGATGACACCGAACCTGTGCTGCTCATCGACGATGGCCAGCCCCAACTTTTTGAAGTCGACGTCCCCTTCCAGGATCGCGTGAGTGCCGATCGCAACCTGCACATGCCCTTCGGCAATCAACTTCTTGATTTGCTGTTTCTCGCGTGGCGTCTGAGAACCGGTCAGGAGAACAGGGACGTACCCGAGCGGCGCGAAGAGCTTCTTAAAGTACAGATAATGCTGGGTCGCAAGGATTTCGGTCGGCGCCAGCACGGCCACCTGGTATCCATTTTCGATGGCGACGACGGCGGCTTCCGCAGCCACCACCGTTTTCCCGCTGCCCACGTCTCCCTGCAGCAGCCTGCACATCGGGTGCGGTTCAGCCATGTCGCGGACGATCTCGCCGAGGACACGCTTCTGCGCCGCAGTGGGCTTGAACGGAAGCATTTGCTTGATCTGCTCCCGGGCTGCCTCCGACAGTACGAACGCGATGCCCTCCCGCTTCCGTGCCCGGTTGCGCTTCAACGCCAGGCCGCATTCCAGCCAGAAGAACTCCTCAAAGATCAGCCGGAACTGTGCCGGAGATCGATACGAATTCAACACCCGGACATCTTCTCCGGCGGGAGGGAAGTGAACATTCCGCACAGCGGTCGAACTGTCCACCAGTTTGAATCGTTCCCGGATGGCGGCAGGCATCGCGTCGGCGCGCTCCGGCAGATATTCGAGGGCCTTGTGGACGAGCCTGCGGAAGACCCGTGTGGTGATCTTGCCCGCAGCTTCGTAGATCGGGACGATCCGCCCGACGTGCAACGAAGCTTCTCCTTCTTCTTCCTCCTCGGAGGAGAGGACTTCGAACTCGGGGTGAAGCATGACCAGCATCCCCGCCCGGCTGTCAAGTTCGACCTTGCCGTAAAGAGCAATTCTCTGGCCGGGGGTCAGAATGTCCTTCAGGTAGTCGCCGTGAAACCACTTTCCCAGCAGGATTTCACCAGTGAAATCAGCAAAGGTCGCCTCAAACAGGCCGAGGCGACGGCGCTGAAAACCGGACGCCTTCGTCGTGCGGATCTCGGCGATCACCGTCGCCATCTCGCCCGGCGCCAGCTCGGCAATTGATTTCATGTTGCTACGATCTTCGTAGCGGAACGGCGCATAGGCGAGCAGGTCCTCGACGGTCAGAATGCCCTTTGTTTCGAGCATCTCGGCGCGCACGGGACCAACACCCTTGAGGTATTTAATTGGAGTTGAGAGATCCACGGTCCGGGTAGAACCACGCGGCGTCCAGCCCCCGCCGGACAGTCACCCGCGCCCCACTAGTGTACAATGCGCGTCATGAGAGTATTTGCACTTCTGCTTGCGCTGGCCTCCATGTCGCTGGCGCAGATCAAACTAGGCATTATCGGCACAGACACTTCCCACGTGTCGGCATTCGCAAAGGTTCTGAACGATCCGAATTCACCGGATCGCATCCCTGGGGCGGTAATTGTGGCCGCTTACAAGGGCGGGAGTCCCGACGTCGAATCGAGCTATAGCCGGGTCGACAAGTACGCGGAAGAACTCCGTACGAAGTGGAATGTCGAGATCGTCGACAGCATCCCGGCGCTCTGCGCGAAAGTGGACGCTGTTCTGCTTGAGAGCGTCGATGGCCGCACCCACCTGGAACAGGCCAAGCCCGTGATCGCGGCCGGGAAACCGCTGTTCATCGACAAGCCCCTCTCCTCGACTCTTGATGACGCACGGGAGATCGCGCGCCTGGCCAAAGAAGCCGGGGTGCCGTGGTTCAGCTCGTCGAGCCTGCGGTACAGCGACCTCGTAACCACCATGAAGAGACCGGATGCGAGCGCCGTGATCACCTGGGGCCCGGGGCCGCTCGAGCCGCATCACTATCTCGACCTTTCCTGGTATGGAATTCACGCGACGGAGGTACTGTACGCAATACTGGGACCCGGATGCGAAGAGGTCACTCGCTTCTCAACACCGGACGGCGACATCATCACGGGACGCTGGAAGGATGGGCGAACGGGCACGGTGAAGACGCTGCGCGATTCGTATAAGTACGGCGCGGTGGTCTTCCGTCCCAAAGAGGTACTCCAAAGTTCGCCGGACGCGAAGTTTTCCTACACCAGCCTGCTCAAGGAGATCATCAAGTTCTTCGAGACCAAGCAGCCGCCGGTCCCGAACGAAGAAACGCTCGAAATGTTCGCGTTCATGGATGCCGCCCAGCGCAGCAAAGAGGCAGGCGGCAGGCCGATGAAGTTGCGTTAATAAGAGTCATTAAAGCCGGACGGGTCTCGCCTGTCGCGGGGCCCGCCGGTTGTCTTGAAGCTTGATTGGACGGCCATGTCTGGTGTTCTCGAGGGCAAAACCGCGCTGGTACTGGGCGTCGCGAACAGGTGGAGCTTGGCGTACCCGATTGCCGACGCGTTCCGGCGCGAGGGCGCCCGTGTCATTCTGACCTACCTGGGCGAGCGGCAGCGGGAAACTGTCGAGGCGTTGGGCGCTGAGATCGGCGCGGCCCGCGTGCTTCCCTGCAACGTCACCGAGGACCAGGATCTCAGCCGTCTGGCTGAAACGCTGGGGGCGGAGGAGCATAGGCTGGACGCGATCGTCCACAGCATTGCCTTCGCCAACAAGGAAGACCTGGCCAAACCCTTCCTCGAAACCTCCCGTTCAGGGTTCCTGCTGGCCCAGGACGTGAGCGCGTATTCCCTCGTATCGGTGTCGCGTGCCCTGGTTCCGCTCATGACCGGGGGCGGGTCCATCCTCACCCTCACCTATCTCGGCTCAACGCGGGTCGTGACGAATTACAACGTGATGGGCGTGGCAAAAGCGGCGCTTGAAGCGGCGATGCGCTACCTCTCCAGTGAACTCGGACCGCGCAACATACGCGTGAACGCCATCTCAGCGGGCCCGATCAAGACAGCGTCCTCGCGAGCAATCAAAGACTTTTCTTCGGTCTTGGACTTCGTGGCCGAACGTGCTCCACTGCGGCGCAACACGGATCCGGCCGAGGTGGCAGATGCCGCTGTGTTCTTGGCAAGTGACATGGGCCGCGGCGTCACCGGCAACATTCTGTACGTAGATGCGGGCTTCCAAATCACCGGCTTGTAACAGGCAGGCTCGTTGACAGTCCTTTCGAGCCGTCTTTATGATGAGTATTCGGTCTGAGTGTGCTTTTCATAAATACTCAGACTAACGCCTGAAACTCTCCAGGAATCACTATGATCAAGGTTGAGGGTCTCACTAAGCGGTACGCTCGTACCGTTGCAGTAGACAATATCTCTTTCGAAATTGAGAAGGGAAGCATTGTCGGCTTTCTCGGCCCCAATGGAGCCGGGAAGACCACGACGATGCGCGTACTGACCTGCTTTCTTCCCCCCAGCGCCGGCTCCGCCCAAGTGGCTGGTTTCGACGTAACCAAACAGCCGCTGGCCGTCAAGAAACGGATTGGCTATTTGCCCGAAACTCCGCCGCTTTATCCCGAGATGGAGGTTATCGAATACCTCAACTTCGTTGCGAGACTTAAGGGGATTCCGCGCGGCGATAGTAAGCAGCGAGTCGACCGTGTCATGGAGCGCTGCGCGATCGGTGACGTCTCGAAGAAGCTGATCAGCAAGCTCTCGAAAGGATACCGGCAGCGGGTCGGTCTGGCTCAGGCCATCATCCACAACCCCGATGTTCTGGTGCTCGACGAACCAACCGCGGGGCTTGACCCCAAGCAGATCATCGAGACGCGCGAACTGATCAAGCAGCTCTCCGGCGATCACACGATCATCCTAAGTACGCACATCCTGCCCGAAGTCGAGCAGACCTGCGAGACGGTGATCATCATCAACAAGGGCAAGCTGGTTGCGACCGACACGGTGCAGAATCTGACGAACCGCCTTCGCGGCTCCGAGGCCGTCTTGGTGGAAGTGGAGGCTCGGGACTCCGGCAACCTTGACGCGGTGCAAGTGCGCCAGCGCCTGGAGCAAGTTCCCGGCGTCAGCCGCGTGGTAACGAAAGAAACCAAGGACGACCGTTGCGGCTTCGAAGTCGAGAGCCTGCAGGGGCGCCACATCCGAGCCGACCTGGCGAGGGCGGTCATTGAAGCGAACTGGAACCTGACAGAGCTTCGGCCCGTGGCGTTCAGCCTTGAAGAGGTCTTCCTGCAGTTAACCTCGACCGAGAATGCAGCCCAGGGGGGGGAGTGATGAAGAATATATGGACCATCTTCCGTAAGGAGATTAAAGGCTACTTCGCGTCGCCCATCGCTTATCTCCTGATGGCGGTCTTCGCGTTGATCTTCGGTTATTTCTTCTACGTTGCGACGGCAATCTTCGTGAGCCGCAGCCTCGAATCGCAAATGATGGGGCAGAGCTACCCGATGGACCTGAACGAATGGGTGATCCGGCCGCTGCTGATGAATGCCAGCGTGATCGGGTTGTTCCTGATCCCGATGATCA
>JBDKSR010000362.1:0-1859 GCA_039680545.1 Bryobacteraceae bacterium | reverse complement strand
CCCACACCACCGGACGTGCGGTTCCGCATCCGGCGGTTCATTGAACACTCTGAAGTCGTCGCATCGTATCGAGCAGCGACACCAACCCTAACCGATCAAAGAAAGATTTTGGGAGGGCCTGGTTCATGTGGCTTGCGCCACTGTTCCACCACGGCCCCCGCTGGTTGAAGGCCGAGCAAAACGCTCGCTCCTCTTTCAATCCCGCCTTCATCAGATTCTTGGCACGTGTGTACGGACGTTTCCACTGTCGCCACAAAATGCAGCGCAGTTTGTGCCTGATCCATCCATCCAACTCTTCCAGAACCTTCTTGGTCTGGGTCAGCCGAAAATAAGCCATCCAGCCGCGAAGAATCGGGTTGAGTTCGGAAATGGCCGTGTTCAGGCTACGTCCCCTCGCCCCTTTGAGCACTTTACGGATATTATCTTCCATCCTTTTGAGGCTGGTTGCTGCAATCCGCAGTCTCGGGGTCTTGTGCCACGTCAGGCTATACCCGAGGAACTTCCTGTTCCACGGACGCGCTACCGCGCTCTTGGCCATATTGACCGTGAGCTTGAGCGTGTCCGACAGGAACCGGGTGATGCTCGCCATAATCCGCTGGCCTGCCCGCTGGCTTCTGACATAAATATTGCAGTCATCGGCATAACGGCAAAAGGCATGGCCCCGGCGCTCCAGTTCCCGATCCAGCTCCGAAAGCAGGATGTTCGACAGCAGAGGACTGAGCGGCCCGCCCTGCGGCGTCCCTTCCGTCCTTGGGGAGACGATCCCTTCTGACATCATGCCTGCTTCCAGATACCGGCGGATGAGCCTCATGACTCGACCATCACCGATCTTCTTCGATAGCTTCTCCATCAGAATATCGTGGTTGACTCGGTCGAAGAACTTCTCCAAGTCCATGTCCACCACAAATCTGCGGCCTTCGGCAACATACTGCCGGGCTGCCTTGACCGCCTGATGGGCGTTCCTCCCCCGTCGAAAACCATAGCTCGATTCGGAAAAGTCCGCCTCGAAAACCGGTGAAAGCACCTGATGCAACGCCTGCTGGATCATTCGATCCGTCAGCGTCGGAATCCCGAGTGTCCTGATACCTCCTTGCGGTTTTGGTATGTCCACCCGGCGAACGGGTTGGGGATTGTATGTCCCCGCCATTATCCTGGCCTTGATCGTCGGCCAGTGTTGCTTGAGGTGATCTTTGAACTCGACGACGCCGATACCATCTACTCCGGCGGCACCTTTGTTCTCCATCACCCGCTGATAGGCGAGTTTCAGGTTGTCCCGTTCGCACACGACTTCCATCAACCCGCTTTCCTGCTCCAACTCCGCTTTCGTCCGCCATTGGGTCGTCACGCCAGTCTCGACGCCAGACAAGGCCATACCGGCGTTCCGCGCTGGCTTCTCCTTGTTGGTCCCCACTTGCTGTGGTGCTTCTGTCTTCATTGACTGTCCATGTGGTCCCACCGCCTACTTGCGGCTTTCAATGTTCGGCCCTTCAGCCCAGACCGGCGCCTACTATGGCCTCTGCTGACTTCCGGCAGTCCATCCCACGACCTCTCGACCGTGGTAGCACAAATTGGCAGACTGCCGGATCTCCTCGGGTATGACGCACAGACCTTCACGCTTATACCTGTCGGATTTACGTTACAGCGTTCCGTGCAAGTACCGGGCTTTGACGATAATTGCCGCCTTACCCCGCTGTAACGCCTCGTATCCGCTTCCTGTTCGTCAGGCCAGCGCTTTGCCTTCGACTTCCTCCAGATTCGCAGTCACCCGCGACACCCTTGCCGTTCGGCTAACTCTTCCCCTTGCCGGGTGAGTAGTGGACTTGCACCACCAAGTCTGTGCGCCCTGCCGGGCGCACAAT
>JBDKSR010000361.1:0-3571 GCA_039680545.1 Bryobacteraceae bacterium | reverse complement strand
CGCAAAAGGGTAACACGCTTGTCATCAACAACGACATGCAGCTTACGCGGCCTTACGACAACCGGTGGATGATTCAAGGGACGCTGGGCCTTTACAGCGAGGACCGGAATTCCGTTTACATCGACGGGCGCAGCCCGCAATACGAGAAATGGGAACCGTTCGGCCCCTACCAGGAGGAGTTCAACCACGCCTGGCACAAGGAACTGCAGGAACGTGCGAAGGGGGCCGGTCACGACGGAACGGACTACCTCGAACTGGCGAAATTCGTGGAAGCCGTCCGCACCCGTTCGCAGACGCCGATCGACGTGTACGATTCCGTCACGATGAGCGTAATCATTCCGCTCTCCGAACTGTCCATCGCCAAGGGCAGTGCACCGGTTGCCTGTCCCGATTTCACGCGTGGCGCGTGGAAGACCAGGAAGCCGTATTTTGCAGTAGAGGGTTGAAGGCACGGAAGGTCGAGGGTCAAAAGTGAAGAACCAGGACTTGGTTTCGAGACGGAAGTTTGTATCGGGAATCGCCAGCGGCACAGCGGCGCTTCAGGTGGGTGCCGCAGCGTCCACCGCCAAGCAGGAGCCCGCTAAACGGGGACAGGCAGCGCCGGCCGAATACCCTCGCAAGTTCTCCGGCGCGCGCCTCCAGCGAATTGCCTTCCCGCTGGGCGGCATCGGAGCCGGCTCCATCAGCCTGGGCGGGCGCGGGCAACTGCGGGACTGGGAAATCTTCAACAAGCCCGACAAAGGGAATGTATTGAAGTACTGCTTCCCTTCGATCTTCGTCCAGACGGGCGATCGGAAGCCGGTCGTCCGCGTTCTCGAAGCGCGCATTCAGCCGCCGTACGACGGAGCATCCGGCCTCGGCAGCCAGAATGCCCCCGGGCTTCCCCGGCTGGAATCGTGTACGTTCACCGGCGACTATCCACTTGCCCGGATCGATTTTCAGGATTCCGATCTTCCCGTTAGTGTCTCTCTCGAAGCGTTTACTCCGTTTATCCCGCTCGATGCGGACGAATCCGGATTGCCGGTAGCCGTGCTGCGCTACCGCGTGTTCAACCGCGCCAAGACGAAAGCAACCGTCTCGATTGCCTATTCCATCGACAACCCCGTCGGCGGAACAGGCAGGACGAACGACTATCGCGAGGGCACGCTGCCCGGTCTTTTCATGCGCAACCCGTTTCTCGCGGCATCGGATGCATTCGCGGGTTCGTTCGCGCTTGCCGTGCTCGGCCAGGGTGCGGGTAAGGTCAGCTATCTGCGAGGCTGGTCGCAGCAGCGATGGGCCTGGACTGGGGCGCTCTTGTTCTGGGACGATTTTTCGGCGGACGGAGAACTGGGACCCGAAGCAGCCGTGCGTGACACAACGGGCTCGTTATGCTTGAAGCGCGAAATCGAGGCGGGTGCTGAGGCGGACTACACTTTCCTGCTGAGCTGGCACTTTCCGAATCGCACTCCCGAGCGTTGCGGCTGGACAGCTCCGAAGGGCGAGGAGAAGACGGTCATCGGCAATCACTATTGCAGCCGGTTCGCTGATGCATGGAAGGCCGCTGAGTATGCCGCCGGGCACCTGACGGACCTCGAAAGCCGCACGCGACGGTTTGTGAACACGGTGCGCGAGAGCACGCTGCCGGGGCCGGTCCTCGACGCGGCCATGTCGAACCTCTCCACTCTTGTCACACCGACTTGCTTTCGCACGGCGGATGGCGCATTCCACGGCTTTGAGGGTTGCGGTGACAGGAGTGGATGCTGCTTCGGAACGTGTAATCACGTTTGGAACTACGAGGTAAGCACGGCATACGTATTTCCCAGTCTTTCGCGTTCCATGCGCGAAGCGGCCTTTGGATTTCGCACGAACGAGCGCGGACTGATGGATATGCGGGAACTGCTGCCGTTCGGCAAAGAACACACGAAGCACGCTGCGGCCGACGGGCAGATGGGGCAGATCATAAAGCTCTATCTCGACTGGCGCCTTACCGGCGACACCGAGTGGCTCCGCAAACTATGGCCTGGCGCAAAACGCGCTCTGGAGTTTGCCTGGATTCCCGGAGGATGGGACGAGGACCGCGACGGCGTGATGGAAGGTGTGCAGCACAATACCTATGACGTTGAGTTTTACGGTCCGAATCCGCTGTGTGAGGTCTGGTACCTGGGCGCCCTGCGAGCGGCCGAGGAGATGGCGCGGGCCGTGGGTGACACTGCTTTTTCCTCCGAATGCCGCCGCCCGTTCGAGAACGGCAGCCGGTGGACCGATGCGAACCTCTTCCAAGGTGAGTATTACGTTCAGAAGATTCAGGGAAGACCCAAGGAGAAGATCGCTGAAGGTCTGACGGTTGGAATGGGTGCTGCTGATCCCGAGCACCCGGACTACCAGCTAGGCCAAGGCTGCCTTGTGGACCAGCTTGTGGGACAGTTCCTCGCGGGTGTGGCCGGGCTCGGTCCATTGCTTGATGAAGATAAGATCCAACGTTCGCTCCGCTCGATTTACAAGTACAACTACAAGCGCAGTCTCTACCGGCACGAGGCTGTCCAGCGCATTTTTGCCTTGAACGACGAAGCGGGTCTGGTGATCTGCGACTATGCGAGCGGCAAGCGTCCGGCCGTGCCCTTCCCGTACTTTGGCGAGTTGATGACCGGCTTCGAGTATTCCGCCGCCATCTTGATGCTGTATCACGGGATGGTGTCCGAGGGCGTCGAATTGATCGGTCAGATACGCCGGCGCTATGACGGCGAGAGGCGCAGCCCGTGGGACGAGGCAGAGTGCGGCCACCACTACGCGCGTGCCATGGCAGCATGGGCAGCAATCCCCGCTTTGTCAGGGTTTGACTACACCGCTGCCGATGGGCGCATCACGTTCCGGCCACTTGTGCGGCAGGCTGCATTCCGCACCTTCTGGTCGACCGCGAGTGCTTGGGGTACATTCGACCAGAAAAAATCAGCGAAAGGGTCCCGCGCTTGCCTCACTGTCATCGAAGGAACACTTCGTTGCCGCGAACTTGAGCTAGCGCAGGGCGCTAAGACGGCCAAAGTGCGTCTGAGCCCACCCGATCAGCCTCTGGATGCGTCCGTCCGGCAATCCGATGGCAGAATGATCGTCGCGTTCAGCCGGGAAGTCGAGCTAAAGGCGGGAGAAACCGTCGAGATCCTCGCCTGACAGGCTACCTCTGATTGGCCTGGAGCACTTTCTTGCGAAGACGGATGGAGGTCGGCGTGACCTCCACGTACTCGTCATCGCGAATGAACTCGATCGCCTGTTCCAGGTTCAAGGTGCGCGGCGGCACGAGCCGTATTGCGTCATCCGCCGTGGACGCACGCATATTGGTCAGTTTCTTCTCCTTGACGATGTTGACGTTGATGTCGGCCTCGCGCGCGTTTTCGCCGATGACCATGCCCTCGTACACTTCGGCTCCCGGTGCGATGAAGATCGCGCCGCGCTCCTGCAGGTTATAACTGGCGTACCCGGTGGCCCTGCCCGGGCGGTCGGCGACGAGTGAGCCGGTCGACCGCGAAGTCATGTCGCCCTGCCACTCGATATAGCCGTGGAACAGAGAATTCATGATTGCCGTGCCGCGTGTGTC
>JBDKSR010000360.1:0-4491 GCA_039680545.1 Bryobacteraceae bacterium | reverse complement strand
GGGGCATTCTGGAGGGTGATCGAGTTGACGCAGAAAGAGCTGCACCGATTGAAAGTGATTGAGAACGCAGTTGCGGGTCACATCAGCGTTGGCAAAGCGGGCTCCCTGCTAGGGTTGAGCGCGCGACAGGTGAAGCGGCTGAAGCGTCGCTGCCAGGCTGGGGAAGTGGAGTGGGTGCGACACGGCAATCGAGGCCGCAAAAAGCCGTGGCGGTTGCCGGAGTCGGTGTGCCGCAAAGTGCGGGAGTTGGCGAAGGGCAAGTACGCCGGCTTCAATGATTCGCATCTGACAGAGAAGCTTCAGGAAAAGGAAAACCTGCGCATCAGCCGCGAATCGGTGCGGCGGATTTTGCGTGGGGCCGGGATCGCATCGCCGAACAAGCGGAGGCCTCGGCAATACCGATCGCGGCGGGAGCGCCGGCCAAGGATGGGGATGATGTTGCTGACCGACGGCAGCCGGGAGAACTGGCTGGAGCGGCGCGGACCGGCACTGACTCTGATCGGGTTTCAGGACGATGCGACGGGCCAGGTGCTGGCGGCGCGGTTTCAACTGGAGCATGAGGATACGGTGGGCTATCTGCGGGTGCTGCGGGAAGTGGTGGAAAGGCACGGTATTCCGCTCAGTCTGTATCGGGACCGTCACGGAACCTTTCAGCGCAATGACCAGTATTGGAGCGTGGAGGAAGAGTTGGCCGGCCGGCAAACACCAACCCAGTTGGGCCGGGTACTGGAAGAGCTGGGCATCGAACAGATCGCGGCGCTCTCACCACAGGCCAAAGGGCGGATTGAGCGCCTCTGGAAAACCTTTCAGGACCGTTTGCGGAGCGAGTTGCGTTTGGCGCGCGCCGCTACAGTAGAGCAAGCCAATGAAGTGCTAACAGCATTCCTGCCGGATTACAACCAGCGCTTTGCCAAGCCGGCACGGGAAGTCGGCAATGACTTCCGGCCCTTAAGCCGAAAGGTCAACCGGGACCGGCTCTTCAGCCTGAAGTACGAGCGCGTGGTGGGCAAGGACCACGTGATCAGTTTCGGCGCTCGCTCGATCCAATTGCCACCCCTAAAGGGCCAACGCGGGTATGCGGGGACCAAGGTGGTGGTTTCGCACCAACTGAATGGTGAGGTGCACGTTTGGCTGGGAGAGAGAGACCTGCATCACGTGGCGATGCCGCTGGATTACGCGCCGGGCCTGGCGCCGCGACGACCGGCCATGACCAGTCAGGCGAAACGCGGGAAACCGCCTCGCATCTACGTGCTCGGCGGTCGAGCCGCGGTGGCAGTGCGATGATTTTATACCTTGCTGCCGCAGGCTGTCGGGGCGGTGGGAAAGTGGGAATCCCCGCTTTTGGGATTTCCACTTTTCCACGGCCCACAAGTTCTAATTCTTTTGTTTTTGGTTTTTCAGATTTTATGTATATCTGTTTTGGAGCCGATGAGTCATCGCGGCCGGGGAAACGTACTTCGATTCTGGCGAAGCTCATCCCCGCCGGCTCCCGCGGGTGTCAGAGTTTCGTAGCAGTTAAGGGGACATTTTTTCGTTGCAACAACACCGGCAGGCCATCGTGAACGACAACCTGTCGGCGTTCTCCGACATCGGCCGGCTGTTCGCGTCCGCTGCCGCCCAGTTCGAGGCGCAGTTCCTGGTGGACCTGATCACCGGCAACAACGGCGTCGGGCCCGTCATGTCCGACAACAAGAAGTTGTTCGACGCCGCGCACAGCAACCTCGCCGCAAGCGGCGGCGCCATCTCCGATACCACGCTGGCCGCCGCGCGCCTGGCGCTCCGGTCGCAGAAGGGACTGGACGGCAAGACGCCGCTCGACATTGCGGCGAAGTTCCTGGTGGTGCCCGCCGCCCTTGAAAGCACCGCCGAGAAGTACCTCGCCAGCATCTATCCGGCGCAGGCCGCGAACGTGAACCCGTTCGCCGGCAAGTTGACCCTGGTCGTTGATCCGCGGCTCGACGCCCAGTCGGCCACCCGCTGGTAGGTCGCCGCCGATCCCGTGTTGTTCCCCAGCATCGAGTACGCCTACCTCGCCGGCAACGAAGGGGTGCAGGTTGAGACTCGTGCCGGGTTCGAAGTGGACGGCGTCCAGATCCGTGCCCGCCTCGACTTCGGCGCGGGGGCGCTGGACTTCCGCGGCGTGTACGCCAACCCGGGAGCGTAGCCATGGCTCTCACGCTGACGGAGTTGCAGAGCATGCGCGATGCGCTGGTGACCGCGATCGGCAGCGACACATTGCACGTTCAGTTCGAGGGCCGCGCCATCACGTACCGCAGCGTGGTGGAGATGCAGGCGGCCCTCACCACCATCAACAAGGAAATCGAGATGGCGGGCGGCGGCAGCACGTCGCCCCGCCAGGTTGTTATCACACCGAAAGGAATTTGAACCATGAAGAATTTCGTGCAGAAGGGGAACACCATCACGGTGGCGGCACCTGCCGATGTCACCAGCGGGCAGTTGGTCGTGGTGGGCTCCATCGTGGGCGTCGCGGCGTTCAGTGCCGCGTCCGCGGCCGACGTGGAGGTCACGGTCGAGGGCGTGTTCGAACTGCCCAAGGTCACCACCGACGTGATCGCGCAGGGCGACAAGCTGTACTGGGACTGCGGCCTGGCGAGGCTCACTAAGACGGCGGGCACCGGCAGCAAACCCATGGTGGGCGTGGCCACGGCCGCCGCCGGTAACGGCGTCACCACCGTGAACTGCCTGCTGATGCCGACTGCACAGACCGGCCCGGCGTAGGCGCGCATCATCAAAATCTTTCATGATGCCCGGCCACTTCCAACTGTTGGAAGTGGCCTTTTCCAACTGGATAACTGCAGGTCTTCGAGGTAAGGTCCATGACGATGACGGAAGGTCTCACCAATATGCCGCGCATCCTGACTTTGGCTGAAGCCGCCAGCTTTTTGCGGTGCTCGAAGTCGCACCTGTCCAACATCCTCAACGGCAAGATCCAGGGCATCCCGCCACTGCCGACCGTTCGCGTCGGCCGGCGCGTTGTCTTCCGGCGCGAGTCGCTCGAGGAGTGGGTCCGGGAGGTGGAGTCCGCCGAACTGGTCGCCGTGGGGGAGGAGCGGTAGGTGGTACCATCCGAGTCGAATCGGGAAACAGCGCTTTCGACGCCGGAAAGGCAATCCGTGCGCCGACAGCGATTTCAGCGCGGCTGTGTCCGGAAGGTGAAGCATGGCCGCCGATGGGTATGGCTTGGAAAATACTACGAAGACGGAAGGGGGAAGACCAAGGTCCTGGGCCACTGCGCGCAGATGACGGAAGGCGCGGCGTTGGCGAAGTTGCAGGAGATCCTGCGCCCCATCAACGAGGGGTCGGGATTCCGGCAGTGCCTGCCGACGAACTTCAAGACATACGTGACGAACGTGTTTCTGCTGCAGCGCCGCAAGAAGTGGAAGGACTCGACCGATGTAACTACGACAGAACGATTCGAAGCACATTTGTTTCCGGCGTTCGAGAACTGCGAACTCCGCGATTTGAATCGCGACCGGCTCCAGACGTTCCTCGACGCCAAGGCGAAGGGCAAGGCGGCGCTGTCCAAGAGCGTCATCAGCCATCTGCGGTGGGATCTGAACGCGGTGTTCAAGATGGCCGCCGACGATGCTCTGGTGCAGGGCAATCCGGCTGGATCGTTGGTGACGCCGAAGGAGGCGCGCACCACCGAGAAGCGCGTCATGACGAAGGAGGATTTCAACCTGGCGCTGTCCGTCCTGGATCTCCGCGAGCGCGTTGTATTCCTGCTGGCGGGCCTGGTCGGGATGCGGCCGGGCGAGATCTTCGGATTGCGCTGGGGGCGGGTCGGGCCCGACATGGTCAACATCATGGAGCGGGTCTACCGCAATCTGCCCGACGATCCGAAGACGCGCCGGGGCAAGCGGGAAGCGGCGGTGCCTCCGGACCTCGCGGCCGACATCGAGAAGTGGCGCGAGATTTCGTTCGACATCAGCCCCGAAGCGCTGGTGTTTCCGTCCGAGAAGGGCACGTACATGTCGCGGGACAACTTCCTGCGGCGGAACTTTCACAACAAGTTGGAGGAGATCGGCTTGGGGTGGGTCAACTTCCAGGTCCTGCGGAGGACGCAGGCCAGCCTGGGACACAAGGAGGGAATCGATCCGAAGGTGGCAGCCGACCAGCGGGGTCACGCGATCGGCGTGGCCATCGACACGTACACGACCAGCGATTTGGAGAGCCGCCGCGAGGCGGTGACGAAGTTGGAATCGGCATTGAAGAAGCGTGAGGAGTCCGAGGATGCGGTTGCCGCCGCTTCCGAGGGCAAATGAGGTTTTCGAGGTAAACGAGGTAACGAGGGTTTTGTGGGATCTGCTAACTTGCTGAAAACATGGAGCGGGAGACGGGACTCGAACCCGCGACGTCCAGCTTGGGAAGCTGGCATTCTACCACTGAATTACTCCCGCTCAGTGGTGTGACAACCTGATTCTACCAGATCGGCACCAGCGTGCTAGGGGAAGAGATCGCTCGCATGTA
>JBDKSR010000359.1:0-6219 GCA_039680545.1 Bryobacteraceae bacterium | reverse complement strand
AAGTGGGGAACTCGTAGACAGCCATCTGCGTGTCGGGCGTCTCCGTGTTGTCGTCCACCACCATCTTGCCGCCCGTACTCGTGATGGTCTTGGGCGGAACGTAACCCATGGCCCACATGCCGATGTTGATCAGATGCACGCCCCAATCGCTCATCAAGCCGTTGGCGTAATCCCAAAACCATCGCCAGTTGAAGTGATAACGATTCTTGTTGAACGGCCGCTGCGGAGCTGGCCCGAGCCACATGTTGTAGTCGACGCCCTCCGGTGGCGCACTGTCGGGAGGATTGCCGATGCCGCCCACCCAGTCGAGATAAGCCCACGCGCGCACCTGGCGGATCTTGCCCAAGCGCCCGGATTGCACGAACTCGACAGCGTCACGATAATGAGGCCCGAAGCGCCATTGCGTGCCCATCTGCGCCACACGCTTGTAACGCTTGGCAGCTTCGAGCATGGCCCGGCCTTCACCGATAGTGGTAGCCAGCGGTTTCTGCACGTAGACGTCTTTGCCGGCCTCGAATCCGTAAATGGTGGGCAGGGCGTGCCACTGGTCGGGTGTCGATACGATCAACGCGTCGACGTCCTTGCGGTCGATCACCTGACGAAAATCCTTCACGACGTCAGGCTTTTTAACAAGGCGCGCTTCGTTGCGTTTGAAGGTCTTGCCGATCATCACTTCGTCGACGTCGCAGCAGATCACGCACTCCACGTCGTCGTAACGGAGGAATGTCGCCAAATCTCCGCTACCCATGCCGCCGCAGCCGATCAAGCCAAGACGGATGCGATCGTTCGCGCCGAGAATACGGCCGTAGCTCGCCGCGGTCGCGACGGCCGCTCCGTTCAAGAAGTTTCTTCGGGATAAGCTGTTCACACGTACCCCCAATGTCCAATGACTGGAGCGAATCATATCATAGCCAGATCGCAATGCGTGGTTGACGGACAGGCTCTGCGAGCAACTCCCGGGAGGAACATTGTTCCGTTGAGAACGCGTGCAGACGACTGTTCCAGATATCGCAAAGCATGTGCCAAATGTTTCGACAATCGAAATACACAGACCTCAACCAAGCGAAAGGTAAAGGTCGCTGGCAGGCGGTAATCGGCCACTTTATCGTGCATTAACGCATTGACAGGTTTTGCAGAGGCTCATATAATCTTTTGACAGATGAAATGACAGACGAACACGCGATAGAGGTAGGAGGGAGCACTCCACGCCCTGTTCGTGGCTACGTGGTAGACGCAGTCATGAGGGCTTGTGATCTGCTTGATGCCTTCCGTTCGCAGGGAGAATGCTTGACGTTGAGGGAACTCGTCCAGCGCACGGGGATGAACAAGGCGACCGCCTTCCGGTTGCTGTTCACCTTGGAGCGGCGAGGGCTCGTCGAGCGCTGTGGGCGGGGAGAATACCGTTCCAGGTTTCGCCCGCTGAAGCGCGGCCGTTACAAACTCGGTTTTGCCGCCCTGGATTCGGCTTCGATCTTTTCGCAGGAGGTCACTGCCAGCCTGCGCCGGGCGGCGGCGGACGAAGAGATCGACATACTCGTGCTCGACAATCGTTACAGCGTCAAGGCAGCATTGCGAAACATCGAGGTCTTGATCAAGGAGAGGGTCAATCTCGTAATTGAATTCCAGAACAGGGAAGAGGTTGCGCTAGTCATCGCTTCAAAGCTTCATGACGCAGGGATTCCGTTGGTCGCCTTGGGAACGCCACACCCCGGTGCGACCTATTACGGGATTGATAATTACAAGGCCGGCTTCGTCGGCGGAAACTACCTGGCAAAGTGGGCCAAACAGAACTGGGGTGGGAAGGTGGATGAGATCATCCTGATGGATGTTTCGGCCGCGGGGCCCTTGCTCCGTTCCCGTGTCAGCGGGATTCTGGACGGGATTCAGGAAGGGTTACCCTCCAGTAGAATGGCCCGCACCACCCACCTTGACGGCAATGGGGTATTTGCGCGGAGTCTTGAAGCAGTCCGAAAACATCTTCGGACGATGCGGTCTGAACGCGTCCTGGTGGGCGCGATAAACGACCCGAGCGCACTCGGTGCATTACGTGCATTCGAGGAAGCCGGCCGCGCGGAGAATTGTGGCGTCATCAGCCAAGATGGTTCCTTCGTGGGCCGTACCGAACTCCGGCGACCGTCTACCCGGCTGGTCGGATCGATGGCATTCTTCCCCGAGCAGTACGGACGAGACATTATCCGGCTGGCGATCGATATCTTGAACCACAATATGGTTCCGCCGGCGGTCTTTGCCAAGCACCGGCTTCTCACGCGTGAAAACGTTGACCGCTTCTATCCTAATGACATCATTCTGAGCATGGCGAAACTGGAAACGCTGTTACTCCGTTCCCCTGGAGCACACTCCAATAAGGACGGAGAATTGCCGGACAGTGTGGCACTTTCCGCAGACTTGGCGAACGATGGACAACCGGAGACGGAGAACTGACCGCGTTGCTCCGTGATTCTGACCGGAATGCCTGCGACGTTAACTCAGTCAGCCCCAAGCGATCACAAACTCGATGCATGCCGGCGACTGCAGGCGGAGCATCCTGTCTCTCATCACCAGACTACCGGTCTTTGGATCAACCCAGAAAAGAACGACGCTGTCGGAATTTTGATTTGCGGCCAGCAGATAGGAGCCCGACGGGGTGAGCCTGATGCTGCGAGGGCCCCTGCCGTATGCGGAGATGCGTTGCGTCAGTTCAAGTGTCCCATCACTTGAAATTGCGAACACGCTGATGCTATCGTCCCCGCGATTTGAGGCATAGAGGAACCTGCCTGCGGGATCGATGTCGATCTCTGCACCGCTTGAGGCGCCGTTGCCCTCCGGCGATACCAGAACGGTCTGGATTTTCCGGAGTGTGCCCCTCGTTTGATCGTACGAGAGCGCCGTGATGCTCGCCGCCATCTCACTTATCAGGTATGCAGACCCTCCAGCGGGGTGAAATGCGATGTGACGCGGCCCCGATCCCGCTTCGACCCCTGCAAATGGCGGGTCCGAGCGTATAAGAGACGCCGACGACGAATCGAGCCGGTACGAAATGACCTGGTCGAGGCCCAGGTCGGGCACCAGGACGAACCTGTTGTCCGGCGAGACCACGACGGCGTGTGGATGAGGGCTGTTCTGGCGCTTCTGATTCACGCTCGATCCGTGGTGCCGGGTCAGCGTAGCGGGATTCCCCAGTTGGCCATCCTCCTGCACGGGAAAGGCTGCGATGCTTCCGCTGAAGTAGTTTGCGACAAGCAGCGTCCTGCCAGTGTTGTCCAGCGCCAGATGGCATCCACCGCCTCCACCTGAGAAAACCCTGTTCAGAACGGTGAGCCGACCGGTATCGTTATCTATGCGGAAGCTTGTGACACCACCCTCATCTGCCTGGTCGCTGGCGACATCGCTGACCGTGTACAGAAACCGGCGACTGGGATGCACGGCCAGGAATGCCGGATTGACGAGTCCACTTTGCGACCCTATCGGGTCCAGTCTTTCCGAACCAGGATCGAATCTGCAGATGTGTATGGAGTCGGCTCGTCCTTCTGCTGCGCACGTGCCGACATAAACGAAGTACGACCGGTCTTTGATCATCACAATGAGGGTTGGAATACGAACCCTGTCCTACCACAGCAACGATCCCGAGCGGTTCGAAGCATCTCTCACTACCGCAGGAAATTCACCGCACTGCGATTTTCTTACTCGTGTCCTTCTCGACGATTGTCAGCTCTTTGCCATCAACGAGAATGTCCGCAACGCCACGGAACCCCTCCGGCACGAGGACACTAAAAGCGCAATAGCGTTTCGCGAGTTTGGACTTGGCGTCCAACCATTCGAAGGCGGGGGATCCGAACAGCTGCTGTGTCTTCATAAGCGCCTTGGCCGTGCCGTGGACAGGCGTGTTGCTGAATTCCATTCCCCGAGTGAGCATCTGGTCATTGTTTGCCTCCCAGACGTTCAGCCACGGGAACTCGGCACGCCGGAACACATAGCCGAACAGTAGCCGGCTACGAGGGTTGAACGCTGCGAGGAATCCCCACTCCCGCTTGGGGTCCACGAGAAAATGGTTCACCAGCCTTGTGGGTTGCCTTCGCACGTGACGCAAGTCCACCGTGCCTTGCGGGTCGGCGCCGAAGGGCCAGTTGAATTCTTTCCCGTAGGCCTCGCCCCGCGTCAACGGCGCGTCGAAAGAAGTCGTTTCGTACTCGAGAAAAGGCGGCCCAAGTGTCACATGTTCGCACCAGCCGACCGGCCGGTCCCACGCGCTTTCGTTTTCGGCGACCTCATCGAACCACACGACCTGGCCGCCCAAGCGGACGGTCCGGGTGAAGCGAGTGCGCGACTCCGGGAACGCCGCTGTAACTGTGAGCGCACTGTTTACGTCCTCCAAACGTTTCCAGCGGGTAATTCCGGCCTCGCCGTGATACGACATGCCAGCCTTGTACTCAGCCTCTGAGGGATTGCCCCAGTACGGAAAGCACAGGTTGTGTCCCATCTGGCCGCTGGAGAGGCGCGCACCCGGCCCACCGCCGTAGAATTCCTCGTGCTTTGAGGGCACGTACCGGTCCGGCTCGATGCTCGGCCGGCTAGGGTTCCACAGTGGATTGAGTTCTCCGGCATCTTTCAACACAATCTCAGCGACGTGACCACCCCCTTCCAGGATCGTCACGCGCATATGTGGCCCATCAATCACCCATGCTGAACGTCCCTTGAAACGTCCAGCACGCACTTCGGCATGGCACACGAACATACACAGCACCAAAGAAAACAGGATTTTTAACACCATTTTCGGAGGCACACTCACGGCTCTGGTCCAATCCGGCTGCCTATCACCACGGAGACCAAGTCCAGAACCAAGGGAACGTGTCACCGGCACTGCACGCGTGATCCCGTGGCGTAAGTTTTCTATGTTCGAGAATACACTACCGAAAATAGAGGCCGCCATTGACATCCAAGACCGTCCCCGTGATGAAGCTGGCCTCACTGCTCGCGAGGAACAGCACGGCTACCGCCACATCCTCGGGCTTGCCCAATCCAAGCAATGCCAGCTCTTCCAATTTCTTTGCCCCTTCCTCGCCATGAGTCCTATAGAAGAGGTCTGTTCCGATCATTCCTGGAGCAACTGCGTTGACCGTGATACCGAACTCCGCGCCAGTTCGCGCCAGTGTCCTCGTAAAACCCAGTTGACCGCTTTTCGCGGTGGCGTAATGGACGAAACCGCGAAGGGCGCCTTGATGCGCAACGACAGAGCTGATCTGGATGATTCGGCCATATCTCTGCGACTTCATCCTCTCCATAGCCTGTTGGGCACAGAGGAAAGTCCCGGTCAGATGCGTCTCCAGGACCCAACGCCAGCTACCAATCGTTGTATTGAAAATGTCCTCGTAGTTTCCCACCCCGGCGTTGTTGACCAGGATGTCGATTCTTCCCGGCTCTTTATCGATCTGGGCGAACATCTCGCGGACTTGTGGCTCCGATCGCACATCGGCCGCAATGGGGATGGCCTTCCCTCCAAGCTCGCGGATCTGGGCGCAAACGGCTTCGGCCTCCTCGGGCTCGTTCAGGTGATTCACCACGATCTGCGCGCCCGCAGTGGCGAGTGTCCGCGCAATGCACGCACCAATCCCCCGCGACGCTCCAGTGACCAGCGCTACTTTACCATCTAGACAGAACATTGTGTTTCTCCGGTATTCTGCGAATAATCTCTTTCAAAGAAGATCCAGACAGCGCCACACAGTGAGATGCCAGCTGTCAGATAAACCAGCGCCAGACTGGAGAGGCCGACCGAGAGGCCTACGGTCTGTTTCATTACGCCCAACATGATCGGGGCAAGAGCGCCCAACACGAAAGCGAACGCCGTCATTGCTCCGGTGGCTGTGGCATGGAATCGGGGCTGTACCACCTCGTATAACGAGGCGTAGATATTCGAGTCGTAGATGCCGCGAAAGAGGCCAAACACCCCCAACACGAAATACGTCGGCACGAGGCTGGTTGTGACGCCCAACAGATATAGGAATGGCGTGGCCATCAATAGCCCCGCTGCCTGCAATTCAAGGCGAAAGCGCGGCCGCTTCAACGCGAAATAGTCCGAGAGGCGCCCGCCCAGCATCACACCGAGAAATGCAGGCATGAAGTGGAAGAACATGCTGGAGAAGCCAGCACTCGCCAGCGAAAGCTGAAACCGTTCGTGAAGGTACGTCGGCATCCATGTGAGATAGCCGACATTCACAAACACCG
>JBDKSR010000358.1:0-3240 GCA_039680545.1 Bryobacteraceae bacterium | reverse complement strand
GTGGCTGGCGCGTACACCGTGTTCGTGAACCACGGCGTACACGCGGCACCTTACTGGCTGAAATCGGTTCGGGACGAAAAGGGCCAAGTCCTGTACAGCGGTTCCTCCAAGACGGAGTCGGTGCTCGATCCGCGGGTCGCATTCGAAATGGTGGACCTCCTGCAGGAAGTCGTTCGAAGAGGTACGGCGGCCGGCGTTCGGTCCAGGGGCTTTTCGCTTCCGGCGGCCGGCAAGACCGGCACGTCGCACGACGGTTGGTTTGCCGGTTTCACCTCGAAGTTGGTCTGCGTGGTGTGGGTCGGTTTCGACGACAATCGCGAGCTTGGCGTTGAAGGAGCGCGTTCGGCCCTTCCGATCTGGACTGAGTTCATGAAACGGGCGCATGAGCATCGGCAATACCGCAATGCGCGCTCGTTTGAAGCGCCGGATGGGATCGTCATGGTCGAGATCGATCCGCTGAGCGGAGGTCTGGCCACTCCTACGTGTCCCAAGACGGAAATGCAGGCGTTCCTTGCGGGAAGCCAGCCGGTCGAAGTTTGCCGCCTGCATGGCGGGGAGGCGATCAGCACCACGCAGGTGTCCGGATGGGAGACGGAGCCTGCCGCCGATAAGCCCGAAGGGCAGGCACGGCCGCACGCGCGGCCACGTCCATCGACGCCGTCCGGCACCGATCATAACGCTCAGTCGAAGCCTGAAAAGAAGCGAGAACAACCCCAGAAAGGCATCTTCCGGCGATTGTTGGATATGTTTAAATAATCGCAGGAGGTGGCCATGACCACGAGAGTGGTTCTGTGCTTAGCTGTTGCGATAGCATCTGGGTCCGTGCTGGCGGCACAGCCTGCGCCGCCTCAGCAAGCGCCATCGTCCGGAACTGCCCCAACCGGGATCTCGATCACATTTGAGAAGCGTGGCGACGTCTATATGGCGCGGAGGATGTATCGAGAGGCCATCGAAGCATACGAGCAGGAACCGAATCGGACGCACGTAATCTGGAACAAGATCGGGATTGCCTACCACCACATGTCGCAGCTGGACGCGGCTAAAAGGAGCTATGAGAAGGCGGTCAAGGTCAACCCGAAGTACGCCGAGGCGAGGAACAACCTCGGAACGGTATACTACGCGAAGCGAAGCTTTCGCCGCGCGATCCGGGAATACAATCGTGCGCTGAAAGTGGCTCCGAAGTCGGCCACGATCCTGAGCAATCTGGGTACGGCTTATTTCGCGAGGAAGAAGTACAAGCAGGCGTCCAAGGCCTATCAGGAGGCCCTCGCGCTTGACCCTGAGGTGTTTGAGCACCGGAGCACGCAGGGCACCTTACTGCAGGAGCGGACCGTCGAAGAGCGCGCCAGATTCCATTACTACCTCGCCAAGACCTATGCGCAGGCGGGAATGACAGATCGCGCTCTGGAGTATATCCGCAAATCCCTCGAAGAAGGATTCAAAGACCGCAAGAAATACATCGAAGAGCCCGAGTTTGCGGGGTTACAGAAGCTCCCTGAGTTTCAGGACTTGATGGCCAGGGAGTTCCGTGTTCTCTAGGAGAGGCAATCCTCGCACGCGGCTGGGCTGGTGGTGTTGCGCCGCCGTTTTCTCGCTGATCGGGCTGTCGTCATGCTCCAAGGCTCCGGCGAACCCGGTCCGGCTTGCCATTCCGGCAATCGAAAACCTGGGCGGTGACGTCTCGGATGAGTGGATCAGCCAGGCACTCCCGGAAGTCATCGCAAGCCAGTTGCGTGGCTCGAAAACCGTCCGTCCCGTGCGTGTTGCCGGCCGCACCGAAGCCCGGTTCCTGGGCGCCACGCAAGTGCTCGAGGGTTATTACTTCCGGCGTGGCGGGCGGCTGGTCGTCAATCTAGTGATTGAAGACATCGAGAAGGTCCGTAGTGTTCGCTCGCTCTCCGCGAAGGGCCCTCGGGTAGTCGCGGTCGCGGACTCGATCTCGCGGCAAATCGACACAGCAGCGCAGAAATTCGGGACTAGCAACGATACGGCTCTTCGTGCGTATACCGAGGCGCGTTTTGAGCGCGACCCGGAGTTGGTGATTGCCGCGTACCAGAGGTGCGTCAAGGCTGATCCTGGCTTTGGCGGAGCGTACCTGGCCTGGGCTCAATGGCTTGCAGGGCGGGGGGACCACACTGGGGCCCAAGTCGTGATCGGGATGGCAAAGGCGCACGGAGACAAGCTGAGCGTCGTGGACCGGTCCGAATTGGATGTCCTGGGCGCTACGATCTCGGGTGATGCGGTGGCGGCGTCCGCGGCTCTCTCGGAACTTGCCCGGAAGAATCCCACGGACCTGAATGTTTGGCTTCGTCTCGCTCGCGTGGAACGGGCAGCGCGGCGGTTTAAGGAATCCGCGGCGGCGTTTCGCAAAGCCTCGGAGGCCGATCCTTCGCAGCCTCTCCTGTGGAACGAACTGGGGTATGTGGAAGCATACGCCGGAAACTTCCAAGGTGCGGTTGGTGCCGTTCGGAAGTACGAGAAACTGGCCCCCGCGGAGGTGAATCCGCTCGATTCGCTGGGTGACATTCACTACTACTTCGGGCGGTTTGCCGATGCGGAGCGGTTTTATCTCCAGGCTTACGCCAAGAGCCCTCAATTCTTAGGAGGCAGGACGCTGTACAAGGCTGCGCGGTCGCGGTTGATGACCGGCGACATCGCGGGCGCTACCGCGATTTTCGCGAGATTCTCCAAGACGCAGCGATCGAGCGGCGATCCCCTGGCGGAATTGCGCGAAGCGCGATGGAAGTACCTCACCGGCAAGACCGGGGATGCGACGACGTCGGCCGAACGTTTCGCCGCGGTAACCTCGAACCCCGAGGCAGCAGGTCAGGCCTATTTGCAGTTGTCGGCGTGGAGTTTGGCCGCGGGAGACAGAGGACGTGCCCGGCAATTCGCGGCACGGGCGGCGGCATCCGCGCGCTTTCCGGAGCCGAAGGTGTTCGCGCGGCTCTGCGCGTTCCTCTCGCAACCAGCAGCGTCTCCCACCGAGTGGGTTGCCCGCGCAGAGAGAGAGTTTAGAGCGCCTGGCGAGGCCAGTCTGCGCATGCTCGCGACCGTGTATGCGCTCTTTCTTGATAAGCACGCCGGCGCGGCAATCCCGGTGGCGAAGGAACTCTACGAACGCTCGGATCCCGCCGCGCCACGGCAGGGAGCGGTGTTGCTGGCTTGGGCGCTCGCCGGGACGGGACGCGTAGCGGAAGCGGCGCCGCTCGTCGAAGTCTTCGGATTTCCCCAGGCAGG
>JBDKSR010000357.1:0-3217 GCA_039680545.1 Bryobacteraceae bacterium | reverse complement strand
TTGATCGACCGCCTGCGGCGCACCGAAGATCGGCAAGTATTTCACCGCATACCGGAAAACGGCGAATCCCGCCGCAATTATACTCAACGTAACTACGATTTCAGTCCACTTCGGAATGTAGTGCGCTCCCGAACCCGTTTCCATACCGGTCACGCTTACGTTCAGGCGGTTCGTAATGAACCCGAAAATCACCATGACGGCGCACGCATAGAGCGCGCCGGAACGGCGGCGTACATGCGGACGGAACAGGAGCAACATTGGAAGCAACATCAACGCGATTTCCAAACCGAACAAGTAACTCTCCACACGCGGTTCGAGAATCAAACCGAGGGCGCCACGCCGCGCCAGGTCGAAGATCCTCATGACGAGGTACGCCAGCAACATGACGGCAAGCACGCGCGCAAGACCCGCCAGTAGCGGCAACTCCAGGTAACGGCCGAACGCCTTGCTGGAATGCCAGGATTCAAAGATCGTCATCGCGAGGCCCACGCATACCGCGGAAAAGAAAAAGAAGATGGGCAACAGCGGCGTGTACCAGAGCGGATCAAGCTTGTGCGGCACGATCAGATACAGACTGCCTAGCGACGACTGATGAAGCGTCGAAAGAATGACTCCGGCAATCACAAGTGGAATCGTGACGGTGCGCATCCACTGCAACGCGGGTTTCCATTTGAGGCGCTCGAAAACCACCGGCACAAATTCGAAGAAGAGCACGGTCGTGTACAGGGTGACGCACCAGCCGACTTCGAACATCACCGAGCGTGGGTTCCACATCACAAGCGGATGCCAGATGCGGTATGGCCTGCCGAGATCGAACAGGAGGGCGACTATGACCAGGATGTAACCGAGAAACGCGGTCAGGATCGCCGGCCTCACGATTGGCTTGTATTTCTCCAGGTTAAACAGGTGAACTGTAGCCGCCAGCGTGAAACCACCAGCCGCCAGTCCGACGCCACACAGGACGTCAAACCCGATCCAGAGGCCCCACGGAAACTTGTCGGTCAGGTGGGTCGCGGCGCCGAGTCCCTGGAAGAATCGTAAATAGGCCGCATAGGCACCAGCCAGCATCAGCACGAAGAAAATCAACTGCCAAAAAGTCAGACGCGGGAGTCGAGAAATTTTTATCATCTTCCCTTCTCCTTTCGGCGCTTCGGTGTTCCCTCTGCCGCGGCTACCTCTTCACGACGGTGCGTGATCCAGTAGACACCCGAGAGCAACACACCGCCCACGCCCACGACGTCCGGAACGAATGAGAGCGCCCGGAAGGTAAGCAGCGGCAGCGGCTCTTTAGGCAGGTTGGCACGAAAACCCAGCTTCTCGAGCGGCACGGCTGCCAGCATCAGCACCGAGGTCCCACCGACTTCCTCGATTCCGTATACGTGGTCGAAATATTGCGCCGGGTTATCGGCGATACGCTTCTTCGCCTCTTGAATCAGCGTGTCGCGATCGCCCGTGATGGTCGCTCCCGTGGGACAGATCTCCGAGCAGGCCGTCGGCTTACCCGCAGCCAGGCGTGCAGCGCACATGTCACACTTTCTGACCTTAGGCAGCACCTTGTCCCATTCATAGACGGGCACGTTGTAGGGGCACGCCAGCATGCAGTAGCGGCATCCCATGCAGCGGTCCTCGTCGTACACTACCGGACCCGCCGGAGTCTTCTGGAAAGCGCCGACCGGGCATACCGACGCGCACGTCGGATCGGCGCAGTGCATGCACAAACGGCGGGCATATCGCTCACCGTGCGTCGTGACAGTGGTCAACTTACGCTCGGACAGTTCCTCCGTGGTCGAGATTTTTTCGTTGTAAGGCAGGCCCCATTTCTTGGAGCACGCCTCCTCGCATTGCCTGCAACCGATGCACTGGGTGCTGTCGTACAGGATGGCTCTCTGCTTCATTGGCTATCCTCTCAGTCCGCGGAAAAGTGCATCTTCGAACCGGCCGCCTGAACGGCGCGATGCGTTCGAGCACCTCCCGCGCCAGTCCACGAGACACTAGTTCGTCAGGAAGAACTCCCCGGTCAGCTCGGGCCAGGAAACACCGGAGAGAGCCACAAAGACATCTTCCGCCGGCCTGCCTCCATCAGCGGCCACTGCGCCCGCAAGCTGGGGTTGCCGTCCGTACAGCCGCTCGACGGCATCGCGCATCCAACTCGTGACCATGTTCTTCGGAACCAGATTCCGGTCTACAGTCTCCTCGTCGGGGACGTGCACCATCATCAGCCAGCCTGCCCCGTAAGGGTCCTTTCGAAGCGCCGACGGATCATTCAACAGATCCGTGTTCAGCTCGACGACCTCACCCTCGGTCGGCGACAAGACGTCGGTCTTTTCGCCTCCACGATAGAAAGAGAACGCTTTCTGGCCCTGGCGAATCCAGACGCCCGGCTTAGGCAGTTCTATCTTGTCAATGCGCCCCATCAGGGCCGCGCCAAACTCATCCAATCCGACGCGGAAAAGGTGCTTTCGCTCCCTCATCGCCCAGCTATGGCCCGCATGATACCGAAGCGTTTCCGGCACAAGGAACCCCTCGACATACGCCGGGTTTGCTACTGCTGCTACTGAGACCTCCGGAGCCACTCGCGGTTGAATCGCCTTCTTACGGCTCAGAACATAGTCCACCACGATGAACACCAGAAATGTGGAAAGAACCAATATTACTGTCATGTTAGCCTCCTTACCGAAGGCCGCCCATCCAAGGCGGCAACTTCGTCAATAGTAAGGGTGCATTTAAGATACCAGACTCCGATGTCTCTATTCAAACCAAACCAGTCGAATAATTACATGTATTTTCAATAGGTTACAGACTTGATTCCAGAACCGCTCAAAATCCGGCTGCCGGGCGGCTGTTGAATTGTGCAACACAATTTCATCGTTCGTCGAGGCGCAGAAGCATATCTCGCGCACAAACAGCCAGTTACCCGGTGTAGAAATTCTCACCGCTCCATGCCGCGGAACTCGACAGCCAATGGCGCCTCACAGTGAAAGCGAAAACCCTCCTACAAGCTGGTGGGCCCGGAATCCCTCATATCTGTAATAACTTTCGTGCAGCCGATACCAGCGCCACTCGAGGAATCCGCACACCTTCTGGTGGAACGGAACCGAGAACTTGACCACCGGCTGGTAATACTCTGTCGGACGGCTGCCGGAAGCCTTGAAGAAGGAACCTCCCAGGGCTAACCGGGGAGAAGCCTTCTGGAGGTACGAGGGAAACTTCAGCTCTA
>JBDKSR010000356.1:0-1788 GCA_039680545.1 Bryobacteraceae bacterium | reverse complement strand
ACATTTCTCGAAGCAAAGTGGGGATCGAATAGATGCCGAAGACCAACCCTCCACCAATGCGCCAGTAGTTGGGTTCGCGGAAGTAGTGCTCGATGCAGTAGTCCATCACTTTCATCAGGTCTTCTTCACTGTGGCGCTGGCGGGACATCGGCGCCGTCCGCCCGGCCGACGTCGCCGGCCAGTGATTGCTCCAGTCGTGATTGGCCCACATCAATCCGAATTTGATCCGTTCGCGATTACTGGCTTTCAGAAGGCCTTTCTCAAACTGCGATTGGCATCGCATGGTGCCCTCATGCCAATACCAGCAGAGCATCCAGACGTCAATGCCGTGATCCGCGGCGGCCTCAATCTCTCGCGCCGCCCCCTCCGGGTCGGCCTCGTTGTACTCGCCCCACAGTGGATACTTGGGAAACAGATGCCCAGGGTAGAAGGGCTTGGAGTCCCGCAGCGACTGAAACTGGGTCCAATCCTTGCCGAAATACTTCTCGAACCACGGGCAGGGGTGCCAGCACGGGTAGTTGTAAGCGACCACCTCATACTTCGTCTTCGGGAGCGGTTTCGTCATGGCTACCAGTTCCCGGAGTTTCTTTTCAGTGAAATAGGCCTCCAGATCTCCGGGCAGAACCGCGGACACGGATGCGTAATTCAGAGGCTTCCCCTGCGAATCGCAACATTGCGCCAGCGCAGAGCCGCCAGATGCTGCTATCCCTGCGCAACCGCCCAAAGCCTGTAACAAGTCACGTCGTTTCATGTTTTTCGTCACCGTACTTGTGGATTTCATCGACAACTGCCTGAATGTACTGCGGATGTGTCCATCTCCATTTCCGCTTTGATCCATTCGTCGCGAACGGGAACCGCGTTGTTCACTATCTAAACAGGCGTTCCCACTGCCGCAAACGGTTTATACGGCAGTATAGTCATGGTGTCAAGATTATTTCTTCTCAATTGTTCTTGACATTTTCCCGAACCCGCTGTAAAAGTCCCTAGGCGCTTATGCGGCGGGTGTTCATTTTTTGAACAAGAGGTGAGATTGTGAAAACGATCACAAAGAGCTTCATGGGGTCAGCCGTTGTATTGGCTGCGCTTTTCCTATTATCAACAGCCCTCTACGGGCAGACGATTTCGAGTTCGATTGTGGGTTCGGTTGTGGATCCGAGCAACTTGCCAGTTGCGGGCGTTGCCCTGGAACTGCGTCAAGTCAGCACTGGTGCGGTGCGGAAACTTTCCACCGGTGCGGACGGCAACTTCGTCTTCAGCACCCTGGTCCCCGGCGAGTATGTTCTCACCGCCGAGGCGCCGGGTTTCAAGAAGATTGAGCGGAAGGGCCTGATGCTGAGTGCGTCGGAAGTCTTGCCGGTCGGGACCATAACGCTTGCTGTAGGCGCGGTGACTGAAACGGTCACCGTCGTCTCACAAGGCGCATTGGTACAGACGGCCAGCAGCGAACGTTCCGGCGTAGTCACGTCCAACCAGGTTGAGGATCTGCTCACAAAGAGCCGCAACGTCATGTCCCTCCTGGCGCTGCTGCCCGGGGTCGTCGACACGACCCCCGACGCCGACAGTCTGGCTCGTGGATGGAACCTCTATGTCCAGGGCAATCGCAACAACACCAACAGCATGTCCGTCGATGGGATGGTGTTGAATTCCTGGGGACTAGGCAATGCGACCGACGTCGCGGTGAGTCAGGACAGCATCGCGGAAGTGAAGGTGCTAGTCGGAAACTACCAGGCTGAGTACGGCCGAAGGTCGGGAGCCAACATAACGCTTGTAAGCAAAGCCGGCACCCAG
>JBDKSR010000355.1:0-26894 GCA_039680545.1 Bryobacteraceae bacterium | reverse complement strand
AAGCGGCGTGGCTACGATTTGAAGCCACTGTTGCCACTACTGTTCGGGGAGGCTACACCGGAAGCCCGGCAGGTGCGATACGACTACTGGCGAACCTTGTCGGAACTGGCTACCGACAATTTTGTGAGGCCACTGCAGGAGTGGTGCCATCGCAAAGGGGTCCAACTGTCGGGTGAACCCTATGGGCAACCGCCTGTGACACTGGGCAGTGCGCGTTACGTTGACCGCGTTTTTGGTGAGCACTATGAATGGCGGATGTTCAATGCATCGCGCTGGGCCAGTTCTGGGGCGCATCTGCACGGAAAGAACGTGGTTGGTGCAGAAGCGTGGACCTGGCTGGCACGTCCCAACCGCTTTGGCGAGACGCTGGAGCAATTGAAGCTAGCCTCGGACATGCACTTCGTATCGGGAATCAATACGTTGATGGGGGTCGCGTACGGCTACACGCCGGAGTCGGCGGGCAAACCCGGTTGGACTTCGTACAACGGCCCGGTTCTGGGTCACAACCAAACGTGGTGGCCGTATTTCCCCTTGTTCAGCCGGTACGTACAACGCGTCAGCTACCTGCTTCAGCAGGGGCGTCCAGTGACGGACGTGGCGCTATACCTGCCAGTTGGTGATGTGTTTTCCCGCACGCCTGCAACAGCCAGTTTGAATCCCTATTTCGGCGTACGCGACTTAATGAACGGCAAACATAGCCCGGAATTTGGCTTGGAGGATGCGCTGAAGGGGGACACGCCGGTCATATCTACTCTGATCAATAACGGCTACAGTTTTGACGGTATCGACAGCTCGACGCTGCCGGGCGCGAAGATCGAGCGCGGACATCTGAAGATGGGGCTGGGGGATTACAGGGTGGTAGTTTTGCCGGGGTTGGTTGGCATCCCGCCAGCAGATCTGGAGAAACTGGCGGAGTTTGTCCACTCCGGCGGGTGTCTGATCGCGACGAAACGGCTGCCCGAGGTGCTGTATGGCTGGAAATCCTATCAGGCGGATACCTATGCTTTTCCGTATCCGGTGAAGGTACAGCAGTTATTTGCTCACGGCAGATACGGCCAAGGGCGCACGTTCTTTGTGAAGGAGGAGGGGGAGGAATACCGGCAGGCACTCTTCGCTTGCCTGCCCCCGGACCTGGAACTCGAAAAGGGAGACCATGATGTCGCCTTCGTGCATCGTCAATTGCCGGACCGGGACTTCTACTTCATAGCGAACCTCGGACCGGAAGAGAAGCTCCTGCCAATGAAGTTTCGTGCTCGAGGGAGCGAGATCGAGCTTTGGGATCCGATGACCGGGAGTATCTCATCGGGCTGGGACGGCAAGCTGCACCTGGATCCTTACGGATCGATGGTAGCTCGGGTGAGTGATATTGCAAGTCCCGAGGCGAGATCGCGGCCCCAAGAGGAGGTTCGCCCGGTGGAGTTGAACGCGGCGTGGACGCTTCAGGCTGGGAAGCGGCCTGCCGTGCAACTGGAGCGCCTCGGTTCATGGACAGAGATTGCGGACATGCTGCACTTTTCCGGGACGGCGACCTACTCGACGGAAGTCAATGTCGATCTTCCTCATGTGAGTCGAGTGGAGCTCGATCTTGGCGACGTGCGCGAAATTGCAGATGTGGTGGTGAACGGTGTCTCGGCGGGAGTTGCTTGGAAGAGGCCATATCGGGTGGACGTGACCTCGCACTTACGCCGCGGCCGAAACTCGATACAAGTGAAGGTGACCAATCTCTGGATCAATGCCGTGCTGGGAATGCCCCAGCCAGACTACTCGGCGTTGCGTGCGAAGTTCGGTGAACGGTTCCCTGATCCGCTGGAGTGGAAGCAGTTCAAACCGTTTCCTTCAGGACTCTTCGGGCCTGCGCGTCTTTTGATTTACTCTGCAGGCAATTGAGGATCGAAAATGAACGGACCTCGTCACTCGAAGCGGCGGTCGATCACCGGTACTGCGCTGACTAAGAAAGGAGACACGGGCGTGGACCCGATACTCAAAGAGATCTATTCGATGGACAAAGCTGCGATGGAGGAGTGCGTTCCGCACCTAATGTTGGGCGGCGGGACACGCGGCTTGCCAGTCGTCAAGCGAGGCAAGGGGGTGCGAGTGTATGACGTGGATGACAATGCTTACATCGACTGCACCTCGCAAAGCTGGGCGATGTATCTTGGTTACGCAAACGAGGAACTGAACGCGGTACTCTGCCAGCACCTCGAAAATATGTCGCACGTGCACCAGGGTGTGGATACCCCGATGCGCTACTGCCTCGCAAGATTGGTATGCAGTATCGCTCCCGAAGGGCTCAACCGGATCTCCTTCACCGTGGGTGGAGGTCCTGCCATCGAGGCAGCCATGAAAATCTGTATCAAGAACACGGCGCCATCACGGGATTTCCTCTGTCTCTACGACTCCTATCACGGCACCACCTTGGGCGCCATGGGCGCGTCCTGGGTATCTACACGGTCGTCGGGACGTCTCGCCGGCGGTAGCCGTTTCCTGCCACTTACGCGGCCGTTCATTCGGGTCCCCAATCCTTATTGCTACCGTTGCCCGCTCGGGCTCGAGCGGAAGAACTGCGGCTTGGCGTGCGCGAAGATGTTCGAGTTGACTTTGCAGAAGGGCGTGGCCGGCAACGCCGCTGGATTCCTCGTCGAACCAATTCAGGCAAGCGCCGGCCAGATCATCCCGCCCGTCGAATATCTCCAGGAGATACGTCGAATCTGCGACAAGTATAATGTTCCGCTGGTGTTCGATGAGATCCAGACCTACTGCCGCATCGGGAGGTTTTTCGCCGCTCAGTATTTCGGGGTAACACCCGACATAATCGTCCTCGGTAAAGGCTTCGGCGCAGGCATCCCAATTGCCGCAGTCCTCATCGCCGATAAACTAGAAGGCTTCGAGGGCGATGGAGAAGAACTCCATACGTTCGCCAACAACAGTCTTGCGCAAGTAGCTGCCATCAAGCAGATCCGTATGATGCAGGAGGGGATCCTCGAGAACACACGCCGGATGGGCGTCTATCTGCGCAGAGGACTGGAAGCTCTCCAGAAGGACTATCCCGAAATCGGAGACATACGCCAGGCTGGTTTGCATATCGGGGTGGAGATGGTCAAAGATCCACAGACCAAAGAACCCGCAGTGGAGGCCGCCAACGCTATCCGGAAGGAAGCCTTAAAGAACGGCCTTATACTCGGCAAAGGAGGCCCATGCTCCCAGCTCTTGAAGATGAAACCGCCACTCGTCGTGAGTCAAACTGAATGTGACGAGATTCTGGAGCGGTTCGCTGTTGCACTGAATTCCGTGTTGAGGGGTCAGGTCGCTCCGGTTGCGCCAATCAGGAATCACGATGTGGCTGAGTGAAATGGAAGCCGAACTGCGGAAGCAGGCACAGGCGCTAAATCTGTTTGACGCCAGCTCCTGGCTGGGCCGGACCACAGCGTTGCCTCTGATGGACGAGGGCACTCCGGAGTTACTCGGACGTGTGCACAAAGAATCGTTTATCCGAGGCGCACTTGTCTCGCATTGGCGCGCCGGTCAGGATTGTTCCCAGGAAAGCAACCGTCTCTTGTTGCGGCAGATCGCGGATCGCGACAACTGGTACGCCACGTTGTCGCTTCAGCCGCTTCTGCCAGTCGATCCCGATTCTCCCGCATCGCCGAAATGGGTCTGGCCGACCAAGGTACGTGCCGTGCGGGTGTTTCCCTCGTCGTTCCAATACCCGCTCGTCGATTGGTGTGTCGGCTCTCTCTGTGAGATGCTAATCGAACGGCGTCTGCCTCTTTTTGTGCTCCATACGGAAACGACGTTCCAGGATCTTTACGCATTGGCCTCACGTTATCCGAAACTTCGCATCGTCATCGAGAGTCAGACGCGCAAGATCCTCTATCACATGAGGGCGGTCCTTCCGCTCATGAAGGCATGCCCCAACATCCACCTCGAAACCTCCAATCTTTGTGCTCAGGGGATGGTTGAATACATCGTCAAGAATCTGGGCGCAGACCGGCTGATCTTCGGCACCTTCGCTCCGGCCAATGATCCTATCGTGCCGTTGGGCATGTTACTCCAGGCTGATATCTCGCAGGCCGATAAACTCGCCATCGCAGGGGACAACATGCGCCGCTTGATCGCGAAGGTGCAGCGATGACCACGCCGCGAATCGTCGACGCTCACATGCACTTGGGTGCTCCTGGAACTCTCTTCACTTTCGGCTGGGAACTTGCCGATATTTTACGGCTGATGGACCGACTCGGAATTGACCGCGCCTACTCTATGCATCACAACTGGCTGGCCGGGCACTGTGAAGAAGCTCGAACGGCATCGTTAGAGGCGTTCGAGAAGTCGGGCGGGCGGTTGCCCTTTCTGGCAGTGCATAATCCCAACGAGGAAAACGAATCGCTGCATGCCATGAACGCCTGCCTGGGGCACGAGGGCTTCATCGGCATCAAGATCCATCCGAGTTTTCACGGCCTTTCCGCTGACGACGAAAGATACGAGTCAATATGGGACTATGCAACGGAACACCGGCTGCCCATCCTGTCCCACACCTGGAGCGAGACTTACAACCCCGTGCAAAAACTCTCGCAACCCATGTTGTTCGAGAAATACATTGCCAGCTACCCTCGTGTCGCGTTTGTGATGGGACATTGCGGCGGCCCCGGTGCGGGTAGGGGCCAAGCCATTCATCTGGCGCAAAAGTATCCGAACGTTTATCTGGATATCGCTGGCGACATTTTCTCGCTTGGCCTCGTGCCGGAGCTGGTTCAGGCTGTCGGTGCCCACAAAGTCCTTTTCGGCTCCGACATGCCGTGGATCGATCCACGTGCACGCCTTGGGGCGGTGCTTCTCGCCAACCTGGATGATACTGCCAAAACCCAGATTTTGGGGCAGAACGCTATGCATGTGTTTGAACCCCGCCTGGTGGCCGGAGAACGGCTATGTTAGCGATCGATCTTTCGGACAAGGTGGCACTGGTCACAGGGGGCTCACGCGGTATCGGCGCCGCTATCACAAAGGCTATGTGCGATGCCGGTGCGTACACCGTGTTCACTCACACCGGCCGCGTTGCGAATCGCCAGCCTGATGAGCCGGCGGAGGGCGTGGTATTAGACGGCCGGGACGGAGCGGGCGCCACTGCGCTGGTCAACCATGTCGTTAAAGAACGTGGCAGCATCGACATCCTGGTGACCAATGTCGGACGCAACCTCGCGCGCCCGGCCGAGCAAGTTACGGATGACGAGTGGCGGGATTTCCTCGACATCAACCTGGGATCGGCCTTTTACGCGGTACGGGCTGTGTTGCCACACATGCTCAGGGCGGGATACGGGCGGATCATCTTGATCGGTTCTTCCGTGGTGTACGACGGGGGCGGCGGCGCCATCGATTACGCTGCCGGCAAATCCGGGCTTACCGGCATTATGCTGTATTTGGCGCGCACCTACGCGCGCAAGGGCATCCTGACTAACCTGATACACCCCTGCGTGATCGACACCGATCTGCTGCGCGAGCGCTATAGCGATGAGGCGAAGCGCGCTCGGCTCGCCGCACAGATCCCAGTTGGCAGACTTGGCAGACCGGAAGACATTGCGGGCTTGGCTGTCTATTTGGCCAGCTCGTGGGGAAATTACATTTGCGGCCAGGCCATTCTCGTGGATGGCGGCCGAACCCTGTTTCGTTAAAGGAGGTTCCATGGACATCGGCATTAAACTTTCATCTAATCTCGCCCCCTTCTCTCGCCTGAGCGACCGCTTTGTTCCCGGCGGTTACTGTGATGGCTATGAATTCAACAAGCAGCTGGGCATGCTTAGGGCTGTCGATGGTATCCAGGGCGTCGCCTTAGGATGGCCTGGTCCATACGAAAGCGGCACCGCCCTGAAAAGGATCCTTGCGGAACACGGACTCCATCTCAGCACTCTCGAGCCGAATATTTACGGCGAACGCCGGTTCAAGCACGGTGCGCTTTCCAATCCTGATCCCGTCATCCGCCGCGCGGCGATCGATCGCATCAAGGAAACGATTGACGCGGCTTTGGAAGCGGGCGCATCTGACATCAACCTCTGGCCTGGCCAGGACGGTTTTGAGTATTGCTTTCAGGGGCACTATCACGACGTTTGGAAATGGATACTGGAAGGACTCACGGAGATCTCTGAATACAATCCACGGATGCCTATTAGCGTCGAGTACAAGTGCAAGGAGCCACGGGCCAACGTGTACATCGCCAACATGGGCAAGGCGCTGATGCTCGTTAACCGGATTAACAAGCCGCACGTGGGGGTAACTTTGGATATGGGGCACAGCTTGGCGGCGCTTGAAAACCCCGCCGAATGCGCGGTGCTTGCCATGCACGAGGGGCGTCTCCAGCAGATCCATCTCAATGACAATTACAGAGATTGGGACCACGACATGATCCCCGGTTCGGTGAACGTGTGGGAGCACGTCGAGTTCTTTTACTGGGTGCGCAGGCTGGGTTACTCCGGATGGTTCAGCATCGATTGTTTCCCGTATCGGGAGAACGGCACAGAGGCGCTCGAACGGACCGTCGAAATCTGCTCCAAGTGTATCCGAATGGCCGACCGGCTCATCAAGACCGGGATTGATGATCTGTTCCGCGAGAACCGGCATCTCGAGATCATGAGGCAATTGTGGGACATGGTCGGCTGATTGCCTATCACGCCGCGTTGAACCAAGCCAGCAGCACGAAGGAGACCACCAGCAGGAGGCTCCCCGCGAGCATCAGCGACAGTGCCCTGCGTGGCGCTCCCTGCCATTCTCCGGTTTGTACGCCCCAGGCACTGGAGGTAAATATCGAAACTCCCCCAGTCAGGGCCCAGCCGTAGACGGCCCCACTGGGTCCCGCCAACGATGCCCCAGCGCCGTAAAGCAATATTGCGCCCAGCCAGAGCATCGCCATGCAGGCACTCCTCAGCCAATCGCCGGGCCAGGATGCCGCAACGAGATAGGATCGCCAGCCGTGTTCTCGTTGAATACTCCACGTCATATATGCCAAGTTAACCAACAAGCCTCCGAACAGTAGTGGTGCCCAGATCGCTAGGTTGGCAAGCAAGGGCGTGTATCCAAACGTTCTCGCTCTCGCGCCTAAGCCGGCGCCATACGCAAACCCGACGTTCAGCATCGAGGAGAGGATGCCACCCGTGACAGCTAGCAGGACTCCGGCGAGAGGTTTTCCTCGCCTTTCAGTTAACAATGTCTGCGGCCGGTTGCGGTCTCTCACTATGGAGGCCAGCGCACACAGAATGATCCCTGTCATCAGGACCAGCAAACCTTGGAAGAGCCGCAGTAAGCCTCGCTGATCAAGCGCCGCGGCGCCCACCAGGAGCGGCCCGATACTCCCCATTAGCAGGGCTGTGCCCGAGACCAGAGCGTTGCTGATGGCGATACCAAGGCGGGGTAGGCTGATGCCGAATAACAGTGTGCCGAAACCCCAAAGGGCACCGCATCCAGCCACTAGCGCCGCTTGTTGCAAATTTTCGGGAATGACTCTCCAAAGCACGCCCGGCGCGAAGACCGCGGCCAAGAGCAAGGGCATGGCGCCCAAAGCGCAGCAGCAGTACACTAACCAGATATGATTCCAACTCCAGCGGGTGATGCGCTTCGAAGGCACGGCAAAGGAACCGTTCGCCAAGCCCGCGCTAAATAGGAGAACGATGCCTAGGTCCGGCTGCATAATAGGTTCCATTGTATTGCACTCCTGTTATCCGCTGCAAGAAAGTTCCCGGGAATATCTACAAAGTGAAATTCAGTTTTTGATATCGTAGTGAGAGGAGTGTACGTCTGCCTATGTCCGATTCCAACGGTGCTTGTCTTGCGAAGGTTCGAACGCGGCTGCGGGATTCGTCACAACCGATGGTTCAAATCGCCCGGTTCATTTTGAAATCTCCCGCTGAGGCGCGAAACATGTCGATTGCGTCATTGGCGGTTGCTTGTGGCGTCAGCACGGCCTCAGTCTCCAGGTTTTCCAAGAAACTTGGTTATGCCGGGTTCAAACAGTTCCAGTTGGATCTTGCGACTGCGGTGGCACAGTCATCCGCTGTCACCTTGGAAGATTTATCCCGGGGCACCGCGCCGGAATCCATCGTTCAACGTGTGTTCGAATACAACCGGCAGAGTCTCGCCGAGACGGGCCGCGTTCTGGACATGAAAACCCTCATTCAGGTGGCCCGCCGGATCCGGCAGTCGGAACACACGTTCTTGATGGGAGTTGGAAGTTCTGCTCTTGCGGCTCGCTACGGCGCGATGCGGCTGTTGAGTTTGGGGATTACGGCGATTGCCCTGGAAGACCCTTACACCCAGATCTTCGCCACGGAGAACGTCGGCCGAGGAGACGTGGTCATCGGTATCAGCCACACTGGCCAGACCTGCCACGTGATTGAAGGGATCACCAAGGCTGCTCAACACGGCGCTTATGTTGTTGCTCTGACCAACTATCCGCAGTCGCCATTGGCAGTTGCCAGTGCATACTCCTTGATCACAGCTTATCGCGAGCATCGCATCAGCGCCGCCGTTTCCGAATCGATCATCGCCCAGTTATTGGTGCTGGACTCCTTGTATTTCATACTTGGCAGTTGGAGCGGGAGTCATGCCAAGCGCCTTGCGGATGAGGTGGAACGCAGAACGCAGCACATGTTGAGGCTTCACGAAGGCCACCGGCGAGGACAGCCATAAAGGTACGTGAGCCTGTTTGACTCCTCGTGAGCAATCGTGGGCGCGACTCCGCTGTAGTTCAGCCGGCGTAGAGTCCAAGAACTCAAGCAGTTGTGGCCTGTAATAATCCTGACGTGCCCGAAAGTGATTCCATGACGACCGGTGTGTGTAGACATAACCGTATTGCACTGTGAAATCAATCAGTTGAGGGAACGCTGGGGCCGATCGTCCGAACCGACGTCACGTCATGTTACAACAATGGGTTCGTGCTCACGTTCATATTCACACTCCTCGCCGCCATCCGAGTTTTCTTCTGCCCTCGCGTCGATACCGCTCTTGAGTTCGCAGCGGCCGAACACTTTGGCCCGGCGCACATCCCAGGCAGCGAGATAGAGCCAGGCGCCACGGCGTTGGTATTCATGCTAGGCGCGGGCGGCCGTTCCACAGGCTTTGGTAGAGGTCGAGGATGGGATCGGCTTTTTGGACAAACAGTGGATACCGAGGAAAGATCCAACTGCGATGGCGCCATGGGCACAGGGCGTCGCTGCTGAGCCAGCGCCAAATGATAGTTCCGCTAATCTCCGTGACCAATCTCTGGGTGAGCACTTCCTGGCGAATATCCTGGACGGAGAATCGAGACAATGGCAGGTCCAGCCGATGTGGCGACTCACCTGTGAGGGCCTTGACCTGAACGACGAGAACGGGGGAAAAGCGGGCTTGACGCCCGCCTCGGGGTTGCTCCTCAAGGCCAGGCAAGCGAGCCAAACAGAATCGTTTGCGCCACTTGCTCACAATCTGGCGAGGTGTATCCAACCGTGAGGCGATCACATCATTAGGAAGTCCCTCGGCGGCCAAGAGAATGATCTTGGCTCGGATCACGTCACGATACGGTGACGTATACATACGCGTCAGAGAAGACAGATTCTGCTTCTCTTACTCCGACAACACTACGCGATATGGGATTTCTCGGGGCACAGATATAGCACCTCCGTCGGTAGTCAGCAGAGTAGAATACGTCACCGAATGGAAGCACATAATACGTCACTATATTTACGAACAGGAGTACTAAGTCTTGGACAGCTTGACGGCGCTGAATCAGAAGTTCGGCCAAGTGTTTCGGGGCTTCATCGACCCGTAGGCCGAATGCCGCAATTTGTTTCGCCGATTCCCGTACTTTGGTTGTCCGTTTCTGGCGGTCTTCCAGTTCGTGCGCGGCTTGCGCTCCGTCATGGCTGTGTAGCGTCTTCGTTAGGGCGTCATCGACGATTTGACGTTCGGTAGCGAGTTTGGCGAGCTTTTGGCCGATCTCGGTAAGTGTGCTTCGCGCCGCCTTCTCCCCATTGGCAGCGGGCAGCAGCAGCTGTTTGCGCTCCGCCTGAAGTCGCCCCGCTCTTTCATCGATGTTCTGAAGCAGGTCGGCTAAGTACCGGCAAGTTTCATGCCAGTGTTTCAATTGATCGTTTGTGATCGTTCTCCCCATCGCTACACGACCTTGCATGGGTCTACCAGACACTCCTTGCTGATATGATATGGGGCGGTTGCCGAAGCGCCGCGATTTCTAGATCACGTAACGCGGCTGGGCAACATACGGCGTTTCGAGACCGGTCCAAGACAACCGCTCGGAGGTGGCTCATGCCGCTTGCATCCGGTAGCAAGATCGGAGCGTATGAGATTCGTTCCTTGGTTGGCGCCGGTGGGATGGGCGAGGTCTACCGGGCAAGTGATCCCCGCTTGAAGCGGGACGTCGCTGTCAAGATTCTCCCGCAAGCTTTCGCCGCAGACGCCGACCGCATGAAACGGTTCGAGTTCGAAGCGCAGGCGGCCGGACGGCTGAACCATCCCAACGTCCTGTCGGTCTATGACCTCGGCGTGCATGACGGCTCGCCGTACCTGGTTTCTGAACTGCTGGAAGGCGAATCGCTGCGGATGCGTTTGCGCACAGGCAAACTGCCACCCGGCCGCGCTCTGGATTTTGCACGGCAGATCGCCAACGGGATTGCGGCCGCACATGCGGCGGGCATCGTCCATCGGGATCTGAAACCGGAAAACCTCTTCATCACAAAAGACGGACGTGTGAAGATCCTGGACTTCGGGCTGGCGAAACAAAGTGAGGCGGCTCGTCCGGCTGACTCGGATGAGACTCGCACATTGGCCGGCACGGTTCTTGGCACCGTTCCTTACATGTCGCCCGAGCAGATTCGCGGGCAAAGCGTTGATCACCGCTCGGACATTTTCAGCTTCGGATGCGTGCTGCACGAGATGCTGACGGGCACGCCGCCCTTCCAAGGCGCCTCGATGGTCGAGGCGATGAACGCTACGTTGACCCAGGAACGGCCGGAGATCGATCCGACGAGCGGCGTTGTACAGTCACTTGACCGCATTGTCGGGCATTGTCTCGAAAAGGAACCGGAGGCGCGTTTTCAGTCAGCCATGGACCTCGCGTTCGACCTGGCGGCAATATCCGAGGTTTCGCAAGGCGTTCGTGCTCTTGCGCCTGCTTCGCGTCGATGGAAGAGGCGTGGTTTGGTACTTGCGTTCCTTGCTGTGGCGCTTGCCGGCGGGATGTTCTTCCTTGGCAGGATCTCGGTGCCACAGTCGCACCCGAGTTTCCGCCGTTTGACTTTTCGGCGCGGCACGATCGAGGCGGCGCGTTTCGCCCCCGACGCTCAGACGATCGTCTACAGCGCGATTTGGGAGGGAGAACCGGCTGATGTCTTTGCGGTCCGGCTGGAAAGTCCGGAGTCCCGCTCGCTGGGCTTCCGCGGGGCTGGGTTGTTCGGAATCTCCGGGTCCGGCGAACTGGTGCTGGCGCTGAAACAGAGAATCGGGAATTCGCCCTTTACCTATCCAGGCGTGCTGGCGCAAGTTCCGTTTTCGGGAGGCTCGCCCCGTTCGGTAGAGGAGCGGATCGCGGCTGCAGACTTGACACCGGACGGACGCCAGCTCGCGGTTGTGCGGCAGACCGACAGCGGCTCTCAGCTCGAATACCCGCCTGGAAACGTGTTGTATAAGAACGCTGGATTCATCAACTGCGCACGGATCTCGCGGGACGGGGCGAGCGTTGCGTTCATCGACCACCCTCTGGCGTTCGATAACTCCGGATCTATTGCGGTTGCGGATAGATCGGGCCGAGTGAAGACGCTCACAGGTAGACTCACGGCAGCCGAAGGCCTAGCCTGGTCGAGCAAGGGAGACGAAGTATGGTTTTCAGCCGCAACAGCCGGGGCGAAGCAGGATCTATTGGCGGTAACCCTCAGTGGCCGCCAGCGGCTGGTGTACGCTCAGGCCGCTAGCGTAAAGCTTCACGACATCGCCGCCGACGGGCGCGTCCTGATGGCCAACATGCAATGGCGCCAGGGGATGACGTTCCGCGGGCCGTCGGACACACGTGAACGGGAACTCACCTGGATGGATTGGTCGCTGCCCACCGGCATCTCGGCGGACGGGAAGCTTATCGTTTTTTCGGAAACCGGAGAGGGGGCAGGTGTGGGCGGGACGCTCTACCTGCGCGAGACCAGCGGTGCCCCTGCGGTCAAGCTCGGCCGGGGCTCATTTGCCACGTTTTCGCCGGATGGAAAATACGTGATTTCCACCGATGCGGAAGGATCAGAGATCATCATCTATCCAGTCGGCACGGGTACGGTACGACACGTCCAGATGAAGGGTTTCACGATCGCAATGGCCGGCATGCTACGAGACGGTACTAGGATCTGGTTTGACGGGAACCCGCCGTCCCAGGGTCGCAGATTGTATTTAACCAGCGTGAATGGCGAAACGCCGCGGCCGGTCATACCCGAAGAAGCCCAAGCCGTGCCGCCTTATGTGGCTGACGGGAAGAACGTGGTTGCAACGGTGGCGGGCAAGTTCGTGGTAGTTCCTCTCGAAGGGGGCGATCCCGTGCCGCTCAAGGGAGTTGAGCAGGGGGAGCGGATCACCGGCTGGAGTCAGGACGGTTCTTCTTTCTTCGTCTTTAACCGGAATGACGTGCCGCTCAAGGTGTATCGTGTTGACCGGGCCAGCGGCCGGCGAACCTTCTTCCAGGAACTCGGTCCGAATGATCGCGCAGGCGTCGGGCGTACCGGCCTGAATGTGATCATGACCCCCGACGGGTCGAGTTACGTCTATGTCACGATGCGCGACCTGTCCGAGTTGTTCATGGTGAGCGGGTTGAAGTAAGTGGGCCGGCGCGCATGGCGCTAGCCGGAGAATGCCGTCATTCTATCCTGCACCTGTATGAGTGCGTTGCCATTCACGTCCTATTGCATCTGCTGACTGGATGGCATCTGCCACCGTCTTCGGATTCACCTCAAAGGGCTCGTTGTGGATCGTTTCCCCCTTTGCTGTGCTGCGCACGGCAATTCGATCCAGCATCTCCGGCGTCACTCGATCGAGCCCGATTTCGGCCAGCGTTACCGGCAAACCCACAGAGGTAAGAAAGCGAAGCACTTCCTCCATGACCGGGCGAGGCTGGCTTTCCAGGACCAGTTGAACAAGGGTCCCGAAAGCAACCTTCTCGCCGTGCAGGTAAGGACGTGTTTCGGGAACAGCGGTCAAGCCGTTGTGAATGGAGTGCGCCGCCGCCAGACCGGACGATTCAAACCCGAGTCCGGAAAGAAGCGTGTTCGCCTCGATGACACGTTCCAGCCCGTCTGTCACGGTCTTGGATTGGATGGCTCGCAGTGCTTCGGCTCCATCATCGAGAAGAGTGCGGTAGCACAACTGTGCCAGCGCCAAGGCGCTTCGAGTGGAGGCTCCGCCCCTCATATTCCGGATGCCGCCGTCGGCACAGGTTTTAGCTTCAAACCACGTGGCAAGCGCGTCGCCCATTCCGGCCACTAATAAGCGGGGCGGACTTTGGGCAATCACCTGTGTATCCACAACGACCAGATCAGGATTCCTGCGGAAGAGCCGGCACTCGAGGAACACGCCTTCATCGGTGTAGATGATGGAGAGAGCGCTGCAAGGCGCGTCACTCGAAGCGACTGTAGGGCAACAGACTACTGAGGTCTTGAGGTCCGCTGCCGCAGCCCGGACTGTGTCGAGCACCTTGCCCCCACCCGCGCCGACGATAGTTCTGGCCTGCTGCCGGCACGCCTCCGACTTCACGCGCTCGATCTCGGCGAGTGAGCATTCTCCTCCGAAACGGAAGACCTGATAGACAAACCCGGCATCAGGGAGCGTCTGTGCCCAGGTTCCAGAAAGAAAGGCGGCGGCCGACCGGCTGGCGACGATCAATACAGGCCCAACCAAACCCAGGGCAGCCATCTCCTGCCCGAGGAACTGAGTGGCGTCCTTCCCCTGCGTGTAGCGACTTGGCGAACAGAATACGCTCAGCATAGTAGTGATTAACCGGGGACTTTCATCCCCGGCCTCCGGGATGAAGTCGAGTATACGCCAGGACTACGATTTCTGTTCTGGTTTTCCTGAGGCTCTCTATACCGATCGCCTCACGGAGTGTGCGAACGGTCGCTACCCGCCACGGCCTGCATAGGAATGGGCGGTCGGCACACGTTGTTGATGAGCGTCAACCTCGACCGGGGTGCACAGTCAGGTGTGCGCAACCTCATCTTTAACGAAGCAGTTCGGCGAACCCTGATGTTAGATCGTACGGGAGGGCTGTCACACGAGAGACCAGTCAGTCATAGACACTCTGGGCCGCGGCTTACGCCGAGTTAGGCCGCGCCCTCCAGTTTGAAAACGCAACAACGTAGAGCACCAGCAGACCGACCACCGGAATAATAGTCAGGAGCGCCCACTGTGGCCGAAATCCGGCTTTCTTGAAAATCTTCCAATAAGGAACAATTCTGAGAGCGCCAAGCACCGAAATGGGGACTACGAGGAAGAGCAACTGACCGATGATCTTTTCCATGTTCTACCTGAGAACAGTACATCAAAATGTTCTGTTTCCGATGATACTCGAATCGTTGTTCTCCGGAACCCCGGGCAGGCGATCACAGGACAAAACCGGTTCGCCGTGCAGGTAGGGACCTATCTCGGGAACAGCGATCAAGTCGTTATGAATGAAGTGCGCCGCCGCCGGACCGGACGATTCAAACCCGAGTCCGGAAAGAAGAGTGTTCGCTTCGATGATGCGTTCCAGCCCGTCCGTCACGCGAGTTTTGGGTAGGCTTTCCTAAGATTCTTGATTCCAAACGTGTCCGGGGGCTCACAGATGATCGCTGGCCGCTGCCTCTTACGACAAGACGACCAGCGTCTTTCTACTCCTTCAGCGCCGGACTACTCCCGGTTTCCGGCCGGATAGATCGGAACCTCGGGACTGCAACTCACGACTTCGTCCCCGCGCCACGAAAGTTCGAACTTGCGGCCACTCAACCGCATGATTTCGACGCTCTTACGTTCCGGCAATTCATACTCAAGCTCGATCGCCTTGTTCGCGTCGAGCGTGCCGGCGATCAGGTACGTGCCCTGCCAGCGCAGGGGGAGTTGGCGCCCTTGGCGTGTGAGCCGAAGGGTTGATCGGGGTGCCCAGCCCGGCACGCGCACTCGTAACGGCTGCCGTCTCTTCGAGACAACAACCAGTCGCCCACGATCGCTACGCGAGACTCTGACGCTGGCGGATGGTGTCTCAGTAGTGAAGTGCAGATTCACGGATGCGGTCCCGCCGGGGCGCGTCGTCACAATATGCTGGTGAAAGTCGACCAGCGAATGCAATACCGCGGCAATGACGTCAAGGATTGCGCTCCTGCCAAATGGATGGGAATAGATGCCCCAGGCTCCGTACTGGCGCGGGTTTCCCTGATCGGCGATTTGTGATGGGAGCAGCCTTGCACGAATCAGCCGCTCCACGTCATCGAGGAGGTCCTCCTCTCCTGCGCGCAGCGCCAGCCATAACGCTAATTGCGCGACGTCGCCACAACTGGCGTGATCGCCTTTCGGATCGCCGAACGCGTCAGGAAAGCGAAGCTTGCCAAGGTCATGAGGCGCCCAACCCGATTCGCTGATATTGGTGCCGAACAATCCCCGGCGATACGTATTCGAGACGGCGTGAATGTACTCTTTCCTGCCTGTCCACAACCCGTAAAGGAGCAGTCCGCGCAACATTCCGAGATAAGAGTGATTGTGGCCGATGTGCTGGTTGTCCAGAATTTCCCTCCGGACGTGTCCATCAGAACTAATCATCTGTCGAAGGTGAGTCCTGGCGATCCGGCCCGCTACCTCCGCGTCCAACTCATCCCCAGTCGACTCACCGAACCAGACAATGGCTTCCAGCGTCCGCCCTGTCGTGCCGGTTGTGTTGAACCACTTGCCTGGTGCAACAAGTTCAGGTGCGCGCCCATCACGAAGCGGGACTCCAACATGCTTCGCCAAGCATTGCTGGTCCAGCTGTCCATCCTCCGTGAGAGAGTCCTGGATAGCTTTCAGAAGCCGGTGCCCCTGTTCACGGGCCCATTCGGAGTTTCTGAAACGCACCAAAGCGTTGTATGCGAGCATCGACTCGCGCAAATTGTGAGGAGTGGTAACGATCCTCTGCGGCGCAGCGCCAGTCCTGGCCGTGTTGGTCAGCAAAGCGCCTGGATTGGCGGTCAGGTCCTCGATATTCCTGAGCATCGCCATTTCTTGCAGCGGCGGGATCATACTCTGAGTCGCTGCCTCCCAGCGGAGCATCGCGTCCCACCAACGGCCCGTATCGTGTGCTACCTCCCACCCGCCGGTTGGGAAATAGTATTGGTCGGGATTCAGCCATGCCAGGCAGCACTTTGCCGCTCGTTGCATGGATTGCGCCAGGACGTCCGTCGAATCTTGCTCAAGCCTATCCTCTGCTGAGCCGAAGCCAAGGGAGATGGCGCTAGCCGTGGTGTTCCGAAGAAAGAGTCGGCGATTCATGACGGTCGAATCTACAGTGTAACGGGATGTCGGCGCTTGTTCGTCGAGGTCAGGCGTCTGTGCCGAAACGAGCCACTTCGTGGATCAAGGCGCGCAGGTTCTCGGGAGGCGTGCCTGCCGCGATGGCGCATCCCGCGTTCACAATCAGTCGAGGATTTCCTGCGAAGGCTGTGAGCAGTTCTCGCGTCTTCTGCTCGACCAGTGCCGGCGTGCCATGGTAAAGCACCGCGCTCGGGTCGAGGTTTCCAATAAAAGTCACGCGGTCTCCAAAGACGTCGCGGACTTGCTTCACGTCGGTGCGCTGATCCAGTTCGATGGCGCCCGCGCCCGTTGCTGCGAGGTCGGCCAGAATACGATTGGCCTTGCCGCAGACATGCAGCGCGTAAGGCCGCCCCAGTTGACGCGCCAATCGGGCGATTTCCTGCTCGGCGGGCCAAGCCAACTCGTGAAAAAGGCCGGGGGAAATGAGTTCCGGCCCCGCCAGGCTGTCGCCATTCGAAAGCATATGCGCGCCCGTCTCCGCCATGGCCGTCAAGAACTGTCCCACGACGTTCGTGGTGTATGAGAGCAGCCTTTGCACGTCCCCACGGCAGGCTTCGTCGTGAATGTCGAGCATCCAGTTCTCGATACCGCGCATGCAGCAAGCCAACGAAAACGGTGCCTGGTCGCAATTCCCCCGAACGAAGATCTCATCGCCGAAGTAGCGCACCAGGCGCCGGGTGCCCTCCAGCCAGACCTGTACGCCGAGGTAATGACGGATGTCGGCAGGCGGTAGATCGCTCGCCTCTTCGATCCGGCTGAGCAGCGGCGCCGCGGAACGGGCGGGGAGGTCCTCAGGGAAATCGATCGGCACCCCAACCGCACCAGCCAGCGTGGCGGTGTCAACGTCCACCACAACGCCGTCGTATCCGTAGGTCTCCACCGCTTGGATAAAGGACTGCGCCAACGCCTGGGGGTCGCGGCGGAATTGCGCCATCTTGACGCCCGCCTCGCGAGCCGCAGCCATGAAATTGTGCAGCATCACAGGGCGGCGATCAGGCCAGCGGCCCTCCAACGCTGCACGAATGCGTTCGTATCCGTTCATTTATTCAACCAGCGAGCGGCAGCTTTACGGCCCGGTTCTCCCGCGCGGAAATTTCGGCGGCCAGGCAGATTTCGTGCGTCTCCACGGCATCCCGCACGTTACAGTGCGACTCTTTGCCTTCGCGTATGCACTTCACGAAGTGATCGATCTCAGCTTGAAACGGGTGGTGACTGACCTCGGCCGTGTCCGGCAGGATAGCCGGGATTGTCGCCCATCCGTTCTGCCCCGGCCAGCGGCGCGTGAATAGCTGGTTGTTGCGAATGGCTCCAGCGTCTCCCATAAGCGAAATGGGGAACCTATAGGGCGCCGCGCTCTCGATCGTGCACCCGACCTTTCCGATCGCGCCGTCCGCGAAACGCAGCAACGTGAGACTGTTGGCGTTGTATTCGAAATGGTAGGGATTTCCCGCCGAACAATTGGCGTAGCTCATCACTTCGACCACCTTGCTTTGCAGGAACCAGCGCAGGGCATCCACCGCATGGCAGCCGGCGGTCAACAGATTGTTACCTCCGAAACGCTTCTGGTGAATCCATTCATAGCCGCCGTAAGAGGGGCTGATCGTGCTCAAATAATCGACCTCGGCCATGTACACACGCCCGATGAGGTCCTGCGCCAGCATGGCCTTAATGTTCTCGAACAAAGGATTCCAGCGGAGAACAAAGCTCACGAGAGAGCGAACGCCACTCCGCTCGACGGCGCGGGCCAGCGAGTGGATCTCGTCGAGCGACAACCCCATCGGTTTCTCGACCAGAATGTGACGCCCGGCCTGTGCGCACTCGATACCCTGAGGCGCGTGCAATTGATGGGGTGTGCAAACGGCCGCGATTTGTATGGCGTCGTCCTTCAAAAGCTCGCCGAGATCCGTGAAAGCGCGGCACTTGTGTAGCCCATGTTCCCGGATCTTGTCTTCGGCGCGTGCCCGGTTGCGGCTCAGGATTCCGCGCACTTCGGCGTAGGGGTTGTGTTCGAAGGCTCGAATGTGTTCGTTAGCGACCCAACCGGTTCCCAGTACGGCTACTCCCAATTGATCCATGGTCGTTACCTTGACGCGGCAGAAGCGCGCCTATGCCAGCCGGATCTCCTGTTTGGACTCGTCGAAGAATGCCACCTTGTTTTCGTGCCATGAGAGCATTCCCATGATGAGAGGCACCTGGACCGCATATCCGAGCTGAATGTTGCCACGTGGTTCCTGGCGGCTTCGTATGCACTGGAAGTAATCGCGCAGATGGTCCTGTACGGTGGTGTCTCTGCCAAAGGCTCGGCCACCCTGCTTGGAACCGGTCTGCGGCGTCAGCACCAACTGGGAATCGCCTGTGAAGCGCAGGGTTCCCTCTGTGCCGCGGATGACCGTATCGAGTCCCGTGTCGTTGGTGATTGTGCCCAACACCGCGACGGTCAGGCCATTGGGGTATTCAATCAGAAGATCGAAAGTGTCCGGAACATCGCGCCCGCCATCATAGAAGTAGTGCCCTCCGACCGCCACCACCTTCTTGGGCAGCCCGACGCCGAGCGCTTTGAACAGCCGGGTCATGGGATGCGGATACAGGTCCGTCGAGGGGCCACCCGAGTAGTCGAGGTACATGCGCCACTGAAAAAAACGCGAGACGTCGAATGGCTGTTTTGGGGCATCACCCTGGAAGGCATCCCAGTCAAGGTTTGGGCCAGGACGCGCAGCCGGGTCGTCTATTGGCATGCCGCGTTCGCCGCCATCGCCGTGACGGAAATAACCCGTCTGGGCGTGCGTAATCTTGCCGAGCGCCCCGGCGCGTATGCGCTCCCCGGCTTGGCTCCACATGGGGTTGGAGACCCATTGCGCGCCCACCTGAAAGACCGCCTTGCGCTGCTTTACTTCCCGCACCAACTCCTTCAGTTGGTCGAACTGCTTCCAATGAGAGAGCGGCTTCTCGCAGTAAACATCCTTTCCGCTCCGAACGGCAGCGAGTGAATGGGGCACGTGCCAACGGTCCGCCGTGGCCACGATCACGGCATCGAGGTTCGGGGATGCCAGCAGGTCGTTGGAATCCTTGTAGGGAGTCGCGCCAAAGCGTGCCGCTGCGCGCTCGAGCCGGGGTTGATAAATGTCGCATACTGCGGCGATCTCAACTCGTTCGCCTTCCGCCTTCAGTCCCGCCGTCTGATCAGCAAGATAGGATCCCCGGCCGCCGCAGCCGATCAATCCGACCCGGATGGGATGATCGCTGGCGCGAGCCTGCTTGTCTTCCGCAGCTTGCGAGGATGCGGTCGTGGCAGCGGCGCTTCCCATGGTTTGCAGAAAGGTGCGCCTTTTCAGTTGACTGTTTTTCATATCAGTACACTCGCAAAAGAATCCCTCGGCGAAGATACCCGCCAGGCCGGTTGATGAGCGGTTCTGGCTAACCGCCGGCTTGGCCGCCAGTACAGGATTGTACGCCTTCGTGTCACGCCGTTCCAGGTGCGCGGTCCGCAACACGTTCTGTGGAGGCCGGAACTCTGTCGGCATGCCGTATGATGGACTACATTATGCTTGCCAGACTTCTCCTTATGTTGCTCGCGGCGGCGTTTGTCGCTTTGCCGCAGAACGGAATTGCGCCCAGCCACAAACAGGCTCTATTTAGCGGGCGAAATCTCGACGGCTGGTACACATGGCTGCGCGATAGCCACCTCACGGATCCGAAGGGGGTCTTCTCGGTGCACAACGGTGTGATCCGCATATCCGGCGAGGAATGGGGAGGCCTGACGACTCGCGAAGCTTACCGCGATTACCACCTCGTCGTCGAGTGGCGCTGGGGAACGAAAACTTGGGGCGCTCGTGAGAAGAGGGCACGCGACAGCGGAATCATGGTTCATGGCGTCGGAGAGGACGGAGCGTACTCGGGCACGTGGCTGGAATCTATCGAATCGCAGATCATCGAGGGAGGCTCTGGTGATATCATCCTGGTCCCCGGAAAGAATCGTCCGACTGCGACGGCTACGGTGCGTGTCGAGGGTCGTGAAACGTATTGGGATAAAAGCGGAGCGGCAGTGACCCGCGACAGCGGCCGTATCAATTGGTGGGGTCGATCACCGGCATGGAAGGATGAACTCGGTTTCCGTGGGCCCAACGATGTCGAGAAGCCAACCGGCCAGTGGAATCGGCAGGAGATATTTGCCAACGGCGATAGGCTCTCCTATGTGGTCAATGGAAAGCTCGTGAATCAGGTCTACAACCTGTCGCATCGCGCCGGGAAGATCCAGATTCAGTCGGAGGGGGCCGAAATCTTCATCCGCAAGGTCGTAATCGAGCCGATTCGAAACGCCAAGCTGCCGAAACCATGACCGGCGGAGTGTTGCTCGTCACGCCGGCCTAGACAACGCCCAACGACCGATATATCTCCTGCATGCGGCTCACCATCGCAGGGATCGAATACCGGGTGATGGATTCCGCCGCGGCCGAAGCATACTGCAGACGCACCTCCTGCCGGGCAAGAAGGAGTTGAAGTCCAGCCGCGAGATCCCCGGCGTCTCCCTTTTGAAACAGTAGCCCGTTGTGGCCGTCCCGCACCAGCTCGGGATTCCCGCCCACGTTTGACGCGACGGGACAGCAACCGCAAGCCATCGCCTCCATCAGAGAGTTGCTGAGGGCTTCGTGCAAGGAAGGTAGAACGAAGATGTCGATTCCACGCAGCCACGTAGCCACCTGAGTGGTTGCGGCTTCGAACCAGCATCGCGAAGCGATCCCAAGTGCCTCAGCGCGCTGCCTCAGTTCGTCTCGCATCGGGCCACTTCCGACGATCACCAGGCGGAGCCGTGGATCCGATGCCGATACACTTGCGAATGCGTCCAGCAGGGTTTGCAGCCCTTTCTCCCGTCTCAAGACGCTCACCGTACCGATGACCACCGAGGCGTCCGCCAGCGGGTCGGGACGAACCCGGCCACTGGGCGTGTACTTCGCGGTGTCGATGCCGTTCCGGCAGACGTGGATCTTGTCCGCGCGGACACCATCTTGTTCGATCAGTTCCTGCCGGACCGCCTCGCAATTCGTGACGATCCCGTCCACCAGCCGATCCGTTGCACGAAGCAGCGTCCGCATGCCGCGTCCCGTGAGACTCCTTTGGGCGCGCTGGCTGGAGATTACGCGGTGAACGCCCGCCGTGTGGGCCACGGGAACGCCAAATACGTTCAGGGGTACGTCGAACGTGTGAACCAGGCGGATCCCGTTTTCTTTTATATACTTACGCATTGCCAGGGCTCCCGCCAGGACAGATTGGTTGCGGAATGACCGGACCGGGAACTGGGCGACAGGTATGCCCGCTGCCCGCAACTGGCCGCCAAACACGCCTTCGGGGTGAAAGCAGCCGACGTGAGGTTCGAAAAGCGAGCGATCCAGGCCCAGGGCCGTTACGGTGAGCTGCCGCTCCGACCCTCCGTAATCGAGTTGGCGCGCGAGCAACAGTACGGGAACCGGCATGAGATCTTCCACAGCATGGCACAAAGCCGGTTGTTCGATCTACCCGGCGAGGTCCGATTCAGTACTCCCGGCGATTGACAACACTTGTTGCGGATGCTACGTTCTCGCTAAGAGTTGTTGAGCACGAGAGGTTGTCCCTCGCTATGCGGCATCCCAGGATTTTCGAGCGGAGTGCCTTCCCCAATGAGTATGCCGGTCAACACGAGGGGACTATTGGGTTTTGCGCCGTGAGCTTCGGGATGACTTAACGTCGCAGTCAGGGAGCAATTAACATGAATCGAATCAAGCGTTTTTCGATGGTTGCGTTCGTACTGGCTTTAGGTTTCACACTTCTGCCAGACGAGGCAAACCCGCTTCTCTCCGTAGCACAAGCCGCAGCCCCTGCCCGGCTGGGCAATGAGAGGAGGGCTGTCTGGATCTGGGGCAGCACGGTGAGAACCAAAGGCGCCGAGGTGGTGGCTACGGTCTTGAAGGAACGCGGGATCACCGACGCGATCCTGCTGGTTAAAGGAACTGCGGGCACTGTCGCCTATCCAAGTGCCATTGCCCCGGAAGCTGCTGCCGGCACGGATGCGCTCGGCGACTTCCTGGTTGCCTGCCATGCCCGCGGCATCAAAGTACACGCGTGGCTGAATTACCATCAGGATGACTACTTCGGGATTACCAAATCGAACTATAAGTACAGCATTTGGCACTCGGGAAAACCTCCGGGCACACCTGACCCTTACCAAGTGAAAGATGGACGAATCTGCCCCTTGCGCGCGAAGGAGGAGTATAACCAGTACTACCTCAGCCTCGTCCAGGAGATCCTGCAGCTTTACCCGGTGGATGGAATCCACTTCGACTACATCCGCTATCCTCACGTCGTGTATTGCTTCTGCCCGCAGCACCTGGCTCTCGCGGCGGAGCGGGGCATCAGTATCGCCAACGTGCGCGGGTACATCAACCAGACCTATTACACGCCCGGAGACCAGAAGAGTTATTTCAACGCTTACGCCACCGGTGATTCCGATGTGACCAAGTGGGTCGGTTTGCGGGTCGGCGAGATCAACAGTGTCGCAGAGATGGTGAAGGATGCGCTCGACGAATACAACGTCGCCAATGGCGCAAGCGTGGAACTCTCTGCTGCGTTGATGCCTGAGGGGGCGCTGGCCTCCACTATGGCGACGGACCAGGCGCGGACGGATCAGTTCGGGCTTTGCCATTACGCCCAAAGCTACGAAGATTTGTCGCAGTTGATGTCCTTCATCGCGCCGATGGCCTATCACAAGGATTACGGACAGCCTCCCTCGTGGGTCGGGACCGTGACTGCCGGTGCTGTGGCGAAGGCTGCCGGCACGCCGGTGCTGGCGGGAATCCAGGTATACAGCGTCACCGCGCAGGACATCGTCGATGCGCTCTACGCGGCCCGTTGGAATGGCGCATCCGGATTTGTTCTCTTCCGGTATGGCGTCAGCACTTCGGCCGATGCGGCGTGGGCGGCCATTGTTCCGGACATGGAGTCGCTCGCGACGAGTCTGGAGGCAGCGTTCGACGCCGGATGGATCGACAACGCGGGCATTTACAACAGCCTGGCACAGTTGCTGAAGAATGCTCAGAAGTCGATCGACCAATCCAACATTGGAGCTGCCAAGAATCAGTTGACTGCCATCGTCCACGAACTGAATGCGCAGAGCGGGAAGCACATCGATGCACGCGCTGCCGCCATTCTCGCCGACGACGTGAGCTGGGTTGCGGATCTCCTTCAGTAACCACTGGTAGTCCGCGGCGGGGCTTCTGCCTTTCCTCGTGTTGGACGGGGCCCCGCTTGCCACCCAACCTGTTGTGTATCACCGGAGGCAACGTGCGTCCGGGTGGCCGGGGATGGTTACAATAGTCCTTACATGTCTTTGCCCCAATCGGCGGTAGAGTTTATCGAGGCTCAGGTCGAGCGATTGCGCCGCTCCAGAAAGCGGAAGCGCATCGTCTTTCCGGAATCCTCGGACCCACGGATCCTCGAAGCGGCCGGGCGACTGGCGCAGGAAGGCCTTCTGGAGCCGTTTCTGGTCGGGCCCGCGCCCTCCGGCGCTCCTGCGGGGCTCACGTTTCTCGATCCGGAAACCTCGCCCAAAGCCAAGGCATATGCTGCCCTATACTTCGAGCGGCGGCGGGCTAAGGGCGTCACTGAGCCCGAGGCGAAAGCGATTGTGCGCCGTCCCTTGTATTTCGCCAAGCTGATGGTGGCTGCAGGCGACGCGGATTGCAGCGTGGGCGGTGCATCGACCTCAACCACCGAAGCCGTACGCGCGGCGCTGCAATGTATCGGTGTGCCTCCGCACATCCGCACCGTGTCGAGCTTTTACGTCATGGCGCTGCACGATCGAAGCTTCGGGCATAACGGTCTCGTGGCTTTTGGCGACTGCTCGATTGTCGTCGATCCGACTTCGGTGCAGCTCGCCGATATTGCGATAGCAACCGCAAACAGCGTAAGAGATCTGGTCGGAGTGGAGCCGGTCGTGGCGCTGTTGTCGTTCTCGACCAAGGGCAGCGCAAAGCATAAGCTGGTGGACAAGGTCGCTGAGGCGCTACGAATCATCCGCGCCCGGGAACCGAACCTTCACGTCGACGGCGAAATGCAGGCGGATACGGCGCTGGTCGAAGCCATCGGACGCTCAAAGGCGCCGGGTTCGACGGTAGCGGGCCGTGCCAATACCCTCATATTCCCTGATCTCAACGCCGGTAACATCGGCTACAAGCTGGTCGAGAGGCTGGCGGGTGCCGCGGCGATCGGACCATTTCTGCAAGGTTTGGCGAAAGCCGGAAATGACCTGTCGCGCGGTTGTTCGGCGCAGGACATTTACAATGTGGCCGTAGTTACCGCCAATCAAGCCGAGGCTCTTCGCCGGGCGTCCGCCGGCGAGTGAGGCGGCCGGACGTTCAACGATTCATTCGGCGCTCAGCGGGCCGGAACGGGTGGCCCGCCGATACGGGAAATTCGATATACTTTCGGGATCAATTGCGAAGGCGAGATCTGCTATGTCCGAACTACGGTTAGGTGACGTCATTGACGACTACTGTGTCAAATGCCGCCGCCTCACAAATCATGCTATCGTCTCGCTCCTGAACGGTGAACCGGCCAAGATGCGGTGCCGGACCTGTTACTCTGACCACGACTATCGTCACGAACAAACGCCACCTTCCCGTAAAGACCTGAAGAAACAGCAACTCTTTGATGAAGTTCTGTCGTCGGTTCAGCCGTCCGAAGAAGCGCCAGCCAAGCCCGGGAAGAAGACGCCGAAGAAAGACGAGAAGTGAATTCGAACGGTTGCGCCGCGCCGCTCTAACTCTTCCCGAGTTCGCCGCGCAGATCTTCGATGACTTTGTCGCGGTCCGGGCTATCGAGTTGTCTCTCCAGCCTGCGCAAGGCGACGCCCACCACATCGCGATGGTGCAACTTCGCGCCAAACCCCTCTTTTTCACTCAGGATGAGCCAGATCTCGTGGAGACGGTCAAGGTCTTCGGGCCACAGGCGCGGCGGATGGGGGCCCAGGTTCACATAAATCGTCGGCCGGTCCGGACTGATCACTTCAAGCGAGAACGAGTGCCGGGGTTCAGGCAGCCTTTCCCATGCCAGCCCGACGAGTCGCGCGAGTTCCTCGGAAGCCATCCGCGAGGACACGCCCGTGACGAGGCGGGATGCCTGCAGCTTTGCAGCCGTCTGCACCATGGCGTCGAACGGATCGACAGCCGGGACCACCAAGAGGTCCACCGGCTTGCCCTCTTTTTCCGCCATGCTGACGACTCTAGTAAATAACTCTCGCTCGTAATCACCGAAAAACTGGTTCTCTGCAAGGTCGTACTCACCGGCGCCCGTGGTCACAGGGCGGACGGTCATGACGACGATATCGTGACGCCGCAGGCTTGTTTTGTCGAGTACGTTCTGGAGGTGCACCATCCGGTTGTAGTCCCGGACAGCCACGAGCACGCAGCCCGGCCGTGCCTCGATTGTCTGTGCCGTCACCTCCCGCTGAGTTTCTAAGTTGAACTCCTCGAGGCCCTTCTTCTCCGTGTATCGTCTCTTGTTAATGAGTTCGGAGATCGCAAACAGCACGACAAGCACAACGGTAAGAGAGACGCCATAAATGGTGGCGATTCGCTTTGAGAACAGGTTGGCGACTGCGATGAGGAAAAGCGCAGAGGTCGTAAGGACGAGCCCGGCCGGGATCTCGTGGCGGCCGACGTTGAAGTTCAGCGGCGTCTTGTATTCCTGGTCGGAACGCTGGAAGCGGAGCACCAGCACCCCCAGGCTCTTCATGAAGAAACTCCACACGACGCCGAAGGCGTACGCTTCACCCAATAAGTAAACATCGCCACGGCTGCCGATGATCGTGAGAAGTTGGGCGACGGTAACAAGGTTGATGATCCGGTATGTCGTACCGAATCGCTTGTGCGGCTTGCGGAACCATTTCAGCAGAACCCCGTCCTCGGCGACGCGGTTGAGAATGCCGTTCGCGCCGATCAGCGACGTGTTTACCGCACCAGACAGAATCATCCCGCCAATGATTACGACGAAGATGTGGAATCCCAGTCGCAACACGTAAGGGCCGGCCAGGCTCATCGACAATCCGCCGATCAGGTTGTCATAGAACTGCGGCCGGATCGAGTCCGGAATAATCATCACCGCAAACACGCTCACGCCGCCCGTGCAAATCACTGCGAACGTGCAAACAATATTGGCGGTGATCTTGAGATTCTTGAGCTTGGGGTAGGCGATCTCCCGGTAGACTTGCGCCAGCGTCTCGAATCCGCTCATCGCCAGCAGTGAGTGCCCGAACGCAATCATGACGGCGACGAGCCCGATCTGCGGCCAGTTGGTGCCAGCGAACCAGCCCAGAGACTCGTCCGTGAAATGCA
>JBDKSR010000354.1:0-2290 GCA_039680545.1 Bryobacteraceae bacterium | reverse complement strand
AATTCAGCCTTAGCATCAAGACAATCGACAGGCACGAGCGGCGCGTATAGAATGAGTCGTTCGCGATCGAATACGCTGCTTGTGTCAGGTTGTCGTGATGACTCTCCACTTCGGATCTTCCTTTCGGTCTCAGAGTGTACTGGCTATCCTCTTGACGTGTTGGGCTCTGGCGCCTTCGGCAGGTTGCCAAACGCCTGAGACTCGACGGGTTGACGGCTCGCGGGCGGCAAGATTGCTCGTCGATCCGGCGTCGCTTTCGAATCCGAATGAACTCCCGGAGGCCAAGGCCCGGCACAGTGTCGTGTTCCGAGGCAGGGAAGGGCAATCGCAGTTCAACCTTCACTCCTATCTCGCTTACTTCGACAAGAAATTCTGGGCGATGTGGTCCTCCAGTCGTATCAGGGAGGAAGATCCGGACCAGTTCTTGCGCTACGCAACGAGCGTTGACGGACATCACTGGAGCGAGGCGAGGTCACTAGCCGATGATCCCGACGGGCGGGACGGTCCGGTGCGTTGGATCGCGCGCGGACTTTTCGTGCTTGACGGAAAGCTGAACGCTCTTGGCGCGTTGGTCGAGAGTGCTGACTACAGCAAGCGGGGACGTGACGTCGTCTGGAAGAATCTGCGGTTGATGCGGTTCGAGTGGGACGGTAAGAAGTGGCAGCCGCGCGGCGTTCTGGCCGATGACTGCATGAATAACTTTCCGCCCGGCCGCGTGGGCGGATTGTGGATGATGCCATGCCGCGACAGCCGTATGAATGTGTACATGGCGGCGAGCAGCGTGCTGGAGCCTGCAGGCTGGAAGCGCACGCCGGTTGCCTCGGAGCCGCCCTTCCACCGGATGGATGAGCCGAGCTGGTATGAAGCGCCCGATGGAACGGTTCACCTCATCATTCGCGACAACGCCAAGTCAGGATTCCTGATTCGCGCGGTCAGCCGGGATCGCGGGAAGAGTTGGGAAATGCCTGTACTGACCAACTATCCCGACGCGACGAGCAAGAACTTCGCCGGGCGACTATCGAGCGGAGTCCTTTTCCTCATCAACAACCCCAATCAGAAACAACGAGATCCGCTGGCAATCTCATTCAGTAAAGATGGATGGCTGTTCGAGAATCCCGTGGCAGTGCGGAGACAGGCCGCTCCCAGCCGTTACGGACGCAGAAACAGGACAACCGGCAGCTTCCAGTATCCTCACGCAATCGAGCAGAACGGCTCGATTTGGGTCATTTACTCCACAAATAAGGAAGATATTGAGGTTTCAGAGCTGCCTTTGCGCAGCTTGCGGATGCCCGTCCGTTAGAAAGCCGGATTGACGCAATCGGGGATCTCAACCCTCCAGATCGCTACCCACCCCAGAACCAGCCCGCGTGGTCGTGAACGTAGGCTCCGAAGCGGCGCATGAAGGCCATCTCATCTTCCGGCAAAGGTCCGCGCCGAACCTCACGCAAATTCTCCATAAGTTGCTTCTCATTGTTGGGCGCGGTCAACGCGACGTGTACATTGGGGTTCGAAAGCACAAACCGATAACACTGTCCGGCGGTCGCAACCGGTTCATTTTCGGGCCAGCCCTTCGGGCGCGCCAACAACCGTCTCCAGCGCGTGGCCGTATAGCTGACAACACCGCTATTGTGGGCTGCCGTGTGGGGAAAGACTTCGGTTTCGGCTCCGGGATGCGCGGCGTTGTACCGGATCATCAGATTGTCTACGACGCCGTTCGCCACAAGGCTACCCGCGAACTTCCGGTCGTGACAGGAGACGGCCACCGCCCTCACACGGCCATCCGCGCGCAATTCAGCCAGTTCGTCCTGGATACGGGGCGGGAAATGCTTCGGCTTAATGATGCCGAGGAAATGAAACACGTCAATATAGTCGGTTTTGAGCCGTTTAAGCGCGTTTTCGAGCGACTTTTTGAGGGATGTGTGGTAGAAAATCCAGTTGTAGCCGCCCGTCGCGATGAGCACCCGGCTGCGCTGGTCCGCGTTCATTCCACGAACCACGTTATTCAAATTGGTATCAATCGCGTAACCGAAGAGATAGTTCACGCCCTGATCCAACGCGGCGCGAACGGTCCTTTCGCCAGGACGGTTTGTCGTGGACAGGCCCAAGCGGAACACGGGCCAACCTTTTGCCCCAAGCCGGGCAGTGAGGAAATCGGGAACAGGCGTCACGGGTCCTCCCAACGATAGGTTTACTATACCAACGGAACCCGCCGGACGTGCGGACAATCCGAAATCGTTGTACAGTGACGTTTTATGAAAGCACTTGTGAAAAGCAAGGCCGAAGCAGGTCT
>JBDKSR010000353.1:0-7550 GCA_039680545.1 Bryobacteraceae bacterium | reverse complement strand
GACGAACTGATGGCCGCGAGATCGCGCCGGGGCTGAACGGCAGCGGCCGCGATCAACGGCGAGCCATGTATGGACGGTAAGCTGCTATCGCATTCTTAGAGAAGTACTTATCCGTCGCACGCTGGCCCTTTTCAGCAAAGTACGCGCGAACGACATCGAGAACAGGCTTATACGGTGATCTGCGCTCGCTCACCGGCCAGTTGCTCCCGTAGATGAGACGGTCCTCACCGAAGATGTCCCAAAGTTCGTCAAGAGCGGGCCGGTAGAATTTCAGGTCAGTGGGTACCGTGTCGCCTTTCCGGCGCAATACGTTCGAGACCTTCACATAAATCTGCTGACGTTTCCCAAGTTCATGCAGCGCGGATTGATAGCCTTCGCGTGCAGCCTTGTCCTCGGGCGGGTCATAGGGGAGATGATCGATCACGATTCGCAGGTCCGGCACGCGGTCGGTGAGCCGCACAAGTTCGGCCATTATGGACGGTCCGCCAACGGCGTCCAGTTCCAGTCCTGCTGACGCCAGGGTCTTCAGATCGGTCACGAACTGCGGTTGGCCGAGCCTTTCCCGGATCGCCGCCTCGCCCAGACGGATCCCCCGGAAGCGCGGGTTCTTTGCGAATCGACGGAGGTAATCTTGAAACCCCGGCATTCCGGCCTCGATTCGCCCCACGAGCCCGCTGAACTTCGGGTGATCGGCGATCAGATCGAGAACCCACTGGTTGTCCTCTACCCAGGCGCTTGCCTCAACAATGATTGCAGAGGTGATGCCGAAGGACCGCATCATCTTCTCGTATTCCTCGGGCAGGACAGGCCTATACAACAGCGTGTCGCTTTTCGGCGGCCACGGCGTACCCCCAGGGCGCGTGGGGTCATAGAAATGGATGTGGGTGTCGATGATGGCGGCGGGCGTAACGGCGGGACGCGGACCCGCCAACGCGAGACCTGGGACGGCGCCAAGAAACTGTCGTCGTTGCATTACAGTATCTTACGCCGGTTCACCCAGGACACAGGGGCGGTGACGTTGCGGCCCTATTAGAGTTTGCAGGAGTTGCCCGGCCCACGGCCGGACCCGGACGAGCCTCAACCACCTGTGAAACGGCTCAGAACCACGAAGGCGACAACGATAAGAATGACCCAGACTGCGTCCACAGCGGTCCCTCTGTATCAATTGTAGCGGGAATTGGCGGTGTTTCGGGTGCTTAGGAGGCGACCGGTGCTGTCTGGCCACGCAACCGGCAGATTTCTTCGCGGATCCTGCCGGTGAGCCTGTCGCGGTCGTGCAACGTGAGCCCTTCGGTAGGAATGGGGTCACCAACACGCAATTTGACCCTGCCCGGCGTGACCATTACTGAATTCATGGGCAGGATTTCCCGGGTGCCGTCGATCGCCACAGGCACCACGGGTACACCCGCCTTGATCGCGATGTACGCAGCACCTTCCTTGAATTCAGTCAGTTCCCCGGTGGCAGAACGCCCGCCCTCCGGAAACACGACCGCCGAGACGCCGTGTTCCTTCAGCATTCGCGCCGCTACCGACATCGCCTTCAACGAGGCGCGCGCGTCATCCCTGGGGATCGGGATGTGTCCCGCCCGGCTCAAGTGGCCCCCAATAAAGGGAACCTTGAACAAGCCCTTCTTGGCCAGGAACCGGAACTGTAGCGGAAGGTAGGCCATCAGCAGCGGCGTGTCCATCAGGCTGAGATGATTCGAGGCGACTACGTAGCTCCCGCCGGGAGAGATCTTTTCCAGACCCTCCGCGTGCACACGGATCCCGCTCTCAATAAGCAAAAGCCTTGCCCAGACACGCGCGATCCGGTGCGAAAGGTTCCCACTGTGGTCAAAATAAGAGGCCAAAATGGACAGCGTGCCGATGATTGCTGTTGTGAATGTAATTAGCGGGTCGATGAAGAGGAAGGCGCGTAACTTGGACACCACATTCTATTGTACGAGCAGCGCGCGCGCCTCGCCCACTAGAAACAAACTGCCCGAAATGAAAATGACATCTTGCGGCGTGGCGTCCGCGACCAGCCGCAGCGCTTCGCGTAGATCCTCCGCGATCTTCAGATTCGGGTGATCGACGAGCGCGGCAAGGGCCTGTGGACGGACCGCGCGGGACGTCCCGGGAGCGGTGAGGATCACCTCGGCCGCCAGAGGAAAGAGTGCTCCTGTTACCTCCGAGACCGCCTTATCGCGCATCGCGGCGTAGATCAGCCGGATTCTGCGCTGCCGGTAGAAGCGCTGCCAGTGTGCGGCCAGCGTGCGCGCGCCCGCCGGGTTGTGCGCGCCGTCCAGTATGATTTCCGGTCTTTCCGAGACGCATTCCAGACGCCCCGGCCAGCTTGTACGGCGGATTCCTTCGCCGATCGCCGCCGCAGGCACTCCCAATACGTCCAGCGCCGCTACCGCCGTGAGCGCATTCGTCACCTGGTGCTCTCCGGCAAGCGGGCATTCCACCGAAATTTCCGTACGGCCAACGGCAACGAACCTGCTGCCCCGTGGATGCAGTTCGAGTTCGCGCGGCTCCCACTCCCCGGCCCAGTGAACCGGTACGCCCGACGACGCGGCCCGAGATTCCAGCATGGCTGTGATCTCCGGTCTTTGGGGTGCGAACACCGCGGGAACTCCCTGCTTGAGGATTCCGGCCTTTTCTCCGGCGATCGCCTCCAGGCTTCGCCCCAGAAACGTTTCGTGATCGAAATCGACCGGCGTGATCACACAGAGATCCGGCGACACCACGTTGGTTGCGTCGAGCCTTCCGCCAAGACCGACTTCGAGTACAGCCATCTCGACTCCCAGGTCGCGGAACAGCAGGAAAGCCATCGCCGTAACTGTCTCGAAATACGTCGGATGCGAATCGATTGTCCCATTCGCGAGGAGGTGTTCCGCCTCGCGGTGAACGTTGTCGCACGCGGCCGCAAACTGCTCGGGACTGACTTGTTCCCCGTTAATCCTGATCCTCTCGGTGGGCTCCACAAGATGGGGCGACGTGAACAGGCCCGTGCGCAGCCCGGATGCCCGCAGCGCCGACTCGATCATGGCGCATACCGAGCCCTTTCCGTTCGTTCCCGCCACATGGACGATGCGATAGGCGCGGTGCGGGTTGCCGAGGCGGCCGAGTAGCGCCTCGATCCGTTCCAAACCGAGCTTTGCCGCTTTCACCTCGTTGCCCAGCGCGAAGAGAAATCGCACGGATTCCGCGTATTTCATATGGTGGGGAGCCAAATTCAAGGATATCGCGACGTCGTCATGGGGTGGTGCGGTGGTACACTCGCATGTGTGCATGCGGCGGCGCCGCTTGGGGGGCACTCAGCACCGGCCGCGATGGGAGGCTACTGATGAGAGAAACGGCGAGGATCGAATCACTCAGCTACGGAACCATTTACATTCTCGGCTGTATTGTCGCCGCGTTCCTCTCCTTCAGCCAAAGTAGCGCTCTCGAACGTTTGCTTCTGCACACCGTGTGCTCCTGGGGTTACGTCGTTTACTGGGTGATGAACGTCCAGTAGCCGTCATTCGCTGGTTCCTACCACCGCATTTTGCCTTACACTGTGGGTGGACTTTCTCCGTGGACCCGATTGGCACGGCAAGGCATCCGTGCGGAGAGATGGCTATGCCTATGCTGCAGAAGCTGTTGGCCTATTTGGACGAGAACGGGGTCCGGTACACCCACCACGCTCATCCGACTGCGTACACGGCCAAGGAATTGGCGTCGGCGGAGCATATTGCGGCACAGAAGGTCGCCAAGGCTGTCGTCTTTTTTAGCGAGAACGGTTACGGAATGGCTGTCTTACCCGGCGATAGCATGTTGGACCTTCAGGGTTTACGGGCCATGCTCGGTGTATCGCGATTACGCCTGGCGACGGAGAGCGAACTGACCGACCTGTTCCTCGATTGTGAGTTGGGCGCGATGCCTCCATTCGGCAACCTGAACGGTCTGCCGGTGTATGTCGACGGGAGGCTCGCCGCCGAAGAGACCATCACTTTCAACGCGGGCACGCACCGCGACGTCATCGAGATGAAGTACTCTGATTTCGTACGCTTAGCGAAGCCCGTAGTGGTGTCCCTGTCGAGACACGCTGCTGCGTGATGCGGGCGTCCAGCCCATAGCCGGCGGCGTTTGGCTTACGCCCGGTCCGCGCGGGGCGGGTGGAAAGCGGGAAGTGCGAGCCGCCGGCAGACTTTTTCAACCTGCCGAGCGTCATTCAACAAGGAGCCGGAGACTTGATCTTTCGGGAAGTCGAGGACCCCGATCTGGTGGCGAAGTCGCGCCAGGGTAATGTCGAGGCCTACAATCTCCTCGTTTCACGATGGGAGAAGCGCGTTTTCAACTACTTACTGAGGCTGGTCGGCGATCGGGAAGACGCCCTGGACCTGAGCCAGGATGTTTTTCTCAAGGCTTACCAGAGCTTGGGGAAGCTTCAAGACGCAGCGCGCTTCGCCCCGTGGTTGTTTCGGATTGCGCACAACGAGGCGTTCTCGCATTTGCGAAAACGGAGGCCGGAAGAGGTTCTCGATGTTTCTCGTGGAGTGCCGGGCGCTACCGCCCGTATCCAGCCGATCGAGCTGTCGATTGCGGTGGAATCGGCGCTCAATCGACTTTCCGAAGATCAACGCGAGGCTGTCTTGCTGAAGGTCTATCAGGGGTTCAAGTTCGAGGAGATGGCGGAGATTCTCTCCTGCCCGGTTTCAACCGTGAAGTCACGGGTCTACTCGGCATTCGAGGTTCTGAAAGGCATTCTGGCTCCTATTGATACGCGGGGTGTGGAATGAGCTGCGAGAAGGTTGACATCAAGGGTTATTTCTTCGAAGAGCTGACGCTTCTTGAGAGGCAGGCTGTTGAGGATCATCTCCGGGTATGTCCGGCTTGCCGCGAGGAGGTAGCGCGGCTGTCGGCGACGCGCTCCGCGCTAGGTGCGCTGCGCGAAGAGGAACTCCCTCGCCGGATCGCCTTTGTCTCGGACAAGGTTCTGGAGCCGGGCTTCTGGCGGCGGCTGTGGAATTCCGCGCCGCGGTTGGGCTTCGCCTCGGCGGCCATGCTGGCAGTGGCGATTGTGACTCACGGCCTGGTGCGCCCGGCGCCGGTAGTTCAGCCGGCAGCGATGGACACTGCCGCCTTCGAGGCACGGGTCAGCCAGGAGGTCGCCCAGCGGATCGATGCCGCTGTCGAGAAAGCGGCCGCACAGGTTGAGGTACGGCAGGGACAGCGCCTGGCGCAACTCGTGACGGCGTCCGAGAATCGGATCCAACAACAGCGGCAAGCGGATCTGCTCACCGTCGAGGAGAACTTCCGGGTGCTCCAGAAGCGAGTCAACGTCTATTACCGCGCGAGCAACGAAATCGGGGGTGAGCGGTGAGGCGATTAGCGTGCCTGGCCGTGTTGCTCGCGGCCGCGCTTTCCTCGCACTCCGCGATGAAGCCGGGTGCTGTGACACGGGCCTCGCTGGCCGCTCTCGAATCGAGCTTTGACCAGCGCATAGGGAAGCTCGACGTTACGAATCCCCTCGATGTGCTGGGCCCGACTCGCGGCGTGTATCTGCCGGGATTCGGTGTCGTGTTCTCCACTGAAGTGAACCTCGTGATTACGCCCACCATCACGCCCTTCCGCATGAAGATCTCCGAAGAAGAAGTGGCGCGCGTGCATCAGAGGAAGCTGGAGAGACTGCCGGTGTTGAGGCAGTTGATGCGAGAGATGCTCGTCAATTCGGCCGCGTCGCTCGACGATGTTCCCTCTGACGAGCAGGTGGCGGTCGCAGTCACTCTCTTCTTCTTCCGATGGGAGGACCGTTCGGGCATGCCCGCGCAATTGGTGCTCCAGGCGAAGCGCAAGACGCTCGTCGACTATCAGGCGGGCCGCATCGACGCCAACGCCCTTCGGACCGCGATTCACGAGCAGGTGTTCTGAACCATGCGACTTGGTGAGATGTTGATCGCCCGCGGGCTGATCGAGCACGAAGACCTCGAGCGGGCATTGGAAATTCAGCGGGAGCGCGGCGAGAAACTCGGAAAGATCCTTGTCGATCTCGGTTTCGTCGCCATGCGGGACGTGCTGACGTCGCTCTCCGAGCAGCTCTCGATTCCGTTTGTAACGATTGAGGGTCCGCCGCCCGCCGAGCCTGAGATCGAGGGGTTAAGTTCCCGCTTCATGCGGCAGTGCCGTTTCATCCCCTTTGCCCTTCACGATTCCGCGCTGACGATCGCGATGGCCGATCCTCTGGATTTCGAGACCATCTCCACCGTGCGTGCGTTCACGGGGTTGAAGGTTGAACCGGCGTTGGCCATCGAACAGGAAATCCTCGACGGCATCGACAAGTATTACGGGGAAGACGAAAAGAGTTCCGCCGAAACGGATGAAGAAGCCGCGCAGGCGTCCGAGGATCTCGAACATCTCCGCGACATGGCGAGTGAGGCGCCCGTCATACGCCTCGTCAATGCCATGATTGCGCAGGCGGTCGAGAAACGATCGAGCGACATTCACATCGAGCCGTTCGAGAAGGAATTCCGCGTCCGCTACCGCGTCGACGGCGTGCTGCACAACCAGGAGGCGCCGCCGCGCGAACTGAAGGCAGCCATCATCTCGCGCGTGAAACTCATGGCGAAGATGAATATCGCCGAGCGCCGTCTTCCGCAGGACGGCCGTATCAAAATCAAGACACTCGGGCGCGAAGTCGATCTGCGTGTCTCGACGTTGCCCACGCTTTACGGCGAAAGCGTCGTGATGCGTCTGCTCGACCGGTCGGCGGGAGACTTCTACGACCTCCAGCGCCTGGGTTTTGACGACCACATGCTGGAGCGCGTCGAGCACTATACGTCGCTTCCGCACGGCATCCTGCTGGTTACCGGTCCTACCGGCAGCGGGAAGTCGACCACGCTCTATTCCGCGCTCAAGCTGATCAATCTTCCCGACCGGAAGATCATTACAATCGAAGACCCGGTCGAATACCAGATGGACGGGATCAATCAGATCCACGTCAACCCGCAAATCGGCCTGACCTTTGCCGCCGGCCTGCGCCACATCGTCCGCCAGGACCCCGACGTCATCATGGTCGGCGAAATCCGCGACCGCGAGACAGCCGACATCGCCATCCGCGCCGCGCTGACGGGCCATTTTGTGTATTCCACCCTGCACACGAACGACGCACCCAGCGCCATCACGCGGCTCACTGACATGGGCGTCGAGAATTACCTGATCTGCTCGTCGCTCGTGGCGGTTCTCGCGCAGAGGCTGGTCCGCGTCATTTGCCCGCAATGTAAGGCCCCCGACGGCACGCGTACGGTTCCCGGCGGCCCCACGCTGAATTGCTTCCGCGGGGCGGGTTGTGAGCACTGCTTCGGGACGGGATTTAAGGGCCGGGTCGGCATCTTTGAGTTGATGGAGTTGAATGACGAAGTCCGCGACCTCGTGATGAAGAATGCCGATGCCTCGCAATTTACTGCCGCCGCGCGGCGCCATGGCATGGGCAGCCTGAGGGAGGACGGCTGGCTCAAGGTCGATTCAGGCGTCACGACCTGGGACGAAGTGATGCGGGTGACGCAGGAGTTCTGATGACCAGTTTT
>JBDKSR010000352.1:0-2248 GCA_039680545.1 Bryobacteraceae bacterium | reverse complement strand
AGCTTGCGCCGGTGCTGATCACCTCGTCGAAGGCAGCAACATCCGCGTCAGCCGGAGCGAGCCCCACCAAGCGGCCAATCTTCTTGGCACGCAACTCATTGACAAGATCCATCTCGTAACGCCGCCGATTCGGGTCGGACGAGATAAAGCAGAGCACGATCGTGTCGGCGTTCACGAAACTCATCGGGCCGTGGCGCAAGCCGAGATAGGTCTCGGGGATAGCGGGTACCTGCGCGGCCGTGGTCTCCATGACCTTGAGCGCGGCTTCCCGTGCGGCCCCGAAAAGCGGAGCCGAGCCGAGGGCCACAACACGCGAGGGCGACTTCACAAGAAGTGCCTTCGCCTTCCGCTCACCTTCCTCGATGACCTTGCGCGCGCCGGCGCATAGCACGGGCAACGCTTTCTCGAGCTCAGCCGGACGCGCAAGCGCGATGCCGGCGAGGACAAGATTCGAGTACGAGCTCGTCATGACGAGACTGCGGTCATTCGAACGCGGGTCGAGCAGTACCGCTTCAACACCGGGCCAGTTCGCAAGCTTCCCCTTCGGGTTGCATGTCAGCGCGATGTGCCGCACGCCTGGCAGCCGGTCTCGAATCTTTTGCACAACTGCGACGGATTCCGGGCTGTCGCCGGACCTCGCGAGCGAGAGGACCGTCGAAAGCTTGGAGAGTGGCTCTTCAAAATCAAACAGCAGTTCGGTGGAAGCCACCGCGCGAGAGCCGGGCCACGCCGCTTCGATCGCAATCGAGGCATAAGCCGAACTGCCCGCGCCAGTGATGACCGGCGGAGCAATCTCGCCCAGGGACGCGTCGCACACGCGCTTAAATGTGACCGGCCACGTCTCCGGTTGCTGTCTGATCTCCGAGATCGTACAGGACCCGGGAGCCGGTCCGTCAGAAGGTAGGTTTATTTTTTCTGCCAAAGAAAATGATACGAAAGCGAGCGCGGCGGATTCAACGGCCTACGCAGCGGGCCGGCACGCCGCGAGCAGCGCATCGCACAGAGAAGCCTCAAACGCCGGAGACAGTTTCGCGCCGCCCATTGTGACATAGAACACATCAATGGCCTTTTGCGCCTCCGTATCGACGAGCACGACACCGATGTTCGCGCCGGAAGACGAGAAGGTCCGGGCCAGATCGTAGAGCAGCCCAGGCCTGTCCTCCGCGACGATTTCCACGAGGGTCGCCGTAGGTGATGCGTTGGCGGCAAACGAGACGCTCGGTCGGATGCGGAATTGTCTGGTAGGCCGGCGGGGCTTAGGACGTGTCCCAAGCAGTCTGCTTACATCGAGCTTCCCGGTAATCACGCGCTCAAGCGTGAAACGGAACCGGTCCACTTCGGTCGGATTCAGATCGAGAGTTCGATTCGGATCGGCGAAGATGAACGTGTCGAGAACTTCTCCCCGCCGATTCGCGAAAGCCTCCGCCTTGAGAATATTCATGCCAAAGCCGGCGAGAGCTCCGGCGAGAGAAGCGAAGAGGAACGGGCGATCCAACGTCACAACCGTGAGCAGATACACCCCATTCAATCGCTTTACATCGATCCCGACACCCCGGGAGGCGCCGCTACGCCAGAGCTGGAAGTGTGTCTCTATCTCTTCGGGCGTGTGCGTGCGGAGATATCGGGTCGGCAAGCCCTCAAGGAACTTGGCTTTCGCGGGCGAATCGGCTGTGGGAAGCTCAATGCGGTCCGAATCGAGTTCGTTAGTGAGCTCGTTGTACGCAACCATGTAGAGACGCCACAGTTGATCAAGCCGCCACGGATTCATGGCCGTGGGATTCACGGCACTGATGTCGGCGTAGGTGAGAAGCGTCAGGTATTTTAAGCGCTCGACCGTCTCCACCCGGTTAGAAAGATACTTTGCCGTAGCGGCTTCTCCAAGGTCTCGTGAATTCAGGGCTGCCGACAGGTCAAGGTGGCGCTCGATCAGGAACTGAATCATCTCACCGGCATCCCGGGGCGTACCGATTCGCGCCATGGCTTCTCGGGCGAGGCGAACGGACTCGTCGGTATGAACGCCGCTCTGGGCGGCTTTGCCGGCATCGTGGAAAAGAAGTGCGAATAAAAGGAGGCCGGGCCGCTCAATCTCCGCGAACAGCTCGGCGAATTGCGCCCGCGACGGGTCGGCGGTAGTCCGCAGTTCCTCAAGCGCACGGATCGACACGAGCGTATGCTCATCAACCGTGTAGCGGTGATGGAAGTCGCGAAGGACGAGGCAGTCGATCCCTTTCCATTCGGGGAACAGCAC
>JBDKSR010000351.1:0-3242 GCA_039680545.1 Bryobacteraceae bacterium | reverse complement strand
ACGACTTCTTTACCACAAGGTTGTTGGTCACGGAGAATACGCCTGATACGCCATTCGCCATGAGTCCTGCAATATTCCTGTCAGCCTCGTTCATGACGGTCCCTTCCAGCCGAACATCGCCGCGGTTGACGATGATGCGGATCGACGGTTGCGTACCCCAGCCGTAACGGCTCAGTACCGAATTGCCGTAGATCGCTCGAAGTTCGCGCATCCGAATGTGGTCGTCGAAGCTCGACAAAGGCAACACGTTGATCTGGCTATCGACGGACTTAACACCAGGAATCCGTCTCACCACGTTCTCAGCGTCGCTCTTCAGTATCGGCCGCGTCACGTCACCCATCAGCGTCACCGTGTCTCCGTTCACCTTGAACATCAGGTTATCGAAGACGCCGTAATACGGCAGCATGACCAGTTCGTGACGTACCTGTTCGGCAAGTGGTTTTGGCCCCTTGACCGCCAACAATAATCCAGGCGACACGAACAGAACGGCCGCCACCGCCGCCATCATCCAAGTCCGTATCCCTTTCATCGCTCTTACCCTCCTACTTATTGGAATGCAGGAGGGGGGATACAGGTTGCAGGGATGAAGCGAATTAACAGAACTTTTACTCGGACTTCCCTTCGATTAGATCCCCTTTTCTCCCAACTAATTACACGGATTGGCAATTCAGCCGTGATCCAGTTTCCCCGCAGACACCCGAAATCGCGACCCGCCCCGGTCCCGGCACCGGTGGATGAATCACACTATTGCGGAGTAAACCGTCTCTTTTGGAGACTCGTTTTGGGCCTGCCACTACCGGAAATCGGGAAGGGCCTCACGTCCGATTCCCCTTGGATCCGTGGATTCGAGGCGAACCAGGCGATCCGCCTGCGAAAAGGGGTCTAACGCAGAACTCGAGTCCACGGGTCCAAAGGGAATAAGAGCATTGAAGAAGTGAACCCCTGGACTGAGGCACAGAGTCAAGAGCTTCACTCTCCCGGCGCAAACGCTGATCTCTATCAGACTTGAGACGAGGACAAATCGGACGGGGCATCGGCCGCGCGCCTCTTCCGCGATTCGTCACTGTAATAGAAGATTAGATACGCTAACCCGACGCCGAACGGGATCAATCCGAACAGGGCGATGGCCGGCGGCATCTCGTTTACTCGGGACGTAGCACGAGCAGCCTCGTCATTTTTGACGATCTCCATGGCTTGATCCATTGGGATTTCGAGGTTCCGGCTTACGTTCTTGGCCCTTATGGACATCCTCTCCACCGACAGAGGCAGGGCTGGCCGCGAAGCAGTTAGCGCTACACCAAGAAGTCCACCTGTCAGTGCAGCACCAGTGAGACTCCAGATGAGTCCGCGAAGCAGGTAGACGCGGGGCGACCACGGCACAGGGGGGCGGCTCGCCGGAACCACCTGAATTCCCTTTTCAAGCGCCGCCATGCGCTCCTGATGCTGCATTTGCTGGTTGCGGTATCGCAGCCACAAGATTGCCAGAACTACAACCAACATCGACAACAGAATCAAAACACCGAGAAGCACTTTTCCTTCCTCCTGCCAATTGTGACCCTGGCCTCGGCCTCAATGTTTCAAAACTTTGGGCCTGCATGCTGTGGTCTAAATAGATCTATGGCGGAAGAGTTCGAGCGGATCGTCCGCGAATACCAGGACAAGATCTTTCGCCTCGCCTATTCCATGCTCGGAAACCGCGCCGCAGCCGAGGAAGCCGCTCAGGACGCGTTGGTCCGCGTGTGGAAGGGGCTGCCGGGTTTCCGTGGCGAGTCATCACTCTCCACCTGGATCTACACAATCACCCGGAATGTTTGCTTGACCGCCCTGCGCCACGGAAGTATTCTCACGGCGTCTCTTGACCAGCCGGCCACACGTCACGAGGCCGAAAAACGCGCCGGCGGACACTGGTTCGCCCAAGACGTTCCAGACGTGACGGCATTGCTCGACAGGCTTCCGGCAAAATACCGTCAGGTCACGGTTCTCTTTTATATGCAGGAGAAGTCGTATGATGAGGTTGCGAACATGCTCGGCTTGCCGGTAGGCACTGTGAAAACGTATCTGTTCCGGGCGCGGAAGACTCTCGCGGCGGAATTGGCCCGCGAGCGAGTCCGGAAAGGAGAAATGTGATGGCCTGTCCGGATTTTGAAGAGCTGTTGCGGCAAGGCCCCGGCGGTCACGCCGCGCACTGTGAGGAGTGCGGCGCGTTGCTGGAGGCCTGGACCGACGTCGATTCGATCTTGAACACAGCGATCGGGAACATTTCGGCGCCGCCAAGTCTCGCGGCTGCGGTGCGTATGCGGATCGCCCGGGAAGAGGACCTCCGCAGGCCTACCCCGTTGCCTGAGATCCTGGACTTCATTGGCTGGGCGGCCGTGCTGACGCTCTGTACTGTGCTCGTGCCCTTGTTTCTCCCCCTGATCAACCAAGCTCTGGCCAAATTGAGCTAAGATCCGTCTGCGCCTGTCCCCGGGTGCCGGGTTGTTCGTTACCTATCCCTGCTTTGCCGTCAACGTCTCGCACAGCGCTTCAATTCGGCCGATGGTCCTCAATGTTTGACGGACGGTTCGAACTCCAAGCTCCCGCTCGAGTCCGTTTTGCAACCCGTCAAACGTGCGTATGAGGCGCAGCGCGCACTTCTTACCCTCTGGTTTGATCGCAATCCGGAAGACACGCGCGTCGTCCTGGTCAACCTGCCGTCTGACGAAGCCCCGCGCCTCGATCAAAGAAAGGCAGTGGCTCATGTTGCCGCGCGTTGTCGAAAAAGCCTCCGCCAACTGGGACGGACTCGCCATGGCCGGGTCCTCAAAGAAGATCGCCGCCAGAACCAGTCCCTGAAAGAACGTCAGGCCTTCGCCCTTTAAGGCGTGATCGAGGCTCGCGTCGAGCGCGCGGGCCGCCTTCGTGACGGCAAACAATGGACTTTCCGTCAAATAGCTTTCGATTTTCACTGCCTTGAGTCTAGCAAAGATGATTGACTCTTTCAACTATTAACGTACAGTCGTAAATCATTTGATCGCAGAGCAAACTTGCCTTGCCGGAAGCCGATTTCGATGCCAACATCGCTGCGTGACCTTCCGTTTGCTGCTCGCCATTCCTGTGATCTGTCTCTGTCAGAGTCCTTCCCCACCTCGTTCCACAGAGACAATCGTTGTCACAGGGACATACGAGCCGGTTCCCCTCGGAGAGTCTGACCGCTCGATTACGGTTGTCCCAGCCGAAAAGGAGTACCAGATTCTGTTCAA
>JBDKSR010000350.1:0-1794 GCA_039680545.1 Bryobacteraceae bacterium | reverse complement strand
ATGATCCGCTGATTTTGATACGCGCCACCGCCTGGAATTTTCGCGGCACTTGGGCGACGGTTGCCGAATTGGTCTCGGTTGGGACGGGCGCCGCTGCCCACAGCTGGAAACCTGTCAGCAGCGCCAGCGCGAGAACCGCGGCTGCGCATTTCGTGGTATTCTTCAGGATTATGTGCATCCGAATACGCAATTGAACGTAAGCGCAGAATATAGTTCAAATAAAGGTTCCTTAATAATTTGTAAGCTTTCCCCGCCTGCGTTCCCGCGCAATGATAAGTCCAGCACGATGAACCTCTTGCTCGTTGAAGATGATGCCGGTCTCGCACGCAGCCTGAGCCAGGGCCTTGGAGAAAACGGCTTCAATGTCGTGCATGCGTCCACTCTTGCTGAGGCTCGTCGGCTTCTGGAGGAACAACCTGTCGAGGTCGTGGTTCTCGACTTGGGCCTTCCGGACGGCGACGGTTTTGATTTGATCGACGGTCTCAGGGCCAAGCGCCCGGATGTTCCCTTGATTGTTACCACGGCCCGGGGAGAATTGGACAGCCGTCTCCGTGGGCTGGAAGGCGGCGCCGACGATTACCTCGTCAAGCCGTTCGCGTTTGCCGAACTCGTCGCCCGCATCCGTGCTCTCCTGCGCCGCTTCCAACGCGCCAATCCCGACCTCTGGCATATTGGTGACCTGGAAATCGACACTGTTTCCCGGCGCGTTCGTCGCGGCGGTGAGGCCCTGGAGTTGACACCACGCGAATACGACGTCCTCGTTCGGCTCGCGCGGGCGCAGGGTTCCGTTGTCACTCGCGAAACGCTGGCGCTGGAAGTCTGGCGCCAACGGGCATGGACGACGTCCCTCGACAATTCCTTGGATGTCCACATCTCGCGTTTGCGCGAGAAACTCGACAAGAATCGTTCGAACCCCCTCCTGCACACAGTGCGCGGTGTTGGTTTCGTTCTGAAAGAACTTCCATGAAACTCAGCCTCAGGGTCAAATTCATGCTTTGGCTTCTTGCTCTCACCGGCGTGATTTACCTCCTGCTGGGCAGCGGCCTTTACGTGTTCAACCTGCACGAGCGGCGGGAGCACCCGGATGAGGTAGCTGAGGAAACGGAGGAGCTCTTGATTATTTACGGCATCATGGCCGGTGCTTTGGTCCCGGCCGTTTTTGTTGCCTGGCGCGTCTCTGATCACCTTCTCCGCCCGCTGCGTTCGATGCTCAAGACAGCCCGGGAAATTCGCCAGGGCGGTCTGGACCAAAGGATCGAAACGCCGCTTGCGACGGATGAACTCGGCCAGCTCGCTCTCACATTGAACGAAGCTTTCGAGAACTACCGCAGACTCCTCGAGCGCACCGACCGGTTCAGCCTGGACGCCGCGCACCAGCTCCGGAATCCACTGGCCTCCATCCGAGCTTCGGGCGAAATCTGCCTTCAAAAGCCCCGCTCCCCGGCCGAATATCAGGATGTCATCGCCGGGATCGTGGAGGATTCCCGCCGGCTGAGTCACACGGTGGATCAACTGTTGTTGCTCGCGCGTCTCGCGCGCGAAGATCTGTCTCTCCACTTCGAGGCTGTCGACCTGCCAGCGCTCGCTCGCGAGCTGGTAGAAAACCTGAGGCCGGCGTTTGAGGCCGCGCAAGTGCATCTCAATGTGCTGGCGCCCGAGTCTCCCCTGCTGATCCGTGGTGCGCCGCGCCTTTTGGAGCAAGCCATCGCCAATCTTTTGGATAATGCTCTGCGCTTCACTCCTGCGAATGGGAAAGTGCAGATGGAGATTCAGAAGACCAAAGCCGGTCGTGTT
>JBDKSR010000349.1:0-3119 GCA_039680545.1 Bryobacteraceae bacterium | reverse complement strand
GCTTGACACGAGCAAGGGCACCATCACGCCCAACACCCCGCCCTTCGTGACGATCGCTCCCGGCTCCGGACCGCGCCATCTCGCGTTCCATCCGAGCGCAAAATTCGCTTATGTGATCAATGAAATGGGGAACACGGTGACGGCGTTCAACTACGACGCGTCGAAGGGCGTGCTGAAAGAGATCGAGACGGTCACCACACTGCCGAAGGGGTACGCGGGAACGAGTTATACCGCTGAGGTTCAAGTACATCCGAGTGGAAAGTTCCTGTATGGCTCGAACCGAGGACACGATAGCATCGCGGTCTTTTCGATCGACCAGAAGAAGGGCACACTCAGGCTGATCGAGTTGGTTCCGACGCAGGGGAATTTCCCGCGGAACTTCGGAATCGACCCCACGGGAACGATCCTGATTGCCGCCAACGAGAAGGGCAACAACGCGGTGGTCTATCGAATCGATACGAAGACCGGCAAGTTGACCCCGACCGGGCAGGTGATCGAAATGGGCTCACCGGTTTGCGTAAAGTTCCTCTGAGGTAGCATGCCGGTCACAATCCGGTGAAATTCTGGTTAGTTCCTTAATTAGAATAAGATACGTTCTGTTTTGAATCTGTTTAGTTAAGTTCTCCAAGAGGGCCGACCCTATGATCAAGACGGGGAGGCCCTCTTTTTGCCGGAACAGATTCAGAAGCTTCAGCCGAACCGCACGGTTCAGTTGCGTGGTTTTGACGGACTGGGAGCGGCGGCAGCAGTCCACTCGGCGAGTTCCACGGGTTTCAAGGTCAGCGGTGTCTTTCGCGATCCGGCCGACTTCGCCGTCGTGATCCTCTACGACGCTGACAACTTTTACGAACACCCCCGTTTGAAGTATCTTCCCGATACGAATTTCGACGGATTGACGCTCACTTTCGACGCTCATTACACGGGATTGATGCCGCTCGATTCGCCGAAGTACGCGACCATTGACTGGCCGTATCTCGACGTCGCACGGCCCGACGGGACGACGGCACAGATTCGCCTTTTCGACAACGCTGAGCAGGTGAGCGGGACGTACAGTGCGGCGGGGGCCAGTTTCGTGATCGAAAACAACGGCCTTGCTCCTTACGACCGGCTGACGCTCTGGTACCTGAACTACGCGTTTGATTACATCGTTCCGAACGAGGAACCACTCCCCTCGGCGGCCGACGTCGCCGTCGCACTCGCTTCGCAGATCAACGGCGCGAATTGGACCAGCCTCGGGGCGTTGATCCCGCTGCGCGCGGAAACCGACGGCGCGACGCTGCACATTTACGCGAATCGGCCAGGTTGCGACGGCAACATGATCCGCATGTACGCCGTGGCGAAGAACGAACGTTTGAGGACAACCGGGACGGTCGCAGCGTTTACGGGAGGCAGCTCGGACGTCACGTGGCGCGTCACGCTGGATTTCACCGCACTGGGCATTCCTCAGGTTCGGCAGATGTGGTTGACGTTCGCGCCGCAACTGGCTGATGGTGCGGCCTTTACAGATACGGAGTGGGAAGCGGAATTCTCAAACTGGAGCGTCGCGGGGCCTGCAGACGTGCTGGGGCTACACGTTGCCGGTCCGGATAGCGTGCGCGTCGAGGAAGACGACTCCTGGTGCACGTACATGGGCGATTGGGTCGTCGAGACAGGCTATTTCTCTGGTGGCTACGCACGGTGCACGACGGTTGTGGGTGACTCGGTGACGGTGAAGTATCACTGCAGCATCGAGCACGATCTCTATGTAGGCACGTCACTTTACAGCGATCGCGGTGCGGTCAACGTGCAGCTTGACGGCGACACGGAGACGACACTCGATTGCAATTTGGATGTCGATTCGGCGGTCGTAACGCGCCGAAAATTGCGTTCTTCCGTCGCTGCGGGAGAGCATACTGTCACCCTGTGCCTCGCGTCGGAAGGGGCTTTTTATTTCGATTTTCTCGAAGCCGCCGTTGTGAGTGACGTCCCCGACGCGCTGGAGGCGGTAACGAACGCCTCACCCGCGTTCGATTACAGCACCGATCACACGTACAAGCTGCCGCCCGCGCGCCTGCATTGGATTCTCGACAAGCTGGGCTACGCCGGGCCGATGAACGAATACATCGGCGTCTTCTGGTGGAATCAGCGGAAACGCGTGGACGCCGTGATTCCGTCGGTGACGGTGACATTCGCCGGTGAATTCGTCTCCGGGGACCAGATTTTCCTCAATATTGGCGGTCAAACGTGCGGAAAAAGCGTGTTTCCGAACGAAAATGTTGCAGTTTTGGCCAAACACTTCGAGTACTTCATCAACTCGACGTACGTCGGTGTGTGGGCTGCGGCCGAGGGCGGCGTCCTGACCATTACTTCGCGCTCGCCGGCATCCGCTTACTCATTTCCGTTCACAGTCACGAAGGAGAGCGCCCCCGGATCGACCGGCACGGTGACCTACTCGGGCTCGCTCGAAGGAGGGCAGGCGGGCACCTGGGTGGTCAACCCAACACAGTCGCCCGCGCTCAACTGCGGGGCGAGGGCGTGGCATAGCGATTTCTTTCAGGAGTGCCAGGCACGCGGGCGTGAGATTGTGGTTTCGGCGTCGATGGAGCTTGTGAATCCGCCCAGCAGCTTCGCTTCGAAATATCCGGACGGACAGGATGTTGCGACTGCGGTGGGATTCGGGAGCCTCGTCTCGACGCACTGCGCCTTTGTGACGGCGGTGAGTGACTACCAGAAGCAGGTGTACGCCTGCATAGCCGGTTTGATGTCGGACGCAGGACTCGTCCCTGACATACAGTTCGGTGAATTTTGCTGGTGGTACCACACGAATCAAAGCGAAGAGAACACCGCGGGCGGCATGGCGTACTACCACGACGAAATCATTGCGGCGGCCGCCACGTCGCTGGGGCGGGCACTATACGTGTTCACAGGGCCTGACGACGATCCAGCAGTTAACGATGGGGCCGACGCCACTTTCCTGCGAAACTGGCTGCGGGATTACGCAGCGGGCCTTGCGGCGCACGTGCGCGGGCTCTATCCCACGGCGCGCATCGAGGTTCTGTATCCCTGCGACGTGAACCACTCCGAACCGGCCGGTGTGAACCAATTGGGAGGACGCCTGAACCGGTACGTGAACCTGCCAA
>JBDKSR010000348.1:0-13189 GCA_039680545.1 Bryobacteraceae bacterium | reverse complement strand
ATCTCTTCTCGGGCGCTTAAGCTGATTCTGCTCAGCCAGATCCTGATGTGTATCTCGGCGAACCGGCTGCATTTCCAGCTCATTAATGTTCTGAGCCAGATCGCCTTCACATATTTCCTGAGCTTCCTCATCATGCAACTCAGGTTCCGGTGGCAGGCCGTCGCTGCAGCGTTTCTGCTGGTCTTTCACTGGGGACTGTTCGTTATATTCCCCGGACCCGAGGGGCCCTTCTCACAGATGGGCAACGTGGGCCAGATGTTTGACTACGCCGTGCTTGGGTACAACTACCCCGGCAAGTACGTCACGATCAACTTCCTGAGCAGTACCGTGACGACGTTGTTCGGCGTGTGGACCGGGCTTTTGCTCAAGAGTGACCGAACCCGCGCGCAGAAGCTTAAGATCCTGGCCGGATCGATGGTAGCCTGCTTTGCCTCAGGTTTGGCCCTCTCTCCGGTCATTCCGCTGGTCAAGCGCATCTGGACGCCGTCTTTCACGCTTTACAGCACCGGCTGGGTGCTTTTCATGATGCTGGTGTTCTTCTGGCTGATTGAAGTCCGCGGATACCGTAAGTTCGCGTTCCCACTGGTTGTCGTCGGGATGAATTCGGTTTTCATCTATTCGGTCGGTATTCTCTTCGGCGGTGGGATCAGGCGGGCCGTGGGGGTGTTCACGGGGAACTTTACGTGGGTCGGAGCGCTGGCGCCAGTCGTCCTGCACGCATGCAGCTTGCTGTTTATGTGGTACGTCTGCTACTGGCTCTATAAGCGCAAGATTTTCTTCAAGCTATAACGAAGCACTTACAAGCCGGGCGAGCCGCCGGAGCGCCATCACTTCGGCCGCTGCGCGGACCAGATCGTAGCCGCCACGAACCATCCGAGAGAGGCGGATACAAGCACTTGTCTGAAACCGTTCTCGCTGACGTACCCCCAGAGATAAGCAAACGGGGATAGGAGGCAGATCGCCAGACTGATCAAGCTGACCGCGCCCGCAACGGTTCGTTTCATATCAGTGGCTCCCTCCTTCCGATGCGGCTGGTTTCCTTCGGTTTCCTGCCAACTGCAGACCCGTATAAGCTGCTAGCGCGATCAGGTATCCGGGCAACCAGCGGAAATAGAGATGGATTGGCATTACGAAGCAAACCGCAAGCGTGCCGATCCAAACAGCGAGCGCCTTCCAGTTGACGAGCCAGCCGTATTTTTCGGCCCGGTACTGCTCAACACCGAGCTTCGGAAGGATCCAGTGCTCAGCGAACACGACCGCGCCAACCGGCATCAGCACCAGGCCATAGATTGCCACGTAATCAAGCAGTTTCACAAAGAACACAGGAAACACTGACAGCACAGACGTCACTAACCCGGCGACCAGCGTGATTTTCCAGCGCGGCCAGTTCGGCGTTACGGTCTGCAGAGCTAGGCCGACCCGATACAGCGTAGGATTCGCTGTAGTCCAACCCGCCAGAACGACGGCCGCCACTCCGGCCAACCCTGCCGCCTCATAAGCCATCAGGCCGGGATTCATCTCGCGATTCACCGCCGCCACCATGATTCCGGAACACATCCACGCCAGCATGTGGCCCGGATACATTCCAAAAGCCGTGTACAAACCGTATTTCCAACTTTTCGCGTAACGAAAAAGAGCCATGTCCGAAAGCCCGACATGCATCGCGAGGTTGGCGAACCAGGCGAAGAACGCGACGTGCAGGATACTGAACTGCTCCTGGCCCGGGGTTGGCTGGCCGTTCCAGACCTTGGTTTTCAGAACTTCCCACAGGTTGTCAAGATTCGCATGAATCCCCAGTTTTGGAAACGTGGCCACTGCGGCAACAAGGAAGATACAGAAAATCCAAGGCGCACAGACTTCGGCGAACTTGCTGAGTTTTTCGAAACCCAGGATCGCCAAGGTTGTGAACGCGGCGCCGATGGCCATCGTCAGTACCACCCAGCCGGCGCTACTGGGAGCGAAATCGTTAAGCGAAGGAGTCCGGATCCCGAACGCCAGACCGACTGCTGTAGCGCTCACCGAGATCATGGCGCCCGCCAGTATGCAGTAAAGGAATGCGTTGGCGATGTTGTAAAGTAGCGTCAGACCGGGGCCGGCGACTTTTCTCAAATACCAGTACAGCGTCAACCGTGTCCTCACCGCGATGGGCGCGCAGATAAACGTCCAGGAAAGGACAGCCAGCAGATTGCCGAAGAAAAGTCCAATCAGGAGATCGCGCGCGCCGACGCCGTGCAGGACAAAGAAGGCGCCGATCACGAATTCCGTCGCGGCCACGTGTTCACCGGCGAACAGCCCCGCGAACTTCCCGCCCGATTGCAGCTTTCCAGCCGCTACGGGCTCCCGGTCATATTCATACAGCCGGTCCATGCGGGCTGCGAGCCCCGACAACTTCCCAGCCATTTCTTCTCCCTGCCTCTTTAGTCGAGGTGAAAGACTAACGGTAAGGCCAACATACCTTCGTCGGGACGCCGCTCGTCGAGGCTTTCGAAAAACGGCGCCATCTGGCTCTGCCAGCGTTCGTTCACCTCGCGTGAGGCCATGGCCCTGCGCGCTTCTTCAAAATCTGGGGTCTCGAGATAGCCCACGAGAAGCCCGTCATCCCGGAGGAACAAGGAATAGTTGTGCCACCCGGTCTCTCGCAACGCCGCCAGCATTTCCGGCCAGACCGATGCGTGGCGCTTCTTGTATTCTTCAAGCCGGTCGGCCTTCACTTTTAAGAGGAAACAGATCCGCTCCATAGTGATACTCGCAAAAGCAGCTTCCGATCCTATCACACGCAGGCGCGTGGAACCGGGCAACGCGGCAGACTCGGTGAAGGATTGTCTGGCTTGCCGAACCCGGCCCGACAGAATGCCACCCAAAACGTGTTAACAAAGATAGGAAACGGCTATGTCGACCTCATTATTGCGCAGAGACATTCTTCGGGCTGGAGGCACAGCGGCCCTCGCCTACGGCACGCGGGCCCTATCCGCCCAAACTCAGGCTCCTGGCAGTCGAAAGAGCGGCGGCCACGCCGACACTCTCAGCCGAATCCCTTTGCACGACGTGCAACTGCGGGGAAGAATCGGGGCGGCGGTCGATCGAACGATTCAGAACCGCATCATTGCACAGGATTCCGAGCCCCTCGTCGATGCGTTTCGCCACCGCACGGAAGAAAGATACTGGCAAACCGAGTTTTGGGGGAAGTGGTTCCTGTCCGCGGTGGACGCCTACCGGTACCAGAAGAATGCTGCGTTTAAAGAGAAGCTGGACCGCTCTGTGCGGTCACTGATCGACACACAGAGCCCTGATGGATACATTGGCAACTACGCAGACGCCAGCCATCTGCAGCAATGGGACATCTGGGGCCGCAAGTATACCTTGCTCGGCCTGCTTGCCTGGCACGACGCGACCGGAGATAAGCGGGCTTTGCAGTCGGCGGTACGCCTCGCCGGCCACTTGATGTCGGAAGTGGGTCCGGGAAAGGCAAACATCGTAAAAACCGGCAATTACCGGGGGATGCCGAGTTCCTCTGTTTTGGAGCCTATCGTGCTCCTCTATCGCGCAAGCGGGGAAGAACGGTTCCTGAGCTTCGCGAGGTACATCGTGGAACAATGGTCGACCGCCGAAGGGCCTCAGCTCATTGAAAAGGCGCTTGCCGGCGTTCCGGTTGCCGAACGCTTTCGTGGCCAAGGCTCCTGGTGGAGTTGGGCAAACGGTCAAAAAGCCTACGAAATGATGTCGTGCTACGAGGGCCTCCTGGAGTTGTACCGGATCACCGGGGAAAACTCGTACCTGGAGGCCGTCCGCAGAGCTGTCGCGAACATTCGCGACGCGGAGATTAACGAGGCGGGATCGGGTTCAAGCCTCGAGTGCTGGTATGGTGGCCGGGCGCGCCAAGCCTACCCGGCGCGGCACATGATGGAGACCTGCGTCACAATGACGTGGATGAAACTCTGCGATAACCTTTTACGGCTGACCGGCGATCCCAACTATGCTGACGAGATCGAGCAGAGCGCCTATAATGCACTCCTCGCCGCTCTGTTTCCCGACGCGTCTTCCTTCGCCAAGTACAGTCCGCTCGAAGGGAGCCGGCAGCCCGGAGAGCCTCAATGCGGCATGCCGCTACACTGCTGCAGCGCCAATGGGCCCCGTGCAGTGATGCTGTTGCCCGCCTTCGCGTTCATGACCAGCGCTTCGCAGCCGGTGGTGAACTTCTACTCGGAAGGAAACGCATCCTTCGTGATTGGAACTGGGGAGCGGGTCGGCATCAGCCAGACAACAGACTACCCTCGTGGCAACGCCGTCACGCTTTCGATTAACCCGTCCCGGAGTTGCAGGTTCAGGCTGAGCCTGCGAATCCCTGCATGGAGTAGTCGCACAGCGCTGAGTGTCAACGGTGTCGCCCTCGATCCACCGCAACCTGGAACCTACGCGCAGATCGAACGGGAGTGGAATCCGGGCGATAGCGTCAAGTTGGAACTGGACCTGCGGGCGCGGATCATCCATCTCGGGTCAGAAATGGAGTCGCATCGAGCCATCGTGCGAGGGCCGGTTGTGCTGGCGCGTGACTCCAGGTTGCCGGGATCACCGGTCGACGAACCGCTGCTTCCCGCCACAGATCTCGGAGGATTTGTGCCGCTCGAACCTGTGGAATCTCCTTCAAGTGACATCTGGATGGCGTTCCGAACGAATTTCACCAACGGTCCTCAGGACAAGCGAGGCCAAATGGTCCTGTGCGACTACGCTTCTGCCGGGAACACATGGGACGCGAAGAGCCGGTTCCGCGTCTGGCTCCGGCAGGAATACGATCCTTCGCAGGGGCGAGCGTAAAGATCGGCTGGAACGATAACCGATAGGCAAGGCGTCCTGTTGGCGTCTTGCCACTTTGCCTGGAATTTCGCACACGAGCAGAGCGGACCCGACTTCGGAGCAATCCCCAAATGGCGGGCGCGGCTAATCGTGCTTGGCAGGAGGAAGCGAGGTTTCCTTCGCCAGGCGGATGCGCGCACCTTCGAGTTTCTTGGTAATCTTCGCGATCTCAACAGGATCCTTCTCGGTGGGCGCACTGGCTTCCCACTCTCTCACAGAGACTTCCCACTGCTGGATCGCCTCCTTGAGCTGTCCCTTTTGAGCAAGCACGTCGCCGAGGTGATCGCGCACGGTCGGATCATGGGATGCCTTGTCGATTGCCATGCGGAGGTAGTTTTCGGCTTCATCAAGCCTGTTCAGGCGGTAGTAGACCCAGCCGAGGCTATCGAGGAAGGCTCCGTTTGACGGCTCCAGTTCCACGGCTTTACTAATGAAGCGGAGCGCTTCTTCCAGGCGGACGTTTCGGTCAGCCAGCATGTACCCGAGATAGTTCAGCGCCGAAGCATTTTCTGGATCGACATCCAGAACCTTCCGGAATTCCGCTTCCGCCGCGTCGAAGTTCTTCATGCGCTCGTACATCGCGCCGCGCATGAAGTACACGCTTTCCTTTTCATCGTTCGAGACGGACGCCTTCTCGGCGGCATCGAGCGCATTGCTCATCTCGGTGTAGTTCTTGGCCTTGTCGTAAATCTGCGCGAGCGCCAGGTACGCCTCGCGATCGTCTCGCCCGTCAATCAACTTCTTCACTTCGGCGGCAGCCGTTTCGCCCTTTCCAGCATCCGCCAGTACGGCGGCGCGCACCATCGCTAGCATCCGGTCTTTCGGGTATTTCTTATACGCCGATTCGGCCTCTTCGAGAGCTTGCGCATATTCCTTGGACTGACGCAATGTGTCAATAATCTGGGCAGCCGCGCGTGCGCCTGCGTCCGGATTCGCCTCCGCCATCTTCCGGAACGCATCAACCGCCAGTTTGTACTGCTCGTCGGAGCGATAAAGTAACCCGAGCCGCTCAAGCAGGATCGTCCGGTTGTTTCCTTCCGCCGGGGTGTACGACTTTTTCTCCGTGGCGTCCACCATCTCCTTCATACGCGCGATGGCTTCGTCGGACTTTCCCTCGGCTTCCAGCAGGCTCACTTCGTTGTAGCGGACTTCGATGTTGTCCGGTTCAAGCTGTTTGGCCCGGTCGGACGCCTCCTGAGCCTTGGCGAAGTTTCGCTGCTGCCGGTAGATCTGAGACAGCCGCAAGAACGTCTGCGTATCCTTCGGATCCTCGACGGCAATCTCTTCATACAACTTCAGCGCTTCGGCTGCCTGGCCGCCGAAAAGCAGATCCTGAGCCAGCGCGCGCCTCAACTCGATGTTTCCCGGTGACATCTCCAGGGCCGTCCGGAGCACCTTCACCGCACCTTCGAAATCGCGCATTTGCTCGCGCGCGTTTGCGAGTGTCGTAAGCGTGCGAAGGTTCGGATTCTGCCGGGCGAGCCGCTCGAGCATCTCGACGGCTCGTTTGTTATCACCGACGTCGGAATAGACCATCGCCAACCCGGTCATAGCGTCCTCGCTCGACGGGTCGAGGTCCAGGGCGCGGCGGAATGCCTTTTCCGACTCGATCGAATTCTGCGCAATCTTGTACAACCGGGCAAGCATCAGCCATCCGTCGTAATCGTCGGCCTTGATCGCCACGATCTTCTGGTATTGCTCGGTCGCCTTCCGGAGCATCTCGTCATTAATGCGGCTGTTCTGGGGATCTCCTATCAACCGGGCATAGATTCGGCCAAGCACGCGGCGCGACTCAAGCGCATTCGGATTCTTCTTCAGCCGCTCTTCCGCCTCGGTCACCGCATCATTGAGACGACCCGCCTGTATGTACGCGTCAGACAAACGCTCGGCAAGATAACTGTTCGACGGATCAGCCTGAATCGCCAGCTTGAACTCTTCGATGGCCTTCGTCAGGTATCCGCCCTTGTTGCCGTATGTTCCGGCCAACTCCGTATAGAGGTGGCCCATCGAGAAGTGGTAGTAGGCGTTTGCGCGCTCGGTTGTGCTGGTCGGGCCGGCGTTCGCCGCCGGCTCCGCCACGGTACCGCCATACAAAACGGCAGACACCAAAATGGACGATACAACGGCAGCAATCCGGCTTGTCGGTAGACGCATGGGAGCACTCTTCTTACCGCCACCCAGAAAATGGACCAGCGGCCAAGTATCCTCTCACCAATAGTATATCGCCCGGTGCTGCGGGCAGAAGGCAGAGAGCGAACCGGATATTTGGCTATTCCCTACTCGAGAGCATTCACTTTCCCAAGCAGCCTCTCACGCAAGGCATTCAGGCTGGGCTGGACCTTCTGTAGCGCAGCCCGCGGCAGTTCCTCGATGATTTGCTCGGGCCGTTCCGGATGCACCGGATCAACCGCCGAGAAACCGAGGCTGTCCGCCAGCCGGCAGGAGAGGCCCACAACCCCGGACAGGCCGGAGGCATCCAGCGCTTCATGATGATGCGCCGCGACGTCCGCCAGGTTTTCCGGGAAATTCCACTCCTTCGCAAGCCACTCCCCGGCTTGACAGTGATCCACATCGAACAGGTCCCGTTCCGAAGCGAGCAGGCTGAAATTGTTCTCCATCACGACCGACAGAAGATCCGCATATGGCTGTGGATATTTCACCAGGAGAGCCAAGCGTCCCACGTCGTGAAGCAGTCCCGCCGTATAGCCTTGATCCGGCGGGAAACCCAACGCAGGCGCTGTCACTTCAGAGATCAAGGCGCAGCACACGCTGTGACGCCAGCACCGCCGGAGAACCGCGATCCGAAGCGCCGATCTAAGATAAGCGTTCATCCCGGTCGTCATCGCCAGCGTCTTCACGTGATCCATACCCAGGATCACAACAGCATGGCGGAGGCTAGCAATTCTCGATGGCAGACCGTAGAGTACTGAATTTGCGCGTCTTAGAATTTCCGAACTGACAGCGGCGTCGGCTCGTATGAGCTCGATCAGGCGCTTGATCTCGATGTTTTCGTTCTGGCCCGAGAACATTTGCAGCACCTTTGTCGCGATCCACGGAAAGGGCGGCAGGTCTCTCAGCGCCCAAAGGGCGCCAATGTCGGTTTGTTCGACGGTATCCGGACGCACGTCCAAGTCTCCCGACCCATTGATCGGCAAAGACTTACCGGAACTTTACGTACGGAAACAGACTAAACGGCAATTACGTTTGGCCGCTGCCCGCTCACAGCATTTCATCCAACCCGATACAATGATCGAAATGGTCGATTCCAAACGAATCGCCGTGCTTGGCGCGGGAAATATTGGTGCTGCCCTGATAGGCGGAATCCTCAAGGGGAAAGTGGCAGACCGAAAACACGTCACCGCAACCGTGCGTTCAGCCGGGAGCGCCCGTGAAGTCTCCAAGAGATTCTCCATCCGCGTGACCGCCGGAGGTAACCGCGAAGCTGTCGAGTGGGCGAACGTCGTCATTCTCGCTGTGAAACCGTCCGCGCTACCGGGTCTGCTGGAAGAGATTCGCGATGTACTTCGCCGCAATCACATCCTGATCTCGCTCGCGGCCGCGGTGCCTATTGCCTTGATCGAGGAGACGATCGGTAAGCCGATTCCCGTCTTCAGAGCGATGCCGAACATTCCGGTGGTTGTCGAAGAAGGGGCAACCGCCGTGTCTGAGAACTCGTCGGCAACCGCATCACAACGAAAAATTGTCGAGAGCATCTTCCGCGCGGTGGGAGTGGTCTGTTTTGTGAGCGAGGATCTGATGCACGCCGTGACGGCGCTCTCCGGCAGCGGCCCGGCTTACATATACATGGTCATCGAGGCGCTCATCGCGGGTGGGCTCAAGATGGGGCTCTCGCGCGAAGTTTCAACACGGCTGGCGGAACAGACCGTCCTCGGCGCCGCCAAACTCGTTCGTGAGACCGGCTTGCACCCCGCGATTCTGAAGGACCAGGTTATTACGCCCGGCGGTGTCACAATTGCCGCGATTCACGAACTGGAGCGTCACGGGCTGCGCGCAATGCTCATTTCGGCTGTTGAGACAGCCACTGACCACTCACGTAAGCTGACAGATACTCTGGCGGAAAGGTTTAATAAGGAATCATGAGCACGCGGGTCCTGTCCATTCACGCGCATCCTGACGATGCCGAAATTCTGGCGGGCGGCACACTGGCACTTCTAGCCTCCAAGGGATGCCAGATCACGGTGGTCACGATGACGCCTGGCGACTGCGGTTCCGCCGAACACCCGGCGGAAGAGATCGCCGCAATCCGCCGTAAGGAAGCGGAGCACTCAGCCGAGATCATCGGCGCCGAGTACATCTGCGCCGAATTCCGCGACTACGTGGTTTTTTCCGACGATGGCGCGCGGCGGCGAGTGATCGAGATTCTGCGTCGCGTGAAGCCTGATCTCATTCTCACCGCATCGCCGGTGGATTACATGCCGGATCACGAGACGACCAGCCTTCTGGTCAGGGATGCCTGTTTCGGTGCGCCACTCAAAAACTATCTGACTGCATCGCCTGCCCTGCCCTCGATCCCGCATTTGTATTTCATGGATGCGCTTGGCGGCATGGACCGGGAGGGAAAGCCGATTCTCCCGGACTTTGTCGTCAATGTGGAATCAGTGTTCGAAGAGAAGAAGATGATGCTCTCCCGCCACAGAAGCCAGCGCGACTGGCTGCTCGCGCACCACAGGATGGACAACTACCTGCAGACGATGGAGAATTGGTCCCGCGAGTGTGGCCGCCGGGCGGGCATCGAACTTGGAGAGGGTTTCAGGATCTACAAGGGCCACCCCTATCCGCAATCGCCGCTGCTCGAAGAACTGCTTGGTGACGGACTGATCTTCCGAAGCAAAGCCTGACGGCCTGCTACGGCTGTTGAGGTGGCTCGGCTTCGGATTGGAGCGCCATCTCGCCCATCAGGCGTTTCAGTTTCTCCACCCCTTGGCCCGTGACGCTTGAGATTTCCACAAAGGGTAAACCTCGCCCGATCGCCATTTGCCGCAAGGATTCGATGCGCTCGGGGTCCTGTGCGGCATCGAGTTTCGTCGCCACCACAAGCATCGGTTTCCCGGCGAGTTCCTGGCTGAAGCTCGCGAGTTCGGTCATCACCACGTCGAAATCGTGAACCGGCTCGCGCCCGCTGCCTTCGGATACATCGACCAGGTGAGCAAGGAGCCGGGTACGTTCGACGTGCCGCAGGAACTTCGTTCCAAGTCCCTGTCCCAGGTGGGCGCCCTCGATCAACCCTGGAATGTCAGCGACCACGTAAGTTCGGTTTCCATCCAGACTCACGACACCAAGGTGCGGCTCGAGCGTTGTGAACGGGTAATCAGCGATTTTCGGTCTCGCCGCGGAGATTCGCGAGATGAGCGTCGACTTCCCCGCGTTCGGAAAGCCCACCAGACCGACGTCGGCAAGCAACTTTAGTTCGAGCCGAAGGTGCTTATCCTCACCCGGCCGGCCCGGTTCGTGCTCAGTGGGCGCCTGATGAGTCGACGTAGCGAAGCGGGCATTTCCCCGGCCGCCGCGTCCGCCGCGAGCAATCACGAAATGCTCACCCGGATGGGTGAAATCGTGGATCAGTTCGCCCGTTTCCCCATCATAGGCAACAGTCCCGACGGGCACTGGAACCTCGATCGAATTTCCGTCATGGCCGGTGCGGTTGCTGCCCTCACCGTGTCTGCCACGTTCGGCTTTGTGCTCAGGATTGAATCGAAAATGGAGGAGTGTGTTGTAGTGCGGGTTGGCAACGAAGGTCACGTCGCCGCCACGCCCACCGTCGCCGCCGCTCGGTCCGCCGCGGGGGACAAACTTCTCCCGGCGAAACGCAAGACAACCGTTGCCGCCGTCGCCGGCGATGACGTGTATCCGTACTTCGTCAATGAACATGAAAGACGGCCCCGAGGAATTACTTCAGTGCGACCTTGTTGAGCACACCGCGAACAGGGGCCGGTTGGCTATTGGCCGACTTTTCCAGGCGCCGTGATGCTGACAAACTTGCCCATGCGGCCGCGGTCCCGGAAGGATACAACGCCCGTGACTTTCGCGAACAGGGTGTCATCCTTGCCGAGTCCTACATTCACGCCGGGCTTGATCTTGGTTCCGCGCTGGCGAACGATGATCGTGCCGCCGGGGACCATTTCTCCGCCAAACGCCTTGACGCCCAAACGCTGCGCATTCGAATCGCGCCCGTTTTTGGAGCTGCCGAGTCCTTTTTTGTGAGCCATTGATCCCTCCTACGCCAGAATCTCGCTGACCTGCACCCGGGTGTAGTCCTGCCGGTGTCCGATGGTCTTCTTATACTGCTTCTTCCGCTTGAACTTGAACACCAACACCTTATCGCCACGCCCGTGACTGGTGATCGTGCCCTTCACCTTTACCTGCCCCGCTTCGGGACCTGCCACAAGTTCGCCCTGGTCCTTGAACACTGCCAGAACCTTGTCGAATTCGACGTCCGATCCAACCTCTCCGGGCAGCTTTTCAACGTCAATCGTGTCGCCCGGGGCAACACGATACTGTTTCCCACCGGTCTCGATTACTGCGTACATGACAATCCTCGTCTCTGGTCGTTTCGGGAAGCTACTCAGGAAGGCAACCCTGTATCCAGGGTCCACGCCGAGAGCCGCAATTCTCTATATTACACTAGCTTGGGAAGCTTCACAACAGGCCACGGCCGCCCGTCACAAGCCGGACCGCTTGGCCTGCAGGCGCGAAGCAAAGCGAGCCACATCGATGATGAACCGCTCGTGAGTCCCCTCCCCGATCTTCTCCTTCTCGTCGAACGCCTCTATTTTAAACAAAATACGGCGATCATTGACGGATAATACTTCCGTCCGGAAGGTCACTTGCATGCCGATCGGCGTTGCGGCGAGATGATTCACGTTGATGGTTGTGCCAACCGTGTCCTCGCCCGGTTCCAGCAACGGTTTGACCGAGTTTCGTGCCGTCAACTCCATGAACGCGATCATGAAGGGCGTCCCGAGGACCCTTGCTTCCTCGACGCCCAGGAAGTCAATCGCCACTTCTCCCGTCACAAGGAGTTTCCTTTCCCCTGCAGTACCGACCGGAACGTTCGCCATACTTCTATCGTACCTGCATATGAGGGGAAAGTGCGGTTTCCCGGAACGGAACGGTTGCCACGAACATCATAATATTGGTAAATTTAGGGTGCGGGCACCTGCGCGAAAGATAATTTTGTCTTCCCGGCCGCTTGAGGTCAGAAGTTGCGACTGTCGAAGAGTTTTTTGATCATTTTTTTGGGTTTGAGCCTACAGGCTCTCGCTGATGAGCCCGCCAGCACAGTGGCTGCGGCCACGACTGGCGGCATATCCTCTACCGAGATCCTGTCCCGTTATTTTTCCGCCCTCGAAAATCAGCAGAAAAGCGTTGAACAGATTTCCATGGATGTGGACATCGACGCTCAACTGCCCCGCCTGAAGAAGACGGGAAGCCTCCACGCTCTCCGCCGCGTATCCCGTTTAGGACAAGTCACTTACGACGGCGTCCGATTTCTTGGCGACAAGATGATCAAGAAGGACGTAATCGCTCGTTACCTGACTGCTGAAACGGAGGCGCAGAACGTAAGCGCCGAGGGTAACGGAGTCACGAACGCCGGTGCCGAAGCGACACTAAACGGCGAGAAAAACGGCGGCAGGAACGGAAACGGAAAAACCAGCAAGCTCGGCTCTGTGGCGATCAACACAGATAACTACAAGTTCAAGTTCAAAGGAACTTCCGAACACGACGGCCGTTCTGTTTATGTCTTCCAGTTGTCGCCGAAGAAGAAGCGGGTCGGATTGTTCAAAGGTGATTTGTGGATCGATCCGGATACTTTTCTTCCTGTCCGTGAATCGGGCCGTTTCGTCAAAAATCCGTCCATTTTCCTCAAAAAAGTAGAATTTGTGCGTAGTTACCAGATTCGGGACGGATTGGCCCTCCCTGTCGAGGTCTCCAGCCGCATCGAGACCAGAATCGTCGGGCGGGCTGAGCTGAACATTCGGTTCTCGAATATTGCTGTACTGTCCGGGGAGTCCCGGGCCGCGATGGCCTGCCCAGTGGGCTATTGGGGAAATTGATCGGGTTCCCTTCAGGTTCGAGAACAAACTGGCGAGCATTCCAGCGGCATGACCCCCACCAGAGCGTTGTGCCGGTTTTTCTTGTACCTTAAACTCAAAGGGTCTGATGAGAACTCTCTTCCTGAATCCCCCCTCCTTCGAGGGTTTTGACGGCGGCGCGAGCTCCCGCTGGCCGGCCACCCGTGAAATTGAATCCTATTGGTATCCGGTGTGGCTCTGTTATCCAGCGGGCATGTTGCCGGACAGCAAGGTGGTCGACGCCC
>JBDKSR010000347.1:0-12264 GCA_039680545.1 Bryobacteraceae bacterium | reverse complement strand
CCGGCAGATTCGGAGAAACATTCACCCGCTTCACGCATCTAAAGAAAGCGGAGTTAACTCGCTGCGGGGAAACGCTATTCATGCTTCCGGGAAGAGGGTCCGGAGCAGCCGAGTGATATACTCGAGTTGAGCCGCATTAGACGCTGAAGGGCCGCTATCAGATCATGAAGGCGCAGAGAAAAATCATGATCGCCGGCCTTGGGTTGGTTCTGCTGCCAGCGGCATGGATCGGTACCGCAGGCGGGGAACTCAGAGGCGCTGCGCAGGAGCCTCGGGTTTCAGTTCAGCCCAGGACTACCCCCCGAGAGCAATCTGCCGGGCCGCGCAGCAACATCCGTGTAGATACCAACCTGGTTTTGATTCCGGTCACCGTCACGGACCCCTTGAACCGTTTTGTCACTGGTTTGGAAAGAGAACACTTTAAGCTCGAAGAGGACAAGATCGAGCAGGAGATCAGCCACTTCGCGAGCGAAGATGCCGCCCTGTCGGTGGGGCTTGTGTTCGACACGAGCGGCAGCATGGGGAGCAAGCTCCAGAAGTCGCGCCAGGCAGCGGCCCAGTTCTTCAAAACGTCGAATCCGAACGACGAATTCTTCCTCGTGCAATTCAACGAAAAGCCTGAACTGACGGTCAGCTTCACTACGCGCGTGGAAGACGTCCAGTCCCGGATGACCTTCTCTCAGTCCAAGGGCCGCACAGCCCTGCTCGATGCGGTTTACCTTGCCCTGCATGAGATGAAGAAGGCCAGGAACCCGCGGAAAGCCCTGCTCGTCCTTTCCGACGGCGGCGACAACAGCAGCCGCTACACGGAAAGCGAGATCAAGAACCTGGTTCGCGAAGCTGACGTCCAGATTTATGCCATAGGGATTTTTGAACCGGTCGGCGGCCGCGGCCGGACTGCCGAGGAGATGGCCGGCCCCGGGCTGCTCAGCGAGATTGCGGAGCAGACTGGCGGCAGGCACTATCCAGTGGATAATATTAATGATCTGCCGGACATCGCCGCCAAGATCGGCATAGAGTTGCGGAATCAATACGTGCTCGGCTATTCATCAACCAACAAGGAACGAGACGGAAAGTATCGCCGCGTCAAGGTGAAGTTAATCCAGCCGCGTGGACTGCCTCCGCTTCGTGCGTACTGGCGGCTAGGATACTATGCACCGTCTCACTAGAATCATCCTCGCGACCCTCTTTGTGTGTTCCTTCGCGCGCGCGTTGCACGCCCAAGAGACGCCGGTCTTCCGTTCGGACACCCGCCTCGTCGTGCTGCACGCCAGCGTCGTCAACAAACAGGGGCATCTCGTCACCGACCTCCCGCAGAAAGCCTTCAAGGTGTACGAGAACGATGTCCTGCAGCAGTTGCGGGTATTCCGGCGCGAGGACATACCGGTGTCGATGGGCCTGGTCATCGACAACAGCGGGAGCATGAAGGATAAGCGGCAGAAGGTCGAGGCATCCGCGCTTCAACTCGTGAAGGCGTCGAACCCGCAGGATCAGGTCTTCATCGTCAATTTCAACGATGAAGCATTCCTCGACTCGCCATTTACCAGTGACATTAAGAAACTTGAGGAAGGCGTGGCCCGCATCGACTCCCGCGGCGGCACCGCCATGCGCGACGCCATCAGCATGTCGATTGATTACATGCGCGAGGAAGCCAAGAAGGACAAGAAGGTTCTGATAGTCGTTACGGACGGTAACGACAACACCAGCACCATCTCCATCGAGCGGTTGATCCAGAAGGCGCAGCAGAGTGAAGTGCTCATTTTCGCGATCGGCCTCCTCAATGAGGAGGAAAAACGCGAAGCCAAACGTGCGAAGCGCGCAATCGATGCTTTGACGACCGCCTCCGGCGGGTTGCCTTACTATCCAAAGGAGCTTGCCGAGGTGGAAGATATCTCCCTCCGCGTGGCTCACGAGATCCGCAATCAATACATCCTTGCCTATACGCCCACCAACGAGGCTCTCGACGGCACATTCCGCCGCATCCGGGTCACCGTCGATGCCCCCGGCAGGCCAGTGGTTCGAACCCGCACCGGGTATTACGCCTCGCCGGAGACGGGCAGCCGCTCAGCTTCAGCACAACCAGGCGCGGCCCGCTGACGCACGGCTCCGCGTGCTTCGCGCATGCGGAGTGGTATACCGAAGCGGAATTGGTCCAGAGACTTGGGCTGGATTGCCACTAGTCTCAGGTGTACGATTCATGTACACTTGAGAAACTGAGCTTGCCGGAGATTTCTTACACCGAAGGTCTTTGTAATCAGCCGGCAGTCTCAGAGGCCGGTCCCACGCGTTAAAGCGGGGCTGGCGCGACCCCGATCACTACTCCGTTGAAGTAACCTCGGGAGCGAACTAATTCTGCATGGAAAATTGCCTGCGAGAGCAAAGGAGAGTCCAATCCCAATGAGTCAGATGACTGTGTCCTTCTATGGTCATGTCCGCCAATACAACAACATCAAAGCGGAAATCGACGCGAATATCAACGAAGTCCTGATGAGCGGCCAGTATGTTATGGGCCCAATGCTCAAGAAGTTCGAAAAGGAATTCGCTGCGTTTCACAACACGAAGTACGCCATCGGTGTCGGCAATGGAACCGACGCTCTGTGGCTGACCTTCATGGCCCTCGGCATCGGCCCTGGCGACGAGTGCATCACGACGACGAACACGTTCTTCGCCACTGCTGAAGCGATCTGGATCGCCGGTGGGACCGTGGTCTTCGTTGACTCCGACCCGCGTACGAACTGCATCGATCCGGCAAAGATCGAGGCCGCCATCACGCCGAAGACCAAGTGCATCGTTCCGGTGCATCTCTATGGCCAGACTGCCGACATGAAGGCGATCCGCGCGATTGCCGACAAGCACAAGCTCCTCGTGGTGGAAGACAACGCCCAGGGCATCTGCTCCCGTGGCAACGGTTTCGAAGTCGGCGAGCTCAGCGATGCGGCTTGCACCAGCTTCATCATCCAGAAGAACCTCGGCACGTTCGGTGACGGCGGTGCGGTCGTCACGAATCGGGCCGATGTGGATGCAGAAGTCCGCCGTCTGCGCAACCACGGTTCAGTGAAGCGCTCCGCGCACAGTTACGGCTTCAATAGCCGCCTCGACGATCTGCACGCCGGTGTCCTCAGCGCCAAGCTGAAGCACATCAAGGAATGGAGCGATCTGCGGCGCAAGTGGGCTGCCCGGTATACAGCGGGCTTCGCTGGGGCAAAGACCTTCACCCTTCCTTACGAGGTGCCAGGCAACTATCACGTCTACCACCTCTATGTCATCGAAACGAAGCAGGCTGCCCATCGCGACAACTTGCTCAACTTCCTGACCAGCAACGGGATCGACGCGAAGTGCCACTATCCCATCGCGATCCACCAACAGGAAGGATACCCGTGGGGCAAGCAGGCCCGGATCGCCGGCCCGGTCCCGAACTCAGAGCGCAACGCGGCATGCTGCATCTCGCTGCCGATGTTCCCCGAGCTGACCGAGCAGGAAGTGGACTACACGATCGCAAAGGTCCTCGAGTGGGAAAAGGCGCAGGCCTGAGGTGCGTGCATGAGCCGTCCATATAAAGTTGTCGTTGTGGGCATGGGCAAGCGCGGCATGCACCATGCCCTCGCTTTCAAGGCGAATGGCCGTTTCGAGGTCGCCGGCGTCTGTGACGTCGATGCGGCGCGCCTCGACGCGGCCGCCGCTAAAGTCGGCGCTTCGGTGAAGGGCGTGAACGCGGCCGAAGTGGCCGCCGCAGTTAAGCCGGACGTTTTCTGCTTCTGCACCATGCCGGGCATTCGCTCGGAATTAATCCGTGTCGGAATCGAGAGTGGCGCAAAACTCATCGCCTTCGAGAAGCCGGTCGCACTGAACACGATCGAAGGGATGAAGGTCAAGAAGCTGCTTGATGAAAGCGGCGTCAAGGCCGTCGTCAGCCATCAGCACCGCTATGGCGTCCATTACCGGAAGGTGAAGGAAGTCATCGCCGGCGGTGCGCTGGGCCGTGTGCACACCGTCTATGGCACATCAACCGGCTGGATGACGCACATGCTCTCCCATCTGATCGATTACATGAGCTGGTACAACGGTGATGGAGCGGCTGATTGGGTGATGGCGCAGGCTGCCGGGCGCGGTAAACTCGCCGACAACCACCCGTCGCCGGACTACATCGGCGGTTTCATCCAGTTCTCGAACGGAGTCCGCGGCATCGTCGAGTGCGGCGCCGGGGCGCCGGATGTGCCCGAGGTGGATTACTGGTGGCGCAAGTGCCGCATCGGCGCACAGGGCACGGATGGATACGCCGAAGTTCTTACGGGCGGCGGATGGAGAGCCGTCACGAAGAGCGGCTCCTGGTCGGGCGAGGGTTCAATGAACTACGACCTCGACATGCCGCCATACATCCAGCAGATGGCCGAATGGCTTGATGATGACGCAAAGGTGCACGAGTGCAATTTCGCGAGCGCCTGGAAGGGCTTCGAAATCATGATGGGACTCTGCCGTTCGGCAGCGGGAGGGGGCCAGATTGCGCTGCCTCTCAGTGCGCCTGCCGACGAACTGCAGATGCTCAAGGATAGCGTCGTCGACAGGAAGATCCTGTTGTCGATGGCGGCGAACGAGAAAGAGTACCACTAGCCCGCAGCAGGAAGGGCCGCGGCCGGGCTACATTACTCTGGCAGTCTCATCTGAGCGGGCTTGGGAGACGAATCGAGTTCTCCAGGCCCGCTCTTTTTATCTCCAACTACCCTTACATCGTCAGCGTTACTTTGCTGAGGGCGCGTGGCCTGTCCGGGTTGTGGCCTTTCTCCTCGGCAAGCACTGCCGCGAAGGTCTGTGCAGGCAGGATATAGGGAATTGGCGTGTACAGGTCAGATGGTTGCGTCGTCGGGCTTGAAAATTTAAGAGGCAGCGAAATCGTTCGAGAAAGCGACGGAGCCTCGCGATTCCCTTTGTCGGTGATAACCAGAGTCTCAGCCTTCTGGGCGTGCAGTTTCTCGATCATCTGCCGCATGGAAGGCCATGTCGGCCCGCCTGCCCCGAAGAGCATCACAGGGAACGACTCTTCAACCATCGCGATCGGGCCGTGCAGAAAATCAGCGGCGGAGAAGCCTTCCGCCACGACGTAGCACGTCTCCTTCAGCTTCAAGGCGAACTCCAGCGCGCTCGCGTAATTCAGACCGCGGCCGACAACCACTGTGTCCGTCATGAAGCGATACCGGTTCACGACCTCGCGGACCTGGGGCTCGACGTTTAGCGCCGCCGCGGCCCAATCCGGTATCCGGTGTAAATCTTCAAGATCGATCGGCGCACCGAGCGCGTATGCGAGCAGGTAGAACATCAACAATTGACCCGTATACGTCTTCGTCGCGGCTACGCTTCGCTCTTTGCCCGCACGGACCAGAAATAGTTCATGGGTCAAATGGGCGAGCGTACTGCCGGACTCGTTCGTGATGCCGGCCGTGAAAGCGTCGTGTTCCGCGGCGCGCTCGAGCACAAGGTTGATGTCGGTCGATTCGCCCGACTGCGAGACGGCCACGACGAGCGTGTCCTTCAGGTCCACGGTAGCCCCGTACATCGTGAAAACCGATGGGGCGGAAAGAGATACCGGGATCCCGGTAGTAATCTCAAGCAAATAGCGTCCGAAATGAGCGGCGTTGTCCGAGGTACCTCGGGCCGTCAGGATGATAAGCCGGGGCCTTCGTCCGGCCAGACGCTTCCGAAAACGTCGAGCGGCACGAAGGCCGCTGCGCAATGTGCGTTCCAGAGCTTCCGGCTGTTGCCGGATCTCATCAAGCATCTTAGACATCGATTTCAGGATAACAAGGCCCAATACCCGGAGGCGCGGCAGCAACCACGGCAAAGTGGAGGCTAAGAGTGAATTTGTCTCAGAATTGAACTAATTATAGGGGGACCACGGGCCTGTTTTCCGCGCCGGCCCAGACTGCGCGAGTCTTCTGCTGATCCGGCGGGAGGCTGAGGAGCACAGGTTTCAGCACGATCAAGAGCTCTTGTGCCGATTCGGTGTGCTGCACATCGCGGAAGAGGTGCCCGAGAATGGGAAGCGCGGAAAGCCCTGCCAGCCCGGAAGTCGTCTTCGACTTGCTCGCCTGGGCAATACCCGCCACGACTGCCCATTCTCCGTTTCGCAGCCGGATCTGAGACTTCATCTGCCTGTTCGCGAGAACCGGCATCTCCTCGATCTTCGCGCCAGTGAGCAGTTCGTACTCCGTCTCCACATCGAGCGTGACTTCCCCCGCGCCATGGACCTTCGGCGTGACCTTCACCACAAGCCCGAGGTCATAGTAAGTGATCTGCGGGGAAGCCGCGGCAACTTCGGATATCGTGTCGAGGTATCCGCCCGTCTGAACCGGGTAACGTTCCCCAACATGGAGGCTCGCCGGCTGGCCGTCCGATGAGAGAATCTCCGCCCGCAGCACGGTTCGCCCCAGGGAACGGCTCATGCTCGCGAACATCTCGGCATCCGTGACCCCGATTCCGAACAGTGTCTTCCCGCCGCCGAACGTCAGGAACTTCGTAAAGCCACTCGGGACCGTGGGCGTCGACCCGAGCCAGTCACCGAAATACACCAGCGGAAAGGTGGACGGCCACGACAACCCGTAATTCGTCTCCGCACTCCGGCTTGTTTCCAGTAACTCGACCTCGATCGAGACCAGCGCCGGGTATCGCATCAATTGGAGAAAGAGCTGCTGGGCGGGGCGAACTTTCGAGACCCGGTCGCGAAACAACACGCGCCGCTGCTGAGAATCCACCGTCAGGCGGGTCACCGTCATCGCCTGCTGCACCGCCCGGGCTGCCTCCTGCGCGTCCTGGACCTTCACGGGCGCCGGAAGATCGACCACCACAGTGGTTGTCAGCTCGAGATCGGTGCGTTTTTGTGGCGTGTCCTTCGCGACCAGAAACAGGCGCTCGGAAACGGGCACCACGAAGGAAGCCGTGGCGGCCTGTAGAGCGATCAGCGCCTCCCGGTAATCGGCGTTGTCGAGCCGGAAGCGAATCATAGGCGCCGGCTTGTAATCGCCGTCAAAAACCGCGTCGAGCCCATAAGCGCGCGCGACGTTTTCAAAAAGTTGCCGGGAATCACCACGGAAATCGAGGTCCTTCTTCCCGGGAGTCGCCCTGAGTTCGGTGGGCGGCTGAGGTCGCCTGGCCTCCGCCAGATCGACGTCGGTAATTGTCCCGAGGATGCCTTCGCTCGCGGGCTGAGCTGCGCCTACCGATTGAGAATAAAGGGGATAATCGTTCTGCGAATTCTCTGCCGCCCCGAGGCTGGAAGCAGCGGCGGAAGCGATACACACAACGATCGCAAGAACGATTTTCACCTAATCTATGACGAAATTCCTCCTCGAAACGTGCAAAATGTCCGGTCTATATCTAAACGGCCGGCGTAGTGGAACTCCTAGTATTCGCGCACGATTTGGCTCAACCTGATGTAGATTGTGAATATGCGTACTGCGACTTCCACGGCACAACGGCCGGCTTTCACTCCGTCAGTGCCCGATAGTCTCGAAAAACTGGGCATCCCCGACGTATTAGTCCAGGACATTGTTCTGCGCCGGGTGATGATTGAACGCACCAGCACTCTGCAATCCCTGAGCAAGGCACTGCACCTCGCGCCGCCGGTGGTAGAGGCGGTCTTTCGCCAGATGCGCCACAGGCAGTTGGTGGAAGTTCTTGGGATGGTCGGGAACGATTACACTTTTATGCTTTCCGGACCCGGCCGCCAGCTTGCGACAGAACGTTTTCAGATGTCGCAATATGCCGGACCGTGCCCCGTCTCGCTCAATGAGTACATAGCGGGGGTCCGCCATCAGAAGGCTGTGCTCGAGATCAATAGGGAGAAACTGCGGCGCGCGCTTTCCGATCTGGTAGTGACCGACCCGGTCCTCGATCAGCTTGGCCCCGCCATCATTTCGCAAGCAGCATTGTTCCTCTACGGCTCCACGGGGAACGGCAAGACGTCGCTCGCCGAGCGGCTCATCCGTCTGTACGAAGACGATGTCCTGCTGCCGTACGCGGTCGAGGTCGACAGCCAGGTCATCATCCTCTACGACCCGGTCGTGCACCAGATCATTCCGGACAATCCGGATGGGGTCGACTACGATCCGCGTTGGGTCCGCTGCAAGCGCCCCTGCATCATCACCGGCGGCGAGTTGGTGCCGAGCATGCTGGACTTGAGGATGGACGATGCGTCAGGAACGTATGCCGCCCCGCTGCAGATGAAGGCGAACAACGGAATCCTGGTCATCGACGACTTCGGACGCCAGTTGATCCCGCCGCGCGACTTGCTCAACCGCTGGATCGTGCCGCTCGATCGCCGCATCGACTTCCTGATGCTTCGATACGGCGTGAAGTTCCAGATACCGTTTGAAATGATGGTCGTGTTCGCCACGAACCTGGAACCGTCAAGCCTCGCCGATGAAGCGTTCCTGCGCCGCATTCAGAACAAGATTCTCATCGAAGAGGTCTCTGCCGGCGTATTCGACGAGATCCTCCGGCGGTACGCGATCGCCAAAGGCATCATGTTCGAGCAGGACAAGGCGGAGTACCTGCGGTCCCTTTGCCTGCGCGACGGCCGGACAGTGTTGCGCGCCTGCTATCCCGGTGACATTTGCCGGATTCTTGTTTCGATCAGCCAGTACGAAGGCAGACCGGCACAGATGACGCGATCCGATCTCGAACGGGCCGTAGGGCTGTACTTCGCGCGAGCTTAAGAGTCGGCGGCCGGAGGACGAGTTCAGCTCTCCGGCCGTACCCTGCAGCAGGACCCTAGTGTTTAGGCGGCACGTAATCCGGAGGGAACGCCGCGCCTTCTCCGAAGAAGTACTGCTCCATTTGGGCGAGGACGAATTCCTGCGCCTCACGCCGGCCGAGGTTGAGGTGGTACTCGTTCATGATCATCTTCATGGTGTCGAGCCACAGCATCCAGGCCTCTTTGGAGACGTTCTCGTAGATGCGCTGCCCCAGCGGATGATTGTCAAAGGGCGGTTCATCAAGCCCCTCCATCTCACGCTGGAACTTCACGCAGAAGACTTTTCGGGCACCAGGACGCAGTTCTTCAGAGACCGGGGGCTTATCGCCGGAAGCCATGCATACACCTCTTCAGGAAGACTCGGATTCTCTTCCAGAATAGCGCACCGGCCAGCGGCTCAACGTTTCCCGGCAAGGAAATCGGAAAGCTTCATCGGTTCGGCCACGCCCTTTTCGATCTGGTGCTGAACGGCACGCTGATAGCGGCGTAAGATGCCCTCGCGGGCCGCTTCGCGGATCTGGCAGTTCTCAATGTCGAGCAGCAGCTCAATCTCCCAGGGGCGGAACGTGTTACGGAGAATCTTTCCTCTCAGCAGTTCCCTTATAAGTCTATTGAACTGGCCCAACAACTCCTCAGGATTGTTCGACTGTTCCCCCATCTCTCAGACCATATCTCGTCCGGCCGGTACGGAACGCTTCAATGTGCGATGAATCGTTTTGCAGTCGCGCCCGGTCTCAGTTACCGTGACCAGGCGCAAAAAGTTTAGCACAACTCGCGCCGGATGGATCACACACCCTCGGGACAGGCTGCATTATCCTGTTAGGTTACCGACTATGTTAACCAGCAATCGCCGAACGTTCCTGGGAGGCCTTCTGGCCACCACTGCCGCGCCCCTCGCCACCGGGGCGCCCGCCAATGCACCCGCCGATAGCCTGAAGCTGGGTGTCGCGAGCTATTCATTCCTCATGTTTCAGCGGCGCATGGCCATCCGGATGATGCACGACCTGCGCACGCCGTACCTCAGCGTCAAAGAGTTCCACCTGCCGTACCGCAGCACGCTTGACGAGATTGCCAAGGCGGTCAAGGAATTTGCGGACGGTGGGCTTTCGGTCTTGAGCGGCGGCGTAGTCGGCATGCAGAAGGACGACGACGCCGAACTCCGGCATTACTTTGAATACGCGCGCGCCGCGCAGATGCCGATGATGATCATCGCGCCCACCCGCGAGACCCTGCCCAAGATCGAGAAACTGGTGAAGGAGTTCAACATCAAGGTGGCAATACACAACCACGGTCCCGAGGACAAACATTTTCCCGGAGCCATGGATGTGCTCGCCGCAGTGAAGGACATGGATCCGCGCATCGGATTGTGCATCGATGTGGGACACGCGACTCGCGCGGGCGAATACGTACCCGACGCGATGCTCAAGGCGGAAAGCCGGCTCCTCGACGTACACATCAAGGACATCGTGGCCGCTACGGGCAAGAACCGCGGCAGCGTGGTTGGAGAAGGCGTATTGCCTATCCCCGCGATGTTCAAGACGCTGCTGAAAATGAACTACCAGGGCGGCGTGATGTTGGAGTACGAAATCGACGCAGACAACCCGCTGCCCGGAATGCAGCGCTCATTCGCTTACATGCGTGGAGTGCTGGCTGCCCTGAAGGCGTAACAGGCAACGAGCGGGAGCAAGTGCGCATCGGCAGCGGTGCCGCATCAAGCGATGCCGGGGCATCTCATGTTCATTCTTGCTCTCGCGGAGTCTCCGTCAGAATTGCGCTGGACACAACATGTCTCAAACTGTCTTTGCACTGCATACCGGTTTTGCGATTGTGGAACCAGTGCGAAAGTGTTGCGCGGAGTTGTTGCCCGGCGTGCGTCTTATGAGCATCGCCGATGACAGCCTTCTCGCGGACGTGCGGGCTGCCGGATCGTTGACGCCCTCCGTCACGCAGCGGATCGTAGGATACGGGATGCTGGCGCAGTCGGCCGGCGCTGACGCGATCTTGAGTTGCTGCTCATCGGTGGGAGATGCGGCCGATGTGCTCGCCCGTGTCGTCGATATTCCCGTGGTGAAGATCGACGAGAGGATGGCGGAGGAAGCCGCCGGGCGCGGAACGCGAGTCGGCGTGATCGCCACGGTCGCTACGACGCTCGAGCCCACAGAGCGCCTCATCCTCAGAAAGGCCGCAGCCGCATTTCGTTCCACCAAAGTGCGGCGCTACCTGGTGGAAGGTGCGTTTGACGTCCTCCTTGCGGGAGACTCCGCAGGGCACGATCGCATGGTGATGGATACGATTGAGCTCGCCTCAGCGGAGAACGATGTCGTTGTTCTCGCCCAAGCGAGCATGGCCCGGCTCGTTCCCCTGGTTCCGGTCGAGCGGCGCGCGTCTGTGCTGGCCAGCCTGCCCCTGGGCATCGTCGCGCTGAAAGAAGCGCTCGCCGGCAAGGGGCGGTAAAGGGAGCGCCCGGCATAGCCGCCGCGAGAAACACTCTCGCGAGATCGGATCAGCCGCGACGCTCCCCGTGTGATCCTCGGATTTACTGGACCGCCGTAATCTCGAACAGACGGTACTCGTAACCGTTCAACTCTGTCACGAGAGAGCCGTCGCTTACAGCCGTGGCTTCCACTTTGCGCGTTTCTCCGGTTTTGACGTCCTTAACCGACAACTGCGCCGCCTGCCCGAGTCCCAGGTCTTCCGTTTTCACGCGCCAGACTACGTTCTTTCGTTTGCCGGGCGTGGTATTAGAGACGACGACAATCGCCTGTTTGGGAGACGAGTAGAGCGCACCATACACATCCTCCCAGGACGTATTGACAACTCCCGAAAACGCGTCGCGAAGGCGATAGTCCGAGAGGCGGTAAGGCTTGAATGAGTTAAAGAGCTTGAGGGTGTCCTCGTACACGGAGTCGGCTCTTGCCCCCGCCCACGGGAACATGCCAAGGACAGCCAGGTGGGCGATGTTGCGCTTGTTCCGCTCCGCCGCCATATCCTTTCGGTATGACGGGCACGGCGAGCGCATGATGCTCTCCGCGAAGACGGTCGCGATCGGGACCTCATCCATCTGCATGAGTTTTTCGGCGCCGGAGATTTCTTCCATATTCACGACCAGGTCCGCGAAATTCTCAAACGATATCGACGGCATCTTTCCGTATAGGTGCAGGATGAGCGGCCCCTTGGGAGACACCATTCTTCGCGTCCAGGCCAAAAGTTCGATGACCCCGTCCGTCCCGAGATGCAGGTTCGGATTGTGGGACTTGTTGGTGCAAGGCAGCGTCGTTACCCAGTCGTAGTAAATGCCGTCGAAACCGAGTTCTCGATATGCCTTTTCGATGTCCTGCTTGCGGCGCTCGATCCACCGGGACTGCGGACACATTTGCGCGCCGAATTCTCCGTCGCCTGCTTTGTTATGAATTACGGTGCCGGCCTGGTCAACGCTGCGCTTCCACTCCTGTTCGTTCGCTTCGTAACCCTGTGCCTTGGGGTGAAACTCGTGAATCGAGAAGTACGGCACCACCTGAATG
>JBDKSR010000346.1:0-7409 GCA_039680545.1 Bryobacteraceae bacterium | reverse complement strand
TTCCTACGAGAACCAGACGTATGCGGATGGGCAGGCAGCCGCTATCTACGGGCAGTGGCCACCACTTGTCAACGCTTCGCGTCGGCCTGGGGACTGGCAGTCCTTCGACCTGTTCTTTGAGGCGCCGAGTTTTGCGGATGGGAGGCTCGTGAGACCGGCCGCGGTCACTGTTGTACACAACAAGGTACTCGTGCACCACCGGAAGGAGTTTCTTGGTGCAACGCTCCACGCGAAGGTTGCCACATACACACCACATGAGCCTGAGGCACCACTGATGCTTCAGACGAAGGGCTTTGGGGTCAGATATCGCAATATCTGGATCAGGCGACTTCATGGGTATGATGAGAGCGATCTCAGTCAGGGCCAGGCCTGCCCCCATTAATGGCGTAGAGCCGTTGTCTTTGGGAGCTGCTAAGGAGGGTTGGTTGCGGGGGTAGGATTTGAACCTACGACCTTTGGGTTATGAGCCCAACGAGCTACCAGACTGCTCCACCCCGCACTTTGATGGTAGCGCAGGCTGGTTCCCTGGGTCAATGCTTGATTCGCGTGGTTCGCTCGTGTCCTACTTCACGGGCTGGCCGGCGTCAAGGACGACGTCCGCAATTCTTGTAGCCAAAGGTCTTAAGCCACTAGAGCCTTCGATGTTCGACATCACGACGACCGTGATCTGGTCAGATGGAATCATCAGCAGCATGGTCCGGAATCCTGGCTGCGAACCACCGTGGTAGACGATCGCGCGGTTGCCTGCCCTTTCGATGTACCACCCCAACCCGTAACCGGTCGGTTTTCCATCCCGGGTCGTCCGGACGGTGAACATCTCCGCAAGTGTCTCTTTCTTAAGCAGGTTCCCTGCCTGCAGGTGGATACCGAAATCCGCAATATCCTCCACGCTCCCGCACATCCCGCCACCCGGCACCTTGTTGCTCGTGTCGATCAGAATTGCATTCTCGACCTTCCCGCCCATCCGCTTCCGGTAACCTCTCGCGCGGTTGGGGATGATTTCGTACACGTCGTCGGCACGCGCGGTTCGCATCCCGGCGGGCTCGAAGATATGCTTCCGGAGATATTCTTCGAACCTCATGCTGCTTGCGCCCTCTAACACAGCCCAGAGCAGATTGAATCCATACGATGAGTACAGGAAGCGCGTCTTCGGCTCATACTCGAGCGGGTCATTTTGGAAAATCCCCAGCGCTTCCCGCAGGCTGTCGTAGTGCTTCGTGCTGGCGAACTCATTGCCGCGATAGGACCGGATTCCTCCCTGGTGGCAGAGCAGGTCCCGGACGGTCGCCGTCCACTGTTTCTTCGGGAAGTACGGGACGTAGCGCTGAACCGGCGCGTCAAGATCGACCTTGCCTTGCTCAACCAGTTGCATCAGGGCCACGGCCGTGACCGGCTTCGACACCGACGCCCAACGGTAGACTGTCGATGACTTCGCCGGCACGTAGTTTTCAAGATCCGCGAAACCAAAGCCATCCATCCAATGAAGCTCACGGCCCACCGCGACCGCCGCCGAGAGGCCGGCAATGTTCTGGCGCGACATTTCGGCCGACACCAGTTTCTCGATCTGCTCGATCTTCGCGCGTTCAAGCGAAGCGGGCTGCGCCAGCGCATTCGAGCAGGCAAATACAGCGGTCAAGATCCACGGAAATGTGAATTTCATCCTATTAATGTGGTCCTGTCATCCAGAGCGTGAGCCAGCCCGAGCCGAACATGGCGGCGAAGCCGCCGGCAAGCTTCCATGCAAACGGACGTGTGCCCGCATAGAAGGCGATCGCCGTCTTGATGACGCCATTCATGGCCAAGGCAATCAACACGGACACGGAACCGATGCCGACAGCGACTCCGCCCGACGTGACCAGTCCGGCCACGGACAACACCACCGCATCGGCGTCCACGGAACCGCCGATCGCGCTGGTCAAGTACACTGTTCCGCCGCCGAACATCGCTGCCGCAGCCTTGCTGAGGAACACGATCGCTGCGAACACCGCGCCGAACTTCAACGCCGGCCAGAGACGGAATGGGTTCCCAACTGCCACGGCGCCGGCCGGTGTTTCCTTTCCACCGACCCGCACCACGACGAACGAGTAAAGGAGCCCGACGATGCACATCACGGCCATCATGGTTGCCGTATCTTGAGCAAGCGCTTGGTTGGCCACCGAAAGGATCACCAGCAGGCGGGGAAACTGGATTGCGTTCGCGATCACCGCGGCCTGGCTGAAGCGTGCCTGCTCTCCGGGTTTCTCCGTGCTATTTCGTGCGAACGCCGTCGTGGCTGCCGTCGTCGAGGCGAGCCCGCCGAACACAGCCAGGAACTTCATTCCGCGCTGTGCCCCCACGAATTTCTCGACGAAGTAGCCGATATAGGAGATCGACGACACCAGGATCACGAAGAGCCAGATTGTCTTCGGATCCAGGAACCCAAAGGGACCGAAGGCGCCTTCCGGCAGTAACGGGTAAATGATGAAGATCGTCGCCAGAAACCGCAGTGTGTCGTTGAATTCGGTTTCGGTGATCGTCTCCCGAATCAGCTTATGCAGTGACTGCTTCGCTTCGAGGAACGCGACCACCGCGATGGCCGTTCCGATGGCGAGCGGAGCCCCGAAAGAGCCTGCAGGTCGTGCCGTCAGATATCCGAGGCAGAACGTAGCCACTGCAGCGATTTCGGTTGTGATGCCGGTCCGCTCGCGAACGTGGAAATAGAAGGCCACGAGCAGCGCCGTGATCGACACGAGCGCCGCCACGGTCAGCCAAGCCGCCTCGATCAGGCCGCAGACCGCCCCTACCAATGCGATGAGAACGAAATCACGGATCCCCGCGTGGCGCTCATCTTGCGATGTCTCTCGCTGTGCGCCGATGAGGAACCCGATGAGCAGCGCCTCCGCAATCGCCGTGGCGGCTGCGGGAATCGTTGGGATAGCAGGCGTCATAGCCTAACGGATGTCGGAGAATGCGAGCGGCCTCAAAATGGCGTTGCTCACGTTTGAGACGATGTCCGCATCCGTAAACTCGGGCTGGACACGGAGCTTCTGCCACTCCGGATCGGCGCCGAACGCACGCCACGCCTTCTCACGCGCGGCCAGGTCGTCGAATGCCACCATGTACGTCAGATTGGGCAAGTTCTGTCCGATGACCGTCTCGCCAAAGAAGATGGGCGCGAGCCCGCAGCGGCGGAAAATCGCAATCTCGCCCTCGTCGAACATGCGGATTTTCTTCTGCAGGGTGGAGCTATTATTCGACTCGTACGTGCGCAGTTCGAAGATCCTCGGATTGCGGCGCATGTTCGGGTCTACGCCTTCGATACCAGGCATGGAATCGAACGCGCGCAGCAGCGAATTCTCGACACGCTGATAGCTGAGGCCGGCAGCGTTATTGTATTCGCCTCGTGCCTTGGCGTAACTGGTGTCGACGGCCATCTTCTCCGCGATGGACTCGACTGCGGAAAACGACGGATAGCTGATGAGAGCCAGAATGAACGGGCTTTCCGCGGCGATCACGCCGCTGAAGAAACCCAGCGGACCGGCTCCGGCGCGGCGCAAAGCCGGCGCCATGCCGTTTTCGAGAAACTCCGATGTCCGCTGCATCTGGTTGATGTACGCGTTCCGCATGCGGAAGTAGCAAAGCTCAAAAATGGCTTTCTTGGGCGTATCGCCGAAAGCGGTGGCTGACAGACTCGCTCCGGCCGCCCCGGCCAGTAGGTGTCGACGGTTCATACAAAACGACTTTACACCAGCAGGGGTCACGGCGCTTTGGGCGCGGGCTTCGCGGCTTCCGGCTTTCCGAGACGCTCGATCAGAAAACCGGTGAGGCGGGAGATAAGAAGGTGCCCGGGATTGTCGGGCGACCAGTCGATATTCGGAATATCGTCGCAAGTGATGGCGATGGCGATCCGGCCCTTCGGAGCATAGCCGATGCCGGCGTCGGCGCGCAGGTGATCGAGCGAGCCCGATTTACTCGCGACCGGCAACGCCCACAGCGTACGGCCGATGCCGTCCTTGTACTGCTGGCGCTTGAGAATCTCGATCATCTCCTTCGATGCTTCCTTGGAAACAATCTCGCCCCGCTCGATCTTCTCGATGAGCGTCACCATTTCCCGCGGAGTGCTGACGCCGATACCGAAGCGCTTGTTGTCCTCAACCTGGCCGGCCTTGCTGACTCCGCGCGGCACGTCTGAGCCGCTGCCGAGAACCTTCCGCAGAGAGCGAGTGTCCTTGAGGCCGAGCTTCTCCATGTACTCGTTGACGTAATCGCCGGGCACCTGGTCAAGCACCGTGTTCGTCGCCGTGTTGTCGCTGACCACGATCATGAGGTGCACAAGGTCGATGAGACGCAGACGCGTGCCATCCGTCATCTCAGTCAACACGCCGGACCCGGACACCTTGTTCACCTTGTCGAGAGCGACTTCGCCGTCGAGTTTCACACGGCCCTCTGCCGCGGCGGCGAAGACAGCCGTCATGATAGGCAGCTTGATCGTGCTGGCGGTCTTTACGCGTTCGTCTCCGCGAATGCTGTAGCTCTCACCGGTGTCGAGGTTCTTCGCGAACAGGCTTACCTTGCCCTGAAAACGGCCGATCGATGCCGCAATCTTCCGTTCGATCGCGCGCTGCCTCGTGAACTCGGCGGTAGGCCCCTGTGCCAGAAGCGGCAGCACCGTCATCAGCAGGATCCATGCACGCATAGCGTTCCTTTCGGTCAGTGACTTCATTCTGTAGTGTGCCTCATCGCAAGTGGCGTACGTAGACGGGCAAAGAGTGCAGTTGGTCGACGTGATCGGGCGCCGAATTTCCGGCGTAGCCGATCAGGAGAAACCGTCCCGAGCGGACTTCACTGAGTTGCTGCGTCCCCATCGGCCCCCATTTGAGGACCGGGCGGAGGCGGAGTCCGAGTTGTCTGACGATGTAGTCGGTGGTCTCCGTGGTGCTCGCAAACGTGCCAGGGAAGATTTCCGAATGTGTGATGAGGACGCGCTTGCGACCCGCCATCGCGTCGCGGGCAAGTTGCAGCCAGATTTCGAGGGGCGCGGTATCGATCTCAGATTCGAGCGGTCCCGGTTTTCCACTTGCATAACCCGTATGGATGCCGTCGATCAACACAAACGCGCTCACTCGATCATAGGATTCCCGCGATTTGATGATTTCGCGAACCGCACCGCACCCGGCGCTCCACCCGCCGAGGACGACACGGGTGAAGCGGATTCCTGCCTTCTTCTCTGCCTCCGCGACCAGCGCCGGAAACCGCTGCGGATCGGCGAAGGCGCGTGCGTAAACACCCGAGCCGGAACCAAGTTGTGCCGTGACGGCAGCCATGTGGTTGCGTGCGGCAGCAAGCTCCGGAACCTTGGCACCGCCGTGGAAGAAGACGAGCAGAGGGAGGGCCGGCTTGCGGCGGAGCGGCTCAGGGACATATAGCGACGCGGCTTCCAAGGGCTCTCGCAGTCCGGGCGGGACGTCCGCTGTGAGGCGCGGATGCGTACGTGTGTGCTCCACCATAGGCGATGGATTCTGAGGGCTCTGCGCGAGGACGAGGGATGCGGCGGCTGCCAGGCAGATTGGGAGTATCCGCATAACAGAGAGGCTAACAGAATCAGTAGACGATTCCTCGCTATGCCTGCTATCGTTGGTTTGGTTATCCGCTATGACGCTAGATCGCAGGACTTTTCTGACGGGTGTTTCGAGCTCGGCCGCAGTGACGATTACCGGCGGTAACGCAACCGCCGGGGCCATCGGATGGGATCCGGCGCGGCCTTTCCTGAACATAACCAAGCCGCTGACAATTCAGCCGGTTTTCATGTACGTCGTCCCGCAACGCAAGAAACAGACGTCCTGGAAGTCCTGGGGCGGGGTGCAGACTGAAGATGCCGCGCGGGAAGAGATTGCGCGTATCAGCCGCGAACTGGCCGCGCTCTCGAAGACGCCCGGAGCGCCGTTCCGATTCTTGCCCGTGATGCCGGTCAGCAGCTCGGAACAGGCGGCCAAACTTCACGCCGGAAGCCACGACGTGGTCCTGCTTTACGCGTGCACGGGGCGCGGGCAATTGTTGAAGGACTGCATCTCCCCTCAGAAGGACACGGTGATCTTTGTCCGGCATCGTTCGGGTCCGGTCTATTACTGGTACGAGGCACTGAGCACGAAGTACCTCAGCACGGGTTCCGGGGAGTCAGAGAAGGTCGCGCCGGAAACGGCGGGAAGAGTACACGCGGACGACGTCGTCGTCGATGACTACAACGAACTGAACGCCAAGCTGCGCGGACTTGCCGGCGCCAGGAACCTGATGGGGACGCGTATCGTCGCTCTCGGCGGTTCGTGGGGTAAATACAGCCCGGACGCCGTGGACGTGGCGAAGGACAAGTTCAAGATGGAGATCATCGACGTCAACTACGACGGTTTCGCGAAACGCATCCAAGCGGCACGTGCGGATACGTCCCTTGTCTCCGCTGCCGAAAAGTGCGCGCGCCGTTACGCAGCGATGCCGGGGACGACGGTCAGCACGGAATTCCCGTTCGTCACCAATACGTTCCTTCTTTATTACCTCTTTAAAGAGTTGCTTCGAGAGCACGGCGCTACCGCATTCACTGTGAAGAGCTGCATGAGCACGATCATGCCAATGTCCGAGACGACGGCCTGCCTCGCGCTCGGCCTCATGTGCGATGAAGGGTTGGCGGCCTTCTGCGAATCGGACTTCGTCATCATTCCTCCGGGCATCCTGCTGCGGCACATCTCCGGCATGCCCGCGTTCATGCACAACTCGACGTTCCCGCACCAACGCACGGTGACCTGCGCGCATTGCGCGGCGCCGCGTCGCATGAACGGGAAGGACTACTGCCCGACGCTCATCACGACACACTACGAATCGGAATACGGGGCGGCGCCGAAGGTCGAGATCCCGATTGGGCAGGAAGTGACGTTCCTCGATCCCGAGTACAGCACAGGGCGCTGGGTCGGCGTCAAAGGCATCGTGCGCGGAAATCCGAACTATGAAGTCTGCCGCTCGCAGCAGGACGTCGAGATACAGGGGAATTGGGAGCTTCTGAAATCCGAAGCGCGCGATTCCCACTGGGTGATGGCATACGGCGACCACCTGCCGGCGGCGGGGTACGCGGCGCGGAAGCTCGGCATACGCTGGTTCGATATCACGAAGGCCGGCGCGTCGTCCTAAGCGGACGAATAGTACTTTTGCCAAACGAACCCAATTTGGTGCGGCAGACGCGCCCTAATTCTTATGCGATGAGTCTTCCACCTGGCGGTAGACGTCACGCTTAGAGAGGCCGCGAAGGTGGGCGACGGTTTTGATTGCGTCCATCTTCGGCATCCCCTCGACAATCAAACGCTCGACGGCCTCGGGAATCGGGACCTCGCTCACTGTTTCGCCTTCTTCCGACTTGGCGATGAGCAGGGTGATTTCCCCTTTGACCG
>JBDKSR010000345.1:0-2894 GCA_039680545.1 Bryobacteraceae bacterium | reverse complement strand
AAGCGGGACGCGAACCTGGCGCGGGAGGTCCTTCTCGCGGACGACGCCGTGGACGACCTGCGGGACAACATACTCCGTGAGTTGATCGGTTTCATGCAGCGCGATCCGTCAACGGTCGCGCGTGCTCTCGATCTGATCCTGGTGGCGCGCAACCTGGAGCGGATCGCCGATCACTCGACCAATATTGCCGAGGACGTAGTGTTCTTCGTCCAGGGCGTTGATGTTCGGCACCATGCCGAGGCCGGTGAGTGATGGAGTGGAGAAACTACATCGGGACCGTTTACTCGTGGCCCGGGGGTAACCTTCGATGACACTTCGCAGCCCCATATTTCGAAAGCTGCTGCTGGCGGCGCTGCTCTTGATTCTGGTCACGGCGGCGGCGCTTGACTTCAGTCTCACGCGGTTTGTCTCGGCGCGGGAGGCCGGCGCTGTCGAGCGGCAACTGGAATCACAGTCACGAATTCTTTCAGGTGAGCTGGGGACCGTGTCCGCGGATCGGATCGAGGACTGGGCGAAAAGTGCCGGAGCAAGGGCGCAGTCGCGTGTGACCCTGATCGGTCCGGACGGTAGAGTGGTCGCGGATTCCGAGCACGATCCCACAACCATGGAAAACCACAGCGAGCGTCCGGAGGTCCGTGAGGCGATGGCGGGGCACCGTGGTGTATCTATCCGGCATAGCTCGACGATGGACCTCGATTTCGTCTATGTGGCCTCTCCGGCTATGTATGAGGGACAGAAAGGCTTTGTCCTTCGCCTCGCGGTTCCGTTGCGCCATCTGCGTGCGGCCATTTCCGAGGTGCGCTGGCGTGCTGTTCGGATTTCGCTTGTGGCCGTGGCCCTGGCGCTGGCCCTGGGCTACTTCTTCTCGCGCATGTTCACGCGGAGAATCCACAAATTGCAGAGATTTGCCGAGGGGCTCGTCGAAGCGCGTTTCACGGATCGTCTCGAACCTGCGCCGGAGGACGAACTCGGCTCCCTCGCGCGCGCGCTCAACAAGATGGCCGGGCAGATGCAGGACCTCGTTGCCCGGCTTAGCTCGGAGTCAGCGCGCCGTGAGGCCATCCTGTCGAGCATGGTGGAGGGCGTCCTCGCCGTGGACCAGGAACTGTGCGTCACCTTCTGTAACGAATCGTTCGCCGGTGCTGTTGGGGCGCAGATGCCCGTGCCCGAACGTCTTCCGGTCCTCGAACTCGTTCGCGATCCGGAATTTCTCGATCTGCTGACTCGCGTCCTTGTCACGGGAGCCACCCAGAAGCGGCGTCTCCAACTCTCGGCCGCCGGGGACCGGACCTACGAGATCCAGGCCGCTCCGCTGGAAGTCCGTTCCCGGCGCGGCGCGATCGCCATCCTGCACGATGTCACCGATCTGGAGCGCCTGGAACGTGTGCGAAAAGACTTTGTCGCGAATGTCTCTCACGAACTGCGGACGCCGCTGGCGGCCATCCAGGGCTATACGGAGACTCTGCTCGATGGAGCCATCGACGACCGGGAGAACAGCCGCCGGTTCCTTGAGGTAATCAAGACCCACACCGTTCGCCTCGGCCGCATCACTTCTGACCTGCTCGCGTTGTCGGAACTCGAGTCTGGCAAATCCATTCCGCCTCCCGAGCGTGTCTCAATCCGTGCGGCGGTTGAGTCCGCGCTGTCCAGTGTCGAGCCCGAGGCGCGTCTGCGCCAGATCAAAGTCCATGCGGTCAACCTTCCCGATGACTTCATCATGGGCAATCGTGTCCGGGTTGAAGAGGCTCTCGTAAATCTTTTGGATAACGCCGCGAAATTTAACCGGCCGGGCGGGGAAGTCTGGGTTGAGGCTGGCCGCACGCCGGACGGTAAGGTGCAGGTAACGGTCATTGACGACGGCATCGGAATTCCGTCGGAAGATCTGCCACGTATTTTCGAGCGGTTCTACCGCGTCGACAAGGCACGGTCGCGCGAGGTCGGCGGAACCGGCCTCGGCTTGGCGATCGTGAAACACATCGTGGAGCGTATGGGAGGTTCGGTGAACGTCGAGAGCCAGCTAGGCAAAGGCTCGCGCTTCACCCTGGTTTTCCCACCCGCTTAGGCACACAACAAGGAGATTATGCGCTACCTACTAATGCTGTTCACTCTAAGTGTCTCTATCGGTCTGGCGGCCCCGCAGGACGGCGCCGCGGACTCTGATGAGGCCCGTAAACTGCGTGAACAATTAGCGTCCCAGGACGCCCGCATCGAAGAACTGCGAAAAGAAATTGCCGAACAGAGCAAGACTCTGAAGGAACTCGCTGCGAAAACCGAGGTGCAGGCGGCCAAGACCGAATCTGTCTCGAAAGGACTCGGCGGCTTCCAGTTCAGCGGTGATTTCCGGCTCCGTCTCGACGCGCAGGTGCGCTCGGCGAACGAAGTGGCCGCCCCGCTGCAGAACGTGCGCGGCCGTTATCGCGTGCGCCTGAACATCGACAAGCAAATTGACCCGCGCTTCAAGTTCCACTTACAGCTATCGACCGGCGCCCTTAACAACGGACTTACGAACGATCAGGACATGGCCGGTCTGACCACCAAGCACCCGTTCTCGATCTCGGAAGCCTATGCGAAGTTCCAGCCCACGGAAAACATCACGCTGCGCGGAGGCCGCATGGACGAGGTCTTCGCCGACAACATGCGTTTCCTTTGGGATGACGACGTCCGCTTCAACGGGTTCGACCAGACGATGAAGGTCCCCTTCGGCCACAACTCACTGGGTTTTAATTCCATCGAATTTCGCATGTCCGAATACATCCTGACGAACCCCGCTGTCTACATCCTGTCCTCGACTTCCCCCTATGTCAGCGCGGGCTATGAGGTCGGGCAAAAGGTTCGCGACAGTATGTTGTTCCATCCCGGAGTCGTCCTCAAAGGCGAACTCACCCCGGCGTGGA
>JBDKSR010000344.1:0-15652 GCA_039680545.1 Bryobacteraceae bacterium | reverse complement strand
GTCCGCGATACAGGCGGCGTTTCCGCGAAGACAATTGACCGCGACGCGATCAAAGCTTACATAAGCTCCGTTGATGTCGCCGGCTCCATCCGGGAGATGTCGGCAGCCGGGAAATCGATGGGCGGGTTGCGCGGTGAGTACGTCTCAAATCTCGCAGTTTGCTTTGAGGTCATGTGGGACCTTGTGATGGAACTGCTCGGCGAAGGCGAGCCGGTGCCGTACGATCGCTGCGTCGTTGCCTCGACCGGCGCGCCTCCCAATCCGTCGGACCCGACTGCAAAGCGCGAGCGCGTTGCAGAACTTCTGGCGAAGAACGGGTATCCTTCGCGTACTTCTGAAGAGTTGCTCGCAGCCGTCGATGCGTGGCGGCGCGAACGGCTCGTGCCGATGGCCTCCGTCCGCGCCCTCGGAGACGCCTTCATCGCGCACTTCGACCGGCTTGCCGCGCAGAACCTGATACCGTACCTGCCAGCTGAACTGCACGCCGTCCCGCGAGCCAATATACAGTTCCTGTCGATCAAGGGCGCGTGGTTTTCCGGCTCTATGAATTACCTGGGCCGTGCGCGCCGTAGCGATGGCCTTCCGGAGTATGAAGCCTCCTACGAGATCAACGCATCGCTCGAGATCTCGGTGCCGGAATTTGAACAGCTTGTGAGTCATGAAGTCGTACCCGGCCATGTCACGACATTCGCGTTTCTCCAGAACCTCTTCGTGCGGGACAAGATCGGGTTCGAGGGATCGGTGCTCACGATGAATACCCGCGCGGCTGCTCTCTGCGAAGGGATCGCGAATAACGCCATCCTGATGGCCCACGGCGTGACCGAAGTGGACCAGTTGCCGGACGACGACCTCCAGATCGGCGTTCTTCTCGCCCTGCTTCAGGACGACGCCAAGAATCAGTCGTCGTATCTCACTTGGCGGGAAAAGGCCGAGCAGGCCGACGTGGCCGCCACGCTTCGCCGTGATTTCCTGGTGTCCGCCGAAAGGGCCGACAAGCTTTCCGGCGCGTGGGGTCGTCACCCTCTGCTTGGGCGTATGTACCTGCCGGCCTACCGCGCGGGCACCGACCATGTAGCGGAATTGCGCCGGCGTCACCCGGCAGCCCGGCTGCTTCCCGTGCTTTACGGCTGTTCAGGCTTGGTCGACATCACCACAATCGACCGTGCGCTTGCTGCACCTGGCAATTAGTCGTTGGACAGGGCAGCTTCGTTTAGTACGGGTTCTGCCTAGCGGAAATACATCCCGCCATTCACGTCCAGCGTCGCTCCGGTGATGTGCTTTGCGTCGTCACTTGCCAGGAACACCACGGCCGACCCTACATCGTCCAGCGTTCCCAGTCCAAGCGGAATCTCGTTCGCCAGGTTCTGGATTTCCTGTTCACGATGCGCCTGATGCAACATGTCGGTTTCGATAACGCCCGGGGCCACAGCGTTGACGGTGATACCAAACGGAGCCGCCGTGCGCGCCAGAGTATGCGTGAAACCGATTTGCCCGCCCTTGGCTGTAGCGTAGTGAACGAAGCCGTGGATAGCGCCGCGCCACGCCACGACCGAACTGATCTGGATGATCCTTCCGGAACGTTGTTCCCGCATACGCAGCATGGCGGCCTTCGAGCAAAGGAACATCCCGGTCAGATGGGTTTCGATGATGTCATGCCAATCCTTCAGACTGGTTTCGAATATGTCTTGCCGCACCACGATTCCCGCGTTATTGACAAGGATGTCGATGCGCCCGAACTCGGTATCGATCAGGGCAAACATCTCCTCCACGCTTGCTTCCGACCGGATGTCGGCAGGTACGAAGAGGGCCTTTGCCCCTGCCGCCCGTACTGCTTCGATCGTCTTTTCGGCGGCTGCGGAACGAGTTAACGAATTTACGACGACCGCCGCCGCGCCCGCTCGGGCCAGACAGATCGAGATTCCGGAACCCAGTCCGCGTGAGCCGCCCGTAACCAGTGCAACTTTACCGTTCAACTGTGGCATTCTCGCCTATCCTCGTGGTGAACCACGGCGTCGCGCCCGCGGGACGAATGTTCGTCAACTGGCCAACATAGTGACGCAGGTCACGCGCCTCGTAGGGATAGCGAGCCGCCGCGTCTTCGTTTAGTTGTACACCCAGCCCTGGCGCGTCCGGAATCAGCATTTCGCCATCCACGACTTCCACCGACTCCTCGACCACCTCGCCTCGCCAGGGGACATCGCCAATCATTGTCTCCAACATGCCAAAGTTCGGTGTCGACGCAGCGACTTGCAGCGTCATGGCGTTGCACACGGCCCCATTCGGATTGTGCGGAGCGACAGGCTTGTTGCACAGCGCACACAATTGGGCAACGCGCTTGGTCTCCAACATCCCCCCAACATGACACACGTCCGGTTGCGCGATATCGAACGCTTCTCTGTTTATGGCCTCCAGAAACCGCTGCGGCTCGTAGAATCGTTCACCGGCGGCAATTGGGATTGCCGTACGCCGCCGGACTTCCGCGAGTGCGTCGATACTCTCCGGCGGACACGGTTCCTCGTACCACAATGGCCGGAAACGCTCAAGGCGTTTGGACATGGCGATCGCCGTTGGCACATCAAGACGGCCGTGCACCTCGATGAGCAGATCAACATTGGGGCCCGCCGCATCGTGCACCGCTTCCACGATCTCCTCCGCCCGGTCGCGCTCCTCCGGAGTCAACGTCAGGTAGGCGCTGCCAAAGGGATCAAACTTCAGCGCTCTGAAACCTGCGGACACGGTAGCACCCGCCTTCTTTGCGAACTCCTGCGGAGTCCGGGCGCCGGCGAACCACCCGTTCGCGTAACAACGCACCCGGTCGCGGCATTTTCCTCCCAGGAGTTCATAGACCGGAACGCCCAGAGCCTTGCCCTTGATATCGAACAGCGCACCCTCCACCGCGCTGAGTGCGGTACGCAAAACCACACCGCTTCTCCAGTAGCTCTCGCGGTTCATGATGTGGATGTGGTGCTCTATGGCGAACGGATCCTGCCCGACCAGGTAGCGGGAGAGTTCTCCGATCGCCTCGGCGGCAGTAGTTTCCCGCATCTCCAGCGTGCCCTCTCCCACACCGGATATCCCGTCGGTGGTCGATATCTTCACAAACACCCAGTTACAACGAAATGCATGTACGACATAAGTCCGAATATCTGATATCTTCATTGAATTACTCATTATTGATTCCCCTCGCAGCAACTGCAGCCGCCTGTGCGCGTTTGTGATCGCGCTCGAAGAATCGCGCCGAACCGGCGACTATACATACGGCGCCCGTAATATATGCCAAGGCAAGAACTGAGAAACCGTGCGCCAGGCCAAAGCGTTGCTTGATGGCCCCGAGCAGCACGGGAGCAGTGGAACCGAATAGGAAGGCAAAGCAGATGACAAACCCACTGGCCGTGGCGTGCATCCGTGGTTCCACAACTTCATAGACCGACGCATAGATATTGGAGTCGTAGATCCCGCGGAAGAAACCAAACGCCGCCAGCGCCGCGATTACAGTCCAAAGGCTTCCCGTGTCCCCCAAAATAAAGAGAAACGGCGACGCTGTCATCAGCCCGAACGCTTGAATATCCAGCCGGCGGCGCGGATTGCGAACGGCGAGCCAATCCGAGACAGCGCCACCCGTGGCAACACCAGCGAACGCGAAGAGGTGATGCGAGAACATGCTTGAGAACCCGGCATTTGCCAGACTCAGCCCGAATCGCTCATGCAGATACGTCGGCATCCATGTGAGATAACCGACGTTCACAAACACCATGCATCCAAACGCCAACGACAGCAGAACGACCGTCGGGGTGGACACCAGGGTATGGAACACAGTCAACAGAGGAATAGGCGTCGACCGCGCCGTAGGCAGCGCTGGCTGGAGCCGAAAAAGACAAATCACGCCTAACGCAATTCCCACCACACCGAAGCTCCAAAACGCCGGCCGCCAGCCATAGCGGTCCGCAATCCACCCGGCCAGGAACCCACTCGCAACAACACCGACGTAAAGAGCCGTCTGATGGATTGCCATCGCACGGGCACGTGTCTCCACATGTTGCTGCGCCATGAGCGCGTACGCCGCCGGTGCGTAAAGAGCTTCCCCTGCGCCGGTCGCGAGGCTTCGTACCAGAATCAGGTACGGGAGTCCGGTCACAAACCCCGTGCAGAGAGTCGTCAGGCTCCACCCCAACAGGCTCCCCACGATGACTTTCTTGCGGTCCCACCGGTCGCCGAGAATTCCCGCCACGGGCACGGCGATCGCCAGCGCGGCCGAGAAAAGAGTCGCCACGAGCCCGGCCTGTACGTCATCGAGATTCAACTCAGCCTTGAGTTGCGGCAACACAACACTGAAGATTTGCCTGTCGCCCTGGTTCAGAAAGAACGCGAACCACAACCACAGAACGAGTTCCCAACGATAGGGCAGTAGCGGCCTGGATTCGCAATGCCTCATCAAAGGCTCCGCTGATGTTCTCGTCCGGTCTGGCGCCGTCCGCAATTCGCGAAGCCATATGTCCTCGCAACGGCATTCAAAATAGGATATTTGATATAATGATTCATATAACTTCAAGACAATTGATTCAAAAACGAATAAAATTTGATACTATCTACTGGGAATCGTGCCATCTATGAGCTCCCGAACCGCCATCGAACCAGAAAACCTCGCTGAACCTGCGTATTCCCGCGTGTGCGAGCGACTTCGTCAGGACATCCTTTCCGGCGTCTTCGGCCCGGGACAGCGCCTTAAGATCGCAGCCCTCAGCGAGCATTACGGTCTGAGCCAGATGCCGGTGCGCGAGGCACTTCAGAAGTTGCAGGGGGAAGGACTGATCGTGATCGCTCCCAATCGCGGAGCAAGCGTCCGAACCGTGGACGAGCGATTCATCCGGAACATCTATGATTTGCGAGCCGCGGTGGAAGTCATGCTGGTTCGCCGTTGCATCGACCATCTCAAGGGCGACGATACATTCCCTCTTTACGCGATCCAGTCCCGTTTCGAGGACGCCGCCGCAGCAGGTGACATCGAAACTGCGCTGGGAATGAACAAGAACCTCCATCGCGCCATTTATCGAATCGCCGATAATCCGGAAGCGCTCGAAACCGTTGAGCGCTACTGGGACTTGCTCGGCGGTCTGCGCAAGCGTTACGGATTCGGCCTGTCCCGCGTCGAGGCGATCACTGCGGAACACCGTCAGTTGCTCCGTGCAATTGACGCGAGAGACCGCGCTCAAGCTGAAAGTGTCACCTGGGAACATGCCATGCGGGCTCAACAGGACCTCCTTTCCCAGTGGCGCGCCGCCACCGAATCCACCACCCAGTCTGCCTCCGCGCGCTCGTAATCAACGCGCATTACAGCGAACCAATAACAATTCTCCGACCCAGTACTGGAAACTTCCGCCTATTCAGGCTTGACCGGCGAGCGGAGCACCCATGAGCACCGTCCGCCGGTCATCGCCTGATTCAAGCTACCAGAGCACTTTCGCACCGAGCTGAATGATGCGGGAGTACGAGTACATTGCCGTGATCTTCCCAAAAGCTGTCGATGTGGGCGACGTGTTCGGCGATGCGAAGTTCGGATGATTGAACGTGTTCGCGACGTCGGCTTTGAGTTGAACTCGGAAGCCTTCGGCGACCGTCACTGTCTTCATCAGCGTCCCATTCCACAAGTTCAATCCTGGTGCGCGGACGCCGCTCAGCAGGCTCGACAACGTGTTGTAGTTGTACGACAACTGCTGGCTCGATGTCCGGTTGAAAGCGCTCGTATTGATCCACCGGTCGATGGTACGCTCGTCCCCCGAAAGCGGAATGTCGCTTAAACTGCCCGTCAACAGGGCGTTGCCAAAGCCGAGCGCCGGTCCGCCTTGGGCCGTGAAGATAGCGCCGATTTGCCAGCCGCCGGCGATCGCCCTGGCAATGCGGTTTTGGATTGGGAACATTTTCCCGTCCCCAAACGGAAACTCATAGATCCCGTTGAACGTGAAGGTGTACGGCCGGTCATCAGATCCGATCACCCGCTCAAGCGGCGACGTCTGTCCGTTCAGGCGGCTTGTGGCCTGAATCAGCTTGGAACGCGTGAAATTCACGTTGGCCGTAAATCCCGAACCAAAGCGTTTCTGGAATCGGGCGGTCAATGCGTGATACCACGACGAGCCAGTATTCTCCGTTGTTGAGACACCGCTGAACTGTGGATAGTTCGCCATTCGGAGAAGCCGGTCGCGGGTCACCACCTTGGCTGCCAAATCGGTTCCACTCAGCAAAGGATAGAACGGGTTGGACACTGTGGTTGTCCAATAATTGATCGTGTCCTGATCGCGGACCGTCTTGCGGCTCAGGTATTTCGCATCAAAATACTGGGGAGACGAACTCAACCGGATGTCGGAACCGCGATTCCCGATATAGCCCAACTCAACGAATGAACGGCCAGGAAGGGTACGCTGGATAGTAACCGACCAGATCTGGTTGAAAGGCGTCTTGGGGTTCGAGTTGAGAAAACTCACGCCATTTCCGATGTTTGTATCCAGCCCCAAGCTGGAACCTGTTGGCTCGCTTATTCCACTCGGAAATGGATTGTCGAGGCTCGCCGCGAACGTCAGCCCCCCATCGAGCGATGGCACGTACGTGGTGGTCCGGCTAAAGCCGGTCTGGATCGCTGCAGTACCGCTCTGTTGACCCGTAAAACCATAAAACATGCCATAGCCGCCACGAATCACAGTGTCATTTGTGATCTGATACGCGAAACCGGCGCGGGGAGCGAAGTTCTTCTTGGGCGTGTCATAGAGAGAGTGCGGCTGCCCTGAGACGCCCGCATACAACAGTCCCCCCCTGACAACGAATTGAGAAGCCGGCAATTCCGCCAATGGACTGGCCGCATAGTTGGCGCTCACTTGACCATTCATGGAGTTCACAGTCGTGGTGTCGAAGCCACGTACTGTCCGGTCAAACCTCTCTGAAAGCGCCCCTTCAACTTCGTAGCGCACTCCCAGGTTTAACGTGAGTTTATTGGTCACCCGCCAGTTGTCCTGAACAAATAAGCCTGTGATAGGCGACGACTGAGAACTGTCGCTGGTTCTCTTGATGTTGCCACTCGTCGGGATGCCGAGCAGAAACGAAGCCAGTCCCTGGCCGAGACCACTCGGAGACGCGGTGGAGTTGTCGGCCGGGCCTTTGGTATACGTTGTGCTAAATGCGAGAGTCGGTGAAACCGCATTATCGTGAGAGTTGTATTGATAGCGCCGGTGGTCAACGCCGAACTGGAGCGTGTGCTGCCCTTTGACCCACGTGATTTCGCCGCCAACCTGGTGGGTATTAGTGAAATAGCCAAAACCGCCGTTTCCGCCGATCGATTGTAGGCCGCTGATACTGATAGCCGGGAATGACGCAAATTTGGTGCTGATCTGATTCACCAGCGACGAGGGAAATCCCAGGGTCGCGAGATCCATCCCTTCGCTTTTGGGTGCGTTCGGCCAGAAAAAGCGCGTGAACGCGTAGCGCATCCCGATCACCACGCTCGGAGATACGGTGTAGACGTTGTCGAACATTACTCCACGATTGGCGAAACTCTGGGTGTAGCCGGTGGAGAGATTGTTGAAGTAGTCGCTTAGTATCGCCGGCCGATCTCCGTAATAGGCACGAACAAACATCCGGTCGCGGTCGCTGACGTTATGGTCGATGCGTACCGTGTGGCTTTTCATCGTGACAACCGAAACTAAGCCGGGTTGCGGGTAGTTGTTGGTACCGTCTGCCTCGCCGGAGACCAGCGGCAGGGGATAGTAAGAGAGGATCTTCTTGGCGACCGGACTAAACAGGCTTGTGGGTACAATGTTGTTCGCATAAGGCTCGCGGTAGACCCGGCCGTTCGACGTATAAGCAGAGAAGGGATTGTAGATCTGGTAGCTCGAACTGACATTGAGCAACTCGGAAAAGTCGCCCTCGCGTTGCTTCGCGGTGGGCACAGAGAAAGTCGTATTGGAAAACGGCGCCGAACGCATCTCGCGCTCCCAACCATATAAAAAGAACGTCCGGTTCCGGCCGTCATAGAGTTTGGGCAGGTAGACTGGCCCGGACCCGGTAATCACTTGGTGATTGCTATGCAATTGTGCACGGGCCAGTCCCGAACGGTTTGCGAAGAAGTCGTTGGCATTCCATCCGACATTCGTTCTGGAATACATCGCTGTACCGTGCAGGGTATTCGTCCCCGACTTGAGGCTAGTGGACACCCAGCCTCCCGTGGAGTTGCCGACACTCGCATCGAAGGCTGCCGTCTGAACCTTGAATTCGGCCACCAGGTCTGACGGCGGGATGTAGGCAACTGTCCGCTTGCCCGCTGAGTTGCCTGCAACAGTGGTTGTGTCTGAAGCTCCGTCAAGGCTGATTTCCTGCGTCGACGAGGGACTTCCCGCCATCCCATATTCGGTATTGCGCGCGTTTGCCCCGGACGAGGTACTCACCCAAGTGAGGCCCCCGTTGACAGTCATCACGACGCCGGGAGAGAGCTGCGTCAGCAACATCTGGTTGCCGTGAAGAACTGGCAGGTCACTGATCCACCTCTGCTCGATCACCTGTCCCACTGAGGAACTCGTCGTCTCCAGCATCGGCGTCTCGGCTGTGACCGTCACGCGTTCCGATTGTTCTCCGATTTCCATCGTGATATCGATCCGCAGCCGGTCGCTGATACGAATCTCGATTCCCGAGCGCAAGAAAGTCTTGAATCCGCTGGCTTTCGCCGTGATGTTGTAAGTCCCTGAAATCAGATAAGGGAGCAGATAGTCCCCTTGGTCGTTGGTCGTGGACGACGCCGTAGTGTTCGTGGCAACATTGGTTGCCTCCACGACGACGTTGGGCATGGCAGACCCCGTCGGATCCACAACCCTGCCCGCTAATGTTCCCCGTGTCTCCTGAGCACCGAGACTACCGGCGGCCACGATCGCGAGGATGAACCAGAATGCTACTCGTACGTATCCATTCAATAGCTTTTTCATATGCGAGACTCCTTGCTACCGCTGGGCGCCGGACTTGTAAGAACGGGTACAGATTCAACGGCATCACCGGGACAACGGTAATATCCAACTAGCCGCGCCAACGAAGCATTCTTACTCCCACTCTCTTCGACGTTTCGATTTTGTATCAAAAATTTCAATCTAAGTACCGACACCTAACCCCGGCGGCCAGAGACCGCCTGTTCACTCGAAAATGAGTACCGCGATCTCCTGAGGCTGAAGCGACTCGGGACGTTTTGCGAAGGGGCCGTCAACGCCGGCGGCCTCCACGAAGCGTTTACCGGGGCAATCGATCCGAATTGCCTGGGTTTCTTTCGTGTTGTTCCAGATCACGACCGCCCGGCGTTCATTCCGCTCGAAGTTCGTCGCGGTGATGGAAAGGTTGTGATTCTCGATGCCGCGATCATCGAGGAATGTGCCTGTCCACAGTAGATCGCGATAGCGTTCGCGCAGGTCCGAGATCTTCCGGTTGTAGTCGCGAAGTCCTGTGTGTTCCTGGCGGCGGATCATTTCCATGTCGGAGCGATACCGCACTTCCAGTTCGAAGCGGAATCCGTAAGCCATTGCGAAATTCGCTTGTTTACGGTCCGAACGAGGCTCCGGGTTGCGGGCCGTCCGGACAACGCCGGGGAAGGTGTACCGGGTCATTTGCGGGAAGCCCTGATCGTCAGACCGGAAGCCGGGACCACATCCGTGCAAAACGTCGGCAAACTGCGAATAGACATCGGTGAAGTGCTCAATCATCAGGCCGAAGTTTGGGTACTCAGGCTTGAGGTTGGCGCGAATCCCAGTCAGGAATTGGCGTCGCCCCGCACTGAAGACCTCCGTCTCGGGTGCATTACGCCCGTTCTGAATACATGGGTATGGAAAGAGACCACCCACCTGGTCGTAAATCACGCCCGTCGAACCGTAACCCAGCAGACGTTTCCCAATGGCGACCATCTCGTCCTGCCACTTGGGTTCGCCGGGACACACCGGCACGAAAAGTTTGTGACTGAAGCTACGTAGAAAACTGCTCTCGGCTGACTTGTTGTATTGCTCGTAATATGGGTTGCCCCAAATCGTCTTTGCGGCTATGTCGCTCGCGTGCTCGCGTGCGAACTGGCTATTGGCATCCATCATGTGGCCGTTGATGTAAAGGATGGTCCGTCCTCCCGCCTTCGCTACAGCGGCCAACCCCTCCCGCAAAGCTTCTTCTCCGCCCATGGCCGGATCGGGGATGTAGTTCGGGTACTGATTGTCGTGGCCGAATGCCGTCCAACCGAACAAGCCGAGCGTATCGAGACCGGCCTTGCGAGCCTCTTCATACAGGAACGGCAGGTCGCGGTACGTCCACATCACATCGCCGTATTGCTGGCGCATGATGACGAGGAACATGCCCTTCATCTTGTCCACCCACTCCGGCCGCGGCTGCAAACGGTACCATGTCGCGGCCCACTGGCGGTACTTGTCGGCGCCAGTGTGCCAGTCGCCGCCATGAGGCGAAACGGCATAGTCGCCGGATGTCCAGGTCTGCCCTTGGCGCAAGAACAACATTTTGCCGAAGCTGAACTGGAAAACACCGCCGAATTGGTAGAGGCGCATCACTTGCAGTACACCCGTCTGGAAACGCGGGCTATCGTACGAGCCGAAGTAGATTCCCCTCTTGCCATTCGTGAACTCAAACCAATCCATCGATGCATCCGCAGGATAGGTATCCTCAATTCGTGGGTTCTGCGACGCGCTGACCGGCTCTTCAATATTCAGCCGCAAGCTTGCCTTCAGATTGCGGTACCGTACTCCTCCGGACCGCGGCCAGATGAGGTCATCCCGGAGAGCCGGATCGCCCAGCGAGTCCACGCCGCCAATCTGCGGATAGAAGAAATCGACGATGGTTACCGGCGCCCGATTCACCACCTGAGCCGTCCAACGCGTTTCGTCACCGTTCAGCCGGACTTCGAAGGCCAGTGTGATATCAAGCGTCTCTTCGCCGAAACGAAGCTTATCCACCGTGATCTTCAGGCGATCCCCGGCCTTTTCGAAGCGATACTGCTGAAACTGTGGCTCCACCACGTTCTCGTAACTCACGCCCCGATGGAAAACCAATTTCCAGAAGCCCGGCAACGGGCGCGCAATCAGATTGTGCGCCGGTGCGGACACTTTATCGACCAGTTCCGTCACCGCGCCGTTGTCGTTCCACGCGATTCGGACGCGGTCATTCTCCAGCACGTGACTGGACGCCGCCTGCCCACCGGCTGCCGCCATCAGCAACGCGCACACAAAGACGCCGGATCGGTAAACCGGCCAGATATACCTTCGAAATCGGTTAGTCATCTCAGTGCAGATCCTTGTCATGGCAGTTACTCGAATACGAGCACGGCTACTTCTTGAGGAGCGAGCATCCGCGGAACTTGCGGGTACACACCACGGACCCCGGCGGCCTCTTTCAGGTTCTTGCCGGGCAGCGAGATATCAAGTGCCTGTGGCGATTTGGTGTCGTTCCAGACCGTGACCGCGTGACGCCCGCCGCCTTCGTATAGGGCAGCAGTAATGGCGGAGTTGCCGTTCTTCAGCCCCTGGTCATCGAGGAAGCGCCCGCTCCCCAGAATGTCCCAGTAGCGGTCTCGCAGGGCACTCGTCTGGCGCATGTATTCACTCAGTTCCGCGGCATCCCCGGTACGCAACGTTTCCATATCCGCGCGATAGCGGGACTCCATCTCGTACCGAAGGCCGTAGGTGAATGTGTAGTTCACGTGCCGCGCTTCCAACCTCACAGCCTGCTGCCGCGCCGTCATGATGATTTCCGGAAACGTGTAGCGAAACAGCGCCGGATAGGACACATCACTTAGGAAGTTGCCCTGCCCCGCGCCGTGAATGAAATCCACCCACTGCGCGTACACATCGGTGTTGTACTCCACCATGAAGCCGAAGTCCGGCGCCACGGGCTTGAGCTTCTCGCGCAGGGTTCGGAGCAATTTCACCCTGCTCATGACGAACGCCTGCGACGGCTTGACTTGCGGGACGTTGTAGCAGAGGTAGCTGGAACCGCCGCATTGGTCGTAGATCAGCGCGGTCGCACCATAGCCCAGCTTCTCCTTCCCTTCCTTCACCATGAGGTTGCTCCACTCGTCATCGAGCGTGCAGACTGTCGCGAAGAGTTTGTGCGTGTACTGGCGAAGGAGGCTGCTCTCGTAGCCCTTATTCCATTGCTCGAAGTAAGGGCTGCCCCACATGTTTGTGGCGGCGAACGCATGGCCCCGTTCCTTGTACCAGTCCGTGGTTGCATCCATCAGGTGGCCCTGCAAATACAGCAAAGTGTGGCCTCCCCGCCGGGACACATCCGCAAGCGCCTTGCGCAACGCGGGTTCTCCTCCCATCGCGGGATCCGGCTTGTAGATCGGGTACTGATTGTCGTGCCCGGCCTCGGTCCATCCGAAGAGGGCGACCGTGTCGACGCCGCTTTTCTTCGCCTCTTCGTAAAGCCAGGGGATATCGTCGTAGTGCCACATGACATCGCCGTACTGCTGGCGCAGGATGACAAGTAGCATTCCCTTAAACCGCTTCACCCACTCGGGACGGGTCTGTTGTTGGAACCAGCTATTGGCCCATGCACGATATCGCTGGGCGCTCTCGTGCCAACCGCCTGGGTGAGGGCGTGTCACGTACTCGGCGCTCCGCCACGTCTCGCCGGGACGGACGTAGGGGAATTTGACGAACTCGAATACCAACGATCCGCCTTCGGAGAATTTCCGCGAGACTCGCAGCGTACCCGTGAGGAATTCCGGGTCGTAACTGGCAAAATAGACGCCTCGACGCCCGTTCGTGAATTCGTACCACGACATGGTCGCGCCGCCAGGGTACGGCGCTTCGATGCGCTGATCAGCCACTCCATTCACAGGCCGCTCTATGGGGGCCAGTGCGTCAACCCGCGCTCGCATAGTCTCCTTGACGTTGCGAATGCGTATGCCTGACCCCGAAGGCCACAGCAGGTCGTCACGGCCGGTCGAGTCCAGACGGTCGATTCCGCCGATCTGCGGGAAGAAGAACTCGGAGACGGTCACGTCACTGCGGTTGTCGATTGTCGCGCTCCAACGAACTTCATCACCCGTCAGCCTGACCTGTATCTCCAGGCCAATATTGAGGATCTCGTTACGAAAGCGCAGCTTGGAGGCAACAATTCGCAGCCCCGAGCCGAAGGGCTCGACGCGCGTCTCCTGGCCATCCGGATTGATCACGTTCTCAAGCGACATGCCCTTCTGAAAGATCAGCTTCCAGACGCCTGCCCGCGGTTTCGAAATGAGATTTCGGGTCGCGTCAGAACGTTTGTCGACCAATTCCGTCATTCCGCCCCGATCGTCGAAGCGAACTCGCACCTGAGAGTTCTCGAGCGTATGAGCCATGCCGGGGGAAGCAAGAAAGAACAGAGCTAAGGCCCCGTGGACAGCAGCAGCGGAAAAGGTGACGCGCATTTGAACCTCCGGACGGATATCAGCTACGAGAGCGTGACCCGCAAGAAGTTATGATATTGTATCAAATCGGACCTGTCAAGACATATTTCTCGCTCTTCTTCGCAGGGATCGTCGCTCCCCTTTTGTGGGCCTATTGAAGAGGGGGTATACGGTTTGCTAACCGTTAGCACTACCGGACGTATTACCGGTGTATTCGGAATGCTGTCGTTAGCGTTGCCGGAACATTAACGGTTGGCGGGGTGTAATAACTGTTGATGTTAACGGTAGGATTAACGCCGTCTATCCCACATTCGCGGTGTCTTCGCCTGCCCTACTCGCGGGGAAGAGCCGCGTAGGCGCAACCCTTCCCTGCTGTTTATTCTGAAGTCCGATTAGCGCCTATGCGTAGCTCGAAACCGAGCCCCGGTTCTCCCGCTGCCACGCTAATTCCCGTTCTGTCCGGCTGTTCCGGCATGGCCACCGCCACGGCGATTGACCGGGCACCCGCAGAATGCAGCAATTGGCTCTCAGGTGTCAGGCAGCTGTTTGCTGGAGTCGTCCGTCGAACAGGCGGACAGTGCATTCTGCCACCTCAGCGTAACGGGAGTCGTGAGTCACGATGCAGATGGTAGTACCCTGCCTGTGCAGCTCACAGAGCATTTCCATCACAGCCTCGCCGTTGGCCGAATCCAAATTGCCGGTCGGCTCGTCCGCTAACAGTATGGCCGGATCCCCAGCAAGTGCCCGCGCCACGGCTACCCTCTGCTGCTGGCCTCCAGAGAGCTGTGACGGATAGTGCTTCAGCCGGTGGGTCATGCCCACACGGTCGAGAGCCCGCTGAACCCTTCTCTTGCGCTCACCGGCAGGGATACCACGGTAGGTCAGCGGCAGTTCCACGTTCTCGTATACCGTCAGGTCACTGATGAGGTTGAACGATTGAAAAATGAATCCGATTTCCCGATTCCGGATGCGAGCCCGCTCGGCCAAACTCAGTTGACCGACAGGCCGGCCATTTAGCAGGTAGTCTCCTGTAGTGGGTGCATCGAGCAGCCCCATGATGGAAAGTAACGTGGACTTGCCACAACCCGAGGGCCCGGTAATCGACACCAGTTCACCCCGGTCGATGCGCAAGTCGATTCCGTCAAGAGCGTGTGTCGCAATTTCGTCGGTTAGGAACACCTTCGAAACATTCTTCATCTGGATTACCGTGTTGCCGGATTCTTTCATTGTCTAGTCCTCAGTTCAAACGAACACGATCGGTCGAGTCCCACGCCGACATGTCGGAGAGAATCACCTGATCTCCAGCCTCAAATCCCCGCAACAGCTCCACCGTGCTGACGCTGGCTCGCCCTAGCTTTGCCTGGACGCGATGGGCTTCCGTACCGCCCTTCACGAGTTTGAACAGCCCAATTTCACTATTCGGTTGTCCCGAAGCGGGCCGCCCGACATAAAGCACGTCCAAAAGCCGCTCCACTTCAATGATTCCGTCCACACTCAGATCCGGACGCGCGCCGGGTGGAAGCCGCCCGTCGATCTGTACATCTACCGTCACCGTGCCTTCCACAACCGCGGGGTCGATCCGTATCACATGGCCGGGCACCGTGCCATTACGTGTGTCAACCTCCGCGCTCTGCCCGATTTGTAAGTCCTTCGCCTCTGTTTCCTGAACTCGCAGTGCCGCTTTCAACTTCGATGGCTGCGCCACTTTCGCCAGAATGGTTCCTGCCGGCACCCACTCGCCTACTTCGACCAGCACTTGCTGCAGAGTTCCAGCGATGCCGGCCCTGACCTTAAGGGACTCCAACTGATCGCGTTTAAGATTGCACTGTGCGCGCGCCTGCTCGATCTTCACTTCCTGTGCTGCCAACTGCGCCTTGACAGACTGGCCGAGCGCCGTCACCCGCTGCTTTTCCAAATCACTGCGCTCCCCCAGCAACTCCGCCTTCGCCACCGAAATATTGAGTTGGAAGTCTGGAATCAAGCCTACGTCGCGCAACTTCTTGTCGCGCTCAGCCACGAGTTTGGCCTCGCGGAAGTCCGCATCCACCTGGGCCGCTGTCGCCTTCTGGTCGAGGACGCGGCTTTGGAGTGATGCCCCCAGGTCAGCCAAGCTTGCCTCAGCCGCCTGCAATTGAAACTCGGCATCAACGGCCGCCACCTCAAGTTCGGAATTGCCGAGTTCGAGAATGACAGTATCGGCGCTCACGGGTGTCCCGGGACGTACCCGGATGCGATGCACGCGACCCTCGG
>JBDKSR010000343.1:0-1661 GCA_039680545.1 Bryobacteraceae bacterium | reverse complement strand
CGGTAAAGGTGTTGGCCGATGAATTGAGTGACAGGTTACCCATGCCATGTTTGGTAAGACCTTGGGTTCCGTCAACCGCACCAGCCAGTGTCAGCGATTGGTGACTTGGATTGGTCACATAGACCACGCCCTCGCCGCCCAAAACCAGCTGGTGTAACTTCCTTTCTGTAAATAGCGTTGGGATGTCCTGTGCCGCGTAGGCGAGCGCAGCGAGCCGGAGCGGCACAGGACATCCCAACGCGACGGCTGAAAAGTGAACTCGCCGCCGATCCATCTTGCAAAAGCGGGCCAGTGCTGGTTTGCTTCGGTTTGTCTAACGAACCCAAAGGACCAACATGACCCGTGAAAATGAGTCTAACGTAATGAGCGAAGTTCTGGAACTGATTGCCGAGCAGGGATTGGACGGGATGGCCAACGCCTACCGCATTCTGCTTAATGAGGCGATGAAGGCCGAACGCGCCGCCGTTCTGGGCGCCGGCACCTATGAACGCTCGCCCGACCGCAAGGGCTACTCCAACGGCTTTAAGCCCAAGACCCTCGTCACCCGCGCCGGCAGCTTTACCGTCGATGTGCCGCAAACACGCGGCGTCGAGTTCTACCCCTCGGCCTTGGAAAAAGGCGTGCGCTCCGAGCGGGCGTTGAAACTGGCCGTGGCCGAGATGTACGTCCAGGGCGTATCCACCCGCAAGGTGCAGGCGGTGATGGAACAGTTGTGCGGCCTGAACGTCTGCTCCAGCGAAGTCTCCCGCGCCGCCAAACTGCTGGATGAGGAACTGGAGAAGTGGCGATGCCGGCCCCTGGGGCAATTTCCCTATCTAGTCCTGGACGCCCGCTACGAGAAGGTGCGCCACGGCGGCTCGGTCATCTCCTGTGCCCTGCTGGTGGCGGTGGGCATCGGCACGGACGGCAAACGCTCCGTTCTGGGTGTTTCGGTGTCGCTCTCCGAAGCCGAAGTCCACTGGCGCGAATTCCTCGCCGGGCTGCAGGACCGCGGCCTGCATGGCGTAAAACTGATCGTCAGCGACGACCACGCCGGCCTCAAGGCCGCACGCGAGGCCCGCTTCGCCGGCATCCCCTGGCAACGCTGCCAGTTCCATCTGATGAAGAACGCCATGCAATACGTCCCCAAGCTCGATGCCCGCAAGGAAGCGGCCGCCGATATCCGCGCCATCCTCGACGCCCCGGATCGCCACGAGGCGGCCCGCCGCAAGGAACAAGTCGTGCAGAAGTATCAGGATACCGCCCCCAAACTCGCGGCCTGGCTGGATGCCAATGTCGGTGAATCCCTGTCCGTCTTCGACTTCCCGACCGCCCACCGCAAACGTCTGCGGACCAGTAATCTATTGGAAAGAATCAACAAGGAGATCAAACGCCGAACCCGTGTGGCCACGCTGTTCCCCAACGAAGCGTCGCTCTTAAGACTGGCCAGTGCCGTACTGGCCGAGATCGACGAGGAATGGCAAAGCGCCAAAGTGTATCTGACTATGGAACCATAATCGAAGAAAACCCGCTGAACCCCGCTATTGCAAATTGTTGACATTTACAGAAAATGAGTTGCTTTATCGAGATGGCAGGGGCTTTGCCCGAGGATGGCGATGCGCAACGGCATGGCGGTCAAGTGTAGCTTATTTGCCCAGCACCGTCTGGCATCATGCCGGTAT
>JBDKSR010000342.1:0-3247 GCA_039680545.1 Bryobacteraceae bacterium | reverse complement strand
GCGCTTTGAACAGGTCCTGCTGCGCCGTCTTGCCAACGGAGTATCGCGACTCGGCGACCCGCAGGAAAGTGCGAAGCAGGTCACGATTGCGCTCAAGCACACCGGCCGCTTCGTACGTGTAATTAAGACGGGTGTATGCCTGCTTGAGACGTGAGATGACGTTGAGTTCAACGGCCTGGTATCGTTGGAACTCCGCGTCTGCTTCACGAGCGGCGATCTCACCCCTTAGCTTCCTCTTACCCGGCCAGGGAAACTCCTGAGAGACCATAACACCGGCGTCCGCCATCGGGTCAGTCCCGATTCCCGCGACCGGGCGCGGCGTGCCTACGCTTGTGTAACCCAGCGACAGCATCGGGTCCGGGAGACTGCTCTCCTGCGAAGGGCGTTCTCGTGCCGCCTCGTAGCGTTTCTGAGCTGCCAGTATTTCCGGGTTCTTGCGCCGGGCCTCTTCAACAAGCGGCGCCAGCGCCAGAGTATCGGTACTTGTGGCGGCACGGACGATGCCGGGCGGCACAAGTAGAAGGAAGAGACACAGATTCCGCTGTATCACGGTGTCCTCCTTTCGGACGTCAAACTCTCACACGCGCGCGAGGATGGGCACTTTTTGATCTGACTATAGAGCGCCGCCCAATCCGCGTCAAACCTCACGTACGCGAGAATGCGCACACGAGTCGTGTCTGGTTTTCACGTCTGACGGAGGAAGATCAGATCCTAAGCGAAAGATCTCGAAGATATAAGTTGGGAGGGGATTGAAACGCAGCAAGCAGTTCCGGACTATCCGGAAGACTTACTGGAACGATTTGCACCGCTGCGTCCGGGATAACTGCCACGGCTGTGGCGGTGCCGGATGGGATGGACTTGTATGCCTGAGTCGTCTCTGCGTTTTCGAGCGAGGGGGGACGATGGGGGCAAGGAGCCTTGTGGTCCGATGGAGCCGTTCGTGGCGTGCCGCAGTGCGTGGGGCTGGACTGCTTGCAGCAGTCGTGCTCGGCTATGGCCTTCACTTCCGGCCCGCAAACCACGCACTGCCCCAACAACGCGCCATTAAGCGCTAGCAAGGTCACGATGCTGGCGGCTCGTCGAAACACCTGTCCCTCACTCATTGGACGCCGGCGCATCCTGAAAGGTCACAAGAAAAGGGCGCCGGAAGAGCCGGTGCCCGCACTGCGCAATTACTTTTTCGCCTTGCCTTGGTTCGCAACGGCTTCCATGGCGGCCTTAACCTTTTCCGGATCACCGAGATAGTAGCTCCGGATCGGCTTCAAGTCGTCATCGAGTTCGTAAACGAGCGGCATCCCGGTCGGAATGTTCAGGCTGACGATGTCCTTCTCGGAAACGTTGTCCAGATACATCACGAGCGCCCTGAGACTGTTCCCGTGAGCGGCAATCAGGACTTTCTTTCCTGCCTTGATGGATGGCGCCACGACGTCATGCCAGAACGGAAGCACGCGCGCGACAGTGTCCTTGAGGCATTCGGTAAGCGGGCACTCATCCGGCGTCAGATTCTTATAGCGCGGATCGTGGCCCGGCCACCGCGGATCGCTCTCTTCGAGCACGGGAGGCGGAACATCATAGCTGCGCCGCCAGATCTTAACCTGATCCTCGCCGAACTTGGCAGCGGTCTCGGACTTGTTCAGTCCTTGCAGCGCGCCGTAATGACGTTCGTTCAGCCGCCAGTCGCGGACCACCGGGATCCACATCTGGTCCAGTTCATCGAGCACCAGCCACAAAGTCCGGATCGCGCGCTTCAGCACCGACGTATAAGCGATGTCGAACTTGAAGCCGTTCTCCTTCAGTACGCGGCCACCTTCCTTCGCTTCGCCCATCCCTTTTTCGGACAGGTCGACGTCGGTCCAGCCGGTGAAACGATTTTCCTTATTCCACGTGCTCTCGCCGTGTCTGATTAAAACGAGCTTGTACATGCAATGACTCCGAATTTGAAACACTCATCGGCAGAACCGGAGCGGGGAACCCTCAGTGGCGCCCCGCACCGGAAACGCTCGAATTTTCTATTGACGGAACGCCTTCTTGCCGGCGTACTTTGCCGATCCGCCCAATTCCTCCTCGATCCGGAGCAACTGGTTGTACTTGGCGATGCGATCCGTGCGGCTGGCGGAACCGGTCTTGATCTGGCCCGCGCCCGTCGCGACGACCAGGTCGGCGATGAAAGTGTCTTCGGTTTCGCCCGAACGGTGGGAGACCATCGCGGTGTAGCCTGCCTTGGCGGCCATTTGCATGGCTTCCAGGGTCTCGGTGAGGGTCCCGATCTGGTTCACCTTGATCAGAATCGAATTTGCGATACCGCCGTCGATACCGCGAACGAGGCGCTCGGTGTTGGTCACGAAGAGGTCATCACCAACGAGCTGCGTCGTCGAGCCGATCGTGTCGGTCAGCAGCTTCCACCCCTGCCAATCGTCCTCCGCCATTCCGTCTTCGATCGAGATGATCGGATACTTGCGGACCCAGTTGGCCCAGAATTCCACCATCTCTTCGGCCGACTTCTCGCTCTTGTCGGACTTCTTGAAAATGTACTTCGCCTTGGCGGCATCGTAGAATTCGCTCGACGCGGGGTCGAGGGCAAGCGCGATGTCCGTGCCCGGCTTGTAGCCAGCCTTGGTAATGGCTTCGAGGATTACTTCGATCGCTTCGTCGTTCGACTTCAGGTTAGGCGCAAAGCCGCCCTCGTCGCCGACTGCCGTCGAATAGCCCTTCTTCTTCAGAACGGACTTCAGGTTGTGGAAGGTCTCAGCGCCCATGCGCAGTGCTTCCGCGAAACACGGCGCACCGATCGGGGCGACCATGAATTCCTGCACGTCCACGGAATTGTCGGCATGTGCGCCGCCATTCAGGATGTTCATCATCGGGACAGGCAGAATACAGGCCGAAACGCCGCCCAGGTAACGGTACAGCGGGGTTTGCTGGGATGCCGCCGCGGCACGCGCCGCGGCCATCGATACGGCCAGCAGAGCGTTGGCTCCGAGCCGTCCTTTGTTGGGCGTCCCGTCGAGAGCGATCATCCTGTGATCGACTTCGTCCTGCCGGGACGCGTCCATACCCTGGATCGCGACTGCGATCTCGCCATTCACGTTGGCGACCGCGTTCTTCGTTCCCTTGCCGAGATAGCGCGACTTGTCGCCGTCACGCAGTTCGACTGCTTCGTGTTCGCCCGTGGATGCGCCGGAGGGTACCGCTGCCCGGCCCATACTCCCGTCAGCCAGCCAAACGTCGGCTTCGACGGTCGGGTTGC
>JBDKSR010000341.1:0-13164 GCA_039680545.1 Bryobacteraceae bacterium | reverse complement strand
CAGGTTGTGTGGGGGACACCTGCGCGTCCGCTCAAAGAACACCTGGAACTGCTCGCGAACCTCGGCAGACTGCCTCAGCTTCGTGAGGAAGTGATGGCATTGAAACGCCGGTTGGAGGAGTTGGCGGAGAAGGTTGGAGAAGACCGTTCCCGGGACGCCAAGCCCTCGGTTCATAGAGAGCGGGGGCCTGGTCCGAACACCGGTAAGGCGAACTGCCTGCCTGGGTCAGGCTATCCAGACCCTTCCGGTGTATTGACTCGGTTACACCTTCAGAAGGTGTATCGAGTGCAAGGGGAGGGATGGGGGCACTTCGGCGCGAGGTTGCCCGAGAGGCACCACGAAGGCTCACGCTGGCAGGCTTTCGGAGAGTTCAGCGGTGGCCTTTTACGGAATCGCTACAGGGAATTAGCGTATACTACGGGTTTTGGGTTATCACCCATTGCAGCTGGAGTCTAACATGGCGGCAGTAAAAGTAGTTGATTTCGTGCAGGAGGAGCAGCTTACCGGCAACTCCACCCCGCGCGGGGAGCTCGCCTTGCGTTTTCTGCATTACATGCAGATGATGCGCGAGGTGGAGGATCGGATCGAACGTAAGCTCTACCGGCAGGGGAAGATCCTCGGCGGCGTCTATGTCGGCCGGGGTCAGGAGGCGATTCCGATCGGCTCCGGGATGGTCGCGGAGAAGGAGGATGTGTTGTTCCCCTCCCACCGTGACCTTGGCCTCTTCTTTGTCCGTGGTGTACACCCCCGGCAGGTGTTTGCACAGTACATGGGGCGCGTCGGCGGCCTTACGCGCGGCAAGGACGCCAACATGCACATGGGGGATATGCGGCTGAACCTGGTGGCGATTGTCAGTTCGATCGCTGCTTCGGTCCCTGTGGCAGCCGGCGCCGCGCTTGCGCTGAAATACAAGGGCACAAAGAATGTCGCCTTCGTCTACTTTGGCGATGGCGCCACGAGCCGCGGCGATTGGCATGAGGGTGTGAACTTGGCTGCTGTCCAGTCGCTCCCGCTGGTCCTGGTCTGCAACAACAACCAGTACGCGTACTCGACGCCGGTTTCGAAGCAGATGGTTTGTGAGAATGTGGCCGACCGGGCCCCGGCGTACGGAATTCCCGCGGAGATCCTCGACGGCAACGACGTGTTTGCGGTCTATGAGGCGACGCAGCGGGCTGTAGCCCATGCGCGCGCCGGGTTGGGACCCTACATGTTGGAATGCAAGACATTCCGGATGACCGGTCACGCCGCGCACGACGCCGCCGAGTATGTCCCCAAGCGTCTTTGGGATGAATGGGCCAAGAAGGATCCGATTCTGCGTGTTGAGAAGCTGATTCTTGACAAAGGCTGGGCGGACCAGCAAGCGATCGACAAGATCCACGCTGATATCCGCGCCGAAGTTGATGAGGCGATTGGGTGGGCGGAAAACAGTCCGTATCCGGACCCGTCCGAATTGTTTGACAACGTGTACGACCAACCCTGCTGACCGGCAGGGATTTAGCCATGGAAATAACGTTTCTTGAGGCGATCCGCCAAGGTATCTGGGAAGAGATGGAACGCGACCCCAACGTGTTCGTTTTGGGTGAAGACGTAGGGGTTTTCGGCGGGGCTTTCAAAATCACCGCCGGGATGCTGGAGCATTTTGGGGAGCAGCGGGTTGTAGACACACCGCTCTCGGAGTCGGGAATCGCGGGGGCGGCCATCGGGGCTGCTCTCATGGGCCTGAGACCGGTGGCGGAGATGCAATTCTCTGATTTCATTACCTGCGCCTTCGACCAGATCGTGAATTTCGCGGCCAAGACGCGCTACCGCTGGGGCGCCTCAGTTCCCATCGTTGTCCGAGGTCCCTCCGGAGGTGGGGTTCACGCCGGGCCCTTCCACTCCCAGAATCCCGAGGCCTGGTTTTCGCATGTGCCGGGGCTTAAGGTCGTAACGCCCGCCACGCCCTACGACGCGAAAGGGTTGATGAAGTCGGCTATTCGCGACAACGATCCAGTCATTTTCTTCGAGCACAAGGGTTTATATCGGCGAATCAAGGGCGAAGTCCCGGACGGAGAATTCACGGTGCCGCTCTCGAAGGCAACTGTATTCCGGGAAGGAAGCGACCTGTCGATCATCACGTACGGGGCCATGGTTTACGTGGCCCGGGACGCCGCCGAGGAACTGGCCAAGGAAGGTATCTCCGTCGAGATCATCGACCTTCGCACTGTCTACCCATTGGATGAGGCGACCGTCCTCGAGAGCGTACGGAAGACTTCAAAGGTCATCCTGTTGCACGAGGACATCATGAGCGGCGGGATCGGTGGGGAGGTTGCGGCCCGGATTGCTGAAAAAGCCTTTGAGTACCTTGACGGTCCTGTTGTACGCGTCGCTTCTCCCGACACACCGGTCCCCTTCAGTCCGCCTCTCGAAGAGGCATTTCTTCCCAATGTGCCTAAGCTCGTGGAGAAGGCACGCTGGCTGTGTCGCTACTGAATTGTTGGACTGATCGGATTCTTTTTCACCGCCCGCTTTGCACTGGACTGCACAAGCCGCCTCAGGTCGAGCAGGTGCTGCGGCCTGTATTGGCGTCGCGACCATTTGCATCCGGGCGCAAACTGGATTCCCAGAAAATAGCCGATCTCACGGAAGAAACAGTAACGGACGTTACCTTCGAACTCCGCTTTCGCGTGGGAAATTCTCAGGGTTGTATCGATCGGGAGCGGGGTGTCCATCTGGAGGCATACGCCAGAGCTGGAAATGTCCTCCAGATTGGCGACAGCATTACAATCCTGTCCAAGCTTGTCCGTCCACCGGACATTCACGAGGTCGGCGCAAAGCATCCGAGTTTCGACTCGCCTGTCGATCATACAAACTTTCTATCGGCCCTGTGGGCGGGTGGATATAGGGATTGAAATGTCTTATCCCACCCCTCTAATCGGGCTCTGAATTCCCTCAGTGGCCTTCAGCGACTCCGCTTACTGAGAATTCTGTCCGGCGTTTCGCAGGGCCTCTTCAGACCAAAACCTTGAAAATTTACGGTCAGATTGGGCACGAAGTCACTTCAAGTATGGTATGTTGACCTGGAATTAAGCACAAGCGAGAAATCGGGCATGCGAGGCTTTCTCCTTGTTGTTACGGGTGTTGTCGCTCTGCTTGCCATTGTCGGCGTAGCGGTGCTGCCAGGACAGAGGGTCAGTAGTCAGACCATCTATCTGACTGAGCCTCCTGAGTTTGTCTGGCCGGTGATCGCCGACATCGAAAACGGCCCGCAGTGGCGCCCCGAACTCGTATCTGTCAAACAACTCCCCGATAATAACGGCCACCCGGTCTGGAGTGAGAAGTATACGGATGGTTCTACGGCGAATTTAGAGACGATCGAAGCTGTCCCGAGGCGGCTGCTCGTCAGGCGCATCGCCCAGACGAGTCTGCCGTTTTCGGGAACCTGGACGATCGAAATCGTGCCCACTGACGACGGTTCAGTCGTAACGTTGCGAGAGGACCGGGAGATACGAAACCCCATCGTGCGGCTCTTGGCCCGCTTCATGGATGGCCGGGGCCCAACAGTAGATGGATATCTGAAGGCGCTCGTCTCGCAACTGGGTAAGGGCGGCATTTCTCCTGAGTGATCCATGTAGGCCGAAGCCCGCACGGGCTATAGTAAGTCTTTCGCTTGATTTGGCCCTTCTTTCAGAAAGCCCGGTTGCGGAGGAGACGAATATGACGGAAGCCCGTGAGAACAAGACGATTGGCGTCGCGCTGCGTGCAGGCGCGTACGTTCTTCTGGTTCTCGGCGGCCTGTTTGTGTTCTCGTCGATTCTCAGCCTGTCCGGCAGTTACCTGATAGCGAGCGCCGCCGGTGTTTTCCTGGCTGCGGCCGTGGCGAATGCCATCGTCATGCGGATCTTTGAGCGCGCACACCTGACGAATGTGGGGCTTGGCTGGAACTCGGCTTCGGTCCGGAACCTTCTGATTGGACTGGCAGGAGGCGCCGGGGCAGCCGCAGTGATCCTGCTTGGCCCGATCATGTTGGGCCTTGCTTCCTTTCAGAAGGTGCCTGGGGCGGAGTTCCATTGGTACAACTTCCTGTTCGTCAGCGTGGTGTTGCTGTTTGGCGCGGCCGGTGAAGAGATGATGTTTCGCGGTTACGCTTTTCAGGTGTTGCTGGGGGCGCTGGGGCCGCTCGCGACGATCCTGCCGTTCGGCCTCATATTCGGCCTTGCCCATTCGATGAATCTGAATATCTCGATGCTCGCGCTCGTCAATACGGCCCTCTGGGGAATCCTACTCGGCGTCGCCTTTCTGCGGAGTGGGGACCTGTGGCTTCCGATTGGTTTGCACTTCGGTTGGAATTGGGTGTTGCCGCTGTTCGGCGTTAACTTGAGTGGGTTTACAATGAGCGTGACGGGGTATTCGATGCAGTGGAGGATCGGGTCCCTCTGGAGCGGCGGGGATTACGGACCTGAGGGAGGTATCCTCACCTCGATAGTAGTGATTTTGCTCGCTCTGTTTATTTGGAAGGGTCCCGTGATCCGCCAGCCCGCCTTCTTGCTTCAGCCCCGCGCGGAGGGGTAGATGCGCCGTTTAGGGGTATTGCTCGTTCCTGCCGCCGTGGCCGCTTTGTTGGTCCCGGCGGGTGTTGCCCAGAACCTGACATTCGATGAACGCGTCGAACTGGTCCGGGGCCTTACCGCAGAGCTTGCGACAACGAAGGTTCCTCTCCCCCGATCGAAGAAACCGCTGACCGTCGATCCGAAGGGCGCCTACAACAAAGAAGAGTGGGAGGCGGCCAACCAGGAATTCGGTCAAGCGGCCCGCGTTGGTGACGCTGTACAGATCACCAAAGTGGGCCTGGAAGAGAACCAGCTTGTTCTCGAGTTCAACGGCGGCATGAAGGGTGGGAAAGGCTGGCGCGACCGTGTGCAGATCGGCGTCGGCGGCCGCAACCCTAGCACGATATCCGGGAGAGATCCGTACACCGTCGCCCAAAGCGGAACCACCCTCGCGATTGTATTCCCGGATCGGCTCCCGCCCCTCAAAGCAGCGCAGGTGAAAGAGATGCTGGCTCCGATCCTTGACTTCAACCTGCGCAGCGCCTCGGAGCAGTACGTTGAAACCCTTCCTCCGGCCATCCAGGAGGCGATCAAGGCGAAACGTGCACTCGAGGGAATGAACGGAGAGCAAGTGATCCTGGCCCTGGGGCGGCCCAAATACAAGATCAGGGAAACAAAAGATGGGGTCGAGTTGGAAGACTGGGTTTACGGCGATCCCCCCGGAAAGATCACATTCGTCACCTTCGATGGGGACAAGGTCGTCAAGGTGAAAGAATCGTACGCCGGTTTGGGGGGCGAGGTGGTGCCGCCACCTAAGACACCCCTGTAAAGGTTGTCAAACCAGGGGACATGCCCGATGACGGGGCCTGTCTGATATGATGGAAAGTTCAGTAGGCGGTTCCCGCACTAACCCACAGGAGACTTTCAAGTTATGGCAATTAAAGTAGGTATTAACGGTTTCGGCCGCATCGGAAGAAATGTAGTCCGCGCGGCTCTCGGCAACCCGAATATCGAGTTTGTCGCTGTCAACGACCTCACCGATACCAAGACGCTGGCGCACCTGTTGAAGTACGACTCCGTGCTTGGCCCGCTTTCGAACGACATCAAAGCCGGCGCGGACAGTATTTCCATCGACGGCAAGGCGATCAAGGTGTTTGCGTCGAAGGATCCCGCCGAGCTCGACTGGAGTTCGCTCGGTGCTCAGATCGTCGTTGAATCGACCGGAAAGTTCACGGACGCCAAGGCCGCCGCGGCCCATCTGAAGGGCACCGTGAAGAAGGTCATCATCTCCGCTCCCGCGAAGAATGAGGACATTACGGTTGTTCTCGGCGTCAACGAGAAGTCGTACGACCCGGCCAAGCACAACATTCTGTCGAACGCGTCCTGCACGACGAACTGCCTGGCTCCGGTAGTGAAGGTGCTGCACGAGAAGTTCGGCATCCTCAAGGGGTCGATGACGACCATCCACAGCTACACCAACGACCAGAAGGTTCTCGACTTCCCGCACAAGGACCTGCGACGGGCCCGCGCTGCTGCCCTCAACATGATCCCGACGACGACCGGCGCCGCCAAGGCAATCGGCCTCGTCATGCCGGAACTCAAGGGCAAGCTGGACGGTTATTCGATGCGCGTCCCGACCCCGAACGTGTCGGTGGTCGACCTGGTCGCCGTCCTCGCGAAGGAAGCGACAGCGGATGAAGTGAACGCGGCAATCAAGGCCGCTGCTGATGGCGCCCTGAAGGGCATCCTGGCTTACACGGACGATCCGGTGGTTTCGACCGACATGATGCACAATTCGAACAGCTCGATCGTCGACCGCCAGATGACCAAGGTGCTTGACGGCAACCTGCTGAAGATTGTTTCCTGGTACGACAACGAGTGGGGTTACTCCTGCCGCGTGGTCGACCTGATTCAGTTCCTGGCCAAGAAGGGTCTGTAGTCTTTCGATTTAACCCGGGCCGCGCACGGGGACGCACACCGCCTTCCCGATACGCGGCCCGTCGTGTTTCTTGCCGGACGATTGTGGCGGACTAGCCGGGGGATCCGTCTGTTTGCCGCGGAAAGGCTTCGCTGGGTGAGCCGGAAGCTGCGGGCTGCGTGTCTTCCGGCGGCAACCCTATCCCACCTCGAGCGCGAATCCGCAGCTTCCTGTCGAAATATACCGGAACTTGCTCTCTTCAGACACTCCGCAAAGTGCCCGGAAGGCCGACTATTATGGGGTGCCAGATGGTCGCCAATGAGGGGGGCGATCTCGGCTGGGTCGCGGAATTTACTATAATCCCGTAGTGCTGACTCATTCCTCGATGTCTCGTGTGCGCTGGTGGATGCTGGCGCTGCTTTTTTTCGCAACCACAGTCAATTACCTCGATCGGATCGTATTTTCTGTCCTCATCCCGGTGATCGAGAAGGACTTGTCCATCTCGAAAATGCAGTATGGCTACCTGACAGGAGCATTCACGGCCGCTTACACGATTGGCTTCCTCCTCATGGGGAAGTTCATTGACCGCTTCGGAACGCGAATCGGCTATGCCGTTGCGATCGCGTGGTGGTCGCTCGCAGCTTGCTGTCATTCCCTGGCCCGGACCGCGGTTGGGCTCGGCTTCTGGCGTGGAATGCTCGGGTTGGGAGAGGCAGGGAATTTCCCCGCGGCCATCAAGTCGGTCGCCGAGTGGTTTCCCAAGAAGGACCGTGCCCTTGCCACAGGCATCTTCAATGCCGGATCAAATGTGGCAGCGATGATCGGCCCCCCCGCCATTGTTTACATGAATAGCCATTTCGGGTGGCGGGCCTGTTTCTTCATCACGGGTGCGCTGGGCTTCATCTGGCTTGTACTTTGGCTGTTCACGTACCGGCTGCCCGGAGCGCACCCCCGCGTCAACCAGGCGGAACTCGAATACATCAGAAGCGACGGGGAGGAGCGGCCAATCGAGCACCAGGTGGGTTGGGCCGCCGCGCTGAAGCATCGCGAGACGCAAGGCTTCATGATCGCGAAGTTCCTGACCGATCCGGTGTGGTGGTTCTATCTGTATTGGCTTCCGCCGTACCTGTTTGACGTTCGCAAGTTCAAACTAGAAGAGATCGGATGGGCGCTGCCGGTCGTTTACCTGATGGCCGACTTCGGCAGTGTGGCCGGGGGCTGGGTCTCAGGTTACCTGATGCGTAAGGGCTGGGACCGGGCCAAAGCGCGGAAGACCGCCATGGCATTGTGCGCCTGCGCGATGCCCATCGCCGTCATGGCTGTGCTTGCGCCGAGCCCGGTGCTTGCTGTGCTTCTGGTGAGCATCGCTACGGCGGCGCATCAGGGCTGGTCCGCCAACCTGTTTACGACGACGTCTGATATCTTCCCCAAGAGCGCTGTGGCTTCGGTGACGGGTATTGGCGGATGTGCGGGCGGGTTTGGCGGATTCCTGTTCTCGGCGATCATTCCCGGTTACCTGATCACCAAATTCGGCTACACCCCCGTGTTTCTCATGATGGGTTTTATGCACCTGACTGCGCTGTTAATCGTCCACAAAATGATGGGACGGATGCGTCCGATCGCGGAGGTGGGGGCGTAGAGCAGCGTCGCCCAGAAGCCGGCGGGCGGAACTCATGGTACTTCCCCGACTTGACCGGAGTACGAGCTTCTGAGACAATTCTCAGACCCCCACGGGGTTTCTCGAATTGTTTAGGAGAGTTGAACGGTGAAGGAAAAAGGCACGGTGAAGTGGTTTAACTCGGCGAAGGGATACGGATTCATCCAGCGCGCAAGCGGCGAGGATGTGTTTGTACACCATACCGCCATTCAGATGAGTGGCTACCGGGCGCTCGACAACGGGATGGAAGTTGAGTTTGAGGTTCGTCAGGGCCCCAAGGGGCTGCAAGCCGAGAATGTCGTAAAGGTTTAGATTCTGAAGGGCGCCGGTCCGTGGCGGGGCAGGCGCCTTTTCAGTAAGACTGATTCCTCAGTTGGTGATCTGCTGGCTGCGGCTTTCTTCGCGGATCGGCATGTAGATCTTGTACCAGGCTTCGTGTGCCGGATGTTTGGCATAACGTGCCGCGGCCGCCTGGTTCTCGAATTCAATCGCGAAGACAGTGTTGTAGTCCCGCGGTTGAACGCGAAGTGTCTTCAGCCAGACGTTCTTAATGCCGGGAATCTCGGAAGCCATTTTCTCGATTCCGTCAATGGCGGCCTTGCGCTGCTCCGGGGTGGAGTCCGCAGTCCACTTGACCGTTACAACGTGGAGGACCGTCGAGGGCTTGTGGAATACGTTGGCGCCCGCGAGCAGCCCGGCTCCCAATAGGGCCAGCGCCATGGCGGCCCCTGTAACCCACCTGAAGTGCCACTCTCTACTTTTCATAATCTTGGAATCTCCTTTCAGAGTTCAGATATCCGCGCAGCGGAGGCTCTGGCCGCGGAGGCCGCTCCACTCTTCGCAAAGGATGATCGAATTCGCGGGGTTGTCCGGGGTGTACTTCACAGTCGCGGGTCCGGTCAACGCCTCGATATTACCCGGAAGGTACTCGGTCAAGCGGGAGACGTCCTGCGAAGTCGTGTAGTGAACGCCGCAGACGCAATAGGAATAGATCAAAATGCTGTCGCGGACTTCAAGCAACGTAGCCTCGACCAGCCTGTTTCGCTCGTTGACGGCGAGCCGTCGCCGTTTCTCCCGGATCTCCGGAGTGTTGTGCCTGCGGTGGGCAATCCACATTCCGACGCCGCCGCAAGCGAGCGCTGCCGCCCCTGTGAGTGTGAGATAAGGAACCGCCCCCGTCATGATGGACATCAGCGCCCAGGCTCCTTTAGGACTTTGATGCCGATTTCTTGATTAAGCACAATAACTTACGAGTAATACAATTATATACCGACCAGCCAGGAAGCCGGTCCGGCAAGTAATGATGAAGCGCGCTTTATTTCCGGTTCGCGCGAACAAACTTCTGCACGCGCATTCCCTGGATGTCACCGATGTAGGCGTCGCCGTTAGGGGCCACGGTGATGATGTGCGCCCAGACGAACTGGCCGTCGTATCTGCCGTAGGTGCCCCACTTCTCAATGATCTTGCCTTGCAGGTCGAGTTTCAGAATCCGATTCCGCTCGACTGGTTTCGACTCGACATCGCCTCCGTCCGTGACGTTCAGATTCCCGTCCGGCCCGAAGAAAACGGACCACGGCCGGCCCAGTTCGGCGCTCTTCCATTCGTGAAGAAATTTTCCTTTGGCGTCAAACACTTGGATACGCGCATTTGACCTGTCGGCGACATAGACGCGGCCCTGCTTGTCGAGAGTGATGCTATGAGGTGTGTCGAATTCGCCCGGCTTGCTGCCCTTGCGGCCCCAATCAAACAGGAACTCACCCTTTGCCGAGAACTTGGCGACGCGGCTATTCCCGTAGCCATCCGACACATAGAATTCACCGTTCGGGGCGACGGCCACGTCTGTCGGCTTGTCAAAGTGTGTCGCATCCAGGCCGGGAACGCCTTTCGTTCCGACCGCCATGAGCAGTTTGCCATCGCGGTTGAACTTGAAGATCTGATGGTGCCCGACGTCGGTGACCCAGAGATTGTCATCCTTATCGAGCTTCAGTCCGTGCGGAGTCTTGAAGACGTCTCCACCCCACGAAGAAATGAGCTTCCCCGTTTTGCCATCGAAGCACAGCACCGGCTGCGGCCCGCGATGAAAGACATAGACGTGACTGCCGGAATCGACCGCGATGCCCGATACGCTTCCCATGACGAATCCTTCGGGTAGTTTCGGCCACCCGTGTACGACCTTGTACGGGGCCGGAACCTCGGCCGCACAAAGCGGAGACAGGCACTGAGTACACAGCACCGAAGCAAGCACCAGCACGAACGTCACGAGACGCATCAATTTCTCCTATTCTGTCTGGGAACAAACGGAAGCTATTGTAGCAAGAGCCGCGTTACGCTCTCAGCCATTTCTTAAGGAATGCGAGGCCGGGCTCCAGATCGATCTCATGCACGCCCTCGTGCAAGTCAAATTCGATCCGCTCGGCGATGTTGAGCTTCCGGTAATGTTCTTTAGCCGCGTCGAACTCCTCGATCACTTGGGGCCACCATGCGATCCGATCCTTCTTGCCGTGCTGAATCATCAGCGGGCGGGGGCAGATCAGGCTTGCTACATCGCTATCGGTGAACTCGGTGAGCCAGCCCCGGAAGAAGGCGTGCTCTTCGGTTGTTTCAAGGAAGCAGGTATAGCGCTTGTCCGGAATTACCATCTTGTTGCGCCTGTGGTTGAACCAGGCGGTGACGATCCCGCAGCGGATACGCCGCTCAAGCGGCATCCAGAACATCGTCGCCATGCCGCCGAGGCTGATTCCCCACATTCCGATGCGGTCGGGGTTGATGCGCTTGTCTTGCAGAACTTCGTCAAGCAGCACCTGCATCCGCCTGAACTCGATGCCCGGCAGGGTGGTGTCAGCGAGTCGCGCCAGGCGCTCGATGCGGTTGCGATTCTTGATGACCCGAAGGTTGAACGGCGCGAGAACGGCAAATCCCGCTTTGACGAGTGCGTGTCCGTAATCCTTGTACGGCTGGCCTTCATCGGCGACCCCGAATACGCGCTCCGGAAAACTTCCGATTCCGTGCTGGGCGATCACCAACGGTACCCGGCCCGATACATTAGCCGGAACCACGAACAGACCCTCCGCCTTGAGGGGGCCGAGCGAGATGGATAGCCATTCTGCCTTGATGTCGCTGACTAATTTGCTCGGCCGCCGTTCGACGGGGGCCACGGGCTTGAAGTCGGGTGGAGCGAACATCCTGCGGTAGCGCTTCCGATTGGTTTCCACACTCGCGAGAAATGCCGAGGCGCTCTCGTAAGAGCGGTTCCAAGCCGCGGCCGCCCGCTCCGGATACTTGTCGACGAGCACGCCGCGGAAGTACTTTTCGAGTTCTTCGCCGTAGGCGTCGTTGCGGCGAGTGACTTGGGCCTCGGGGTCACCGGCGGCAGGCGTTACGGCCTGTGGCCATGCGGGCGTGCTTAACGCTCCAAGGAGCAGCGATCTGCGTTTTACGTTCATCTGGGGCCTCGCTTTGCTACCATCTGATTCTATGCCCAGGACGTTGTTTATTGGCGATATTAACGTGGACGTGATGATGGGCGGCATGGAGTCGCTTCCGGTAGTGGACCGCGAGGTAACCTGCCAGACGTACGACGTGGTAATGGGAGCGTCGACGGTCATCTGCGCCTGCGCCTACGCGTCCTTGGGGGGCGACGCTTCAATCGCGGGGCTGGCAGCACGAGACGATTACGGCGAGTTCATGATCCGCGGGTTGGGCGAACTCGGCGTGAAAACTGACCTCGTACGTCGAACGGACCACGTTCGGACCGGCGTCACGGTGAACCTCATTTACGGAAGTACGAGGACGCAGGTCACGTATCAGGGGACCCTGGCGGAGTTCGACGGTAGAGAGGTGCCGGACTCGATCCTCGATGGCTTTAACCACGTGCATTTCGGTGGTGTTTATCTGCTGCAAAAATTGCGCCCGGAAATCACACGGCTGCTGAAAGCAGCGGCGGCACGGGGTGTTACCTCGTCGCTCGACCCGCAGTGGGATTCGAGCGAGAAATGGGATGGGATGAACGAGTGGCTGCCGCTGCTCACATACCTGTTCGTCAATGAGCACGAAGCTCCGTCGCTGGCCCGCGCTTCGAGCCCTGCCGAAGCCTGCAAGAAGCTCGCAGCGCGCACGCACATGCCGCTCGTCAAGGTCGGGCCGGACGGAGTGATGCTTTGCGTGGACGGGGAAGTGAAGAAGGTTCCGTCGTATCCCGTTGAAGTTGTGGATACAACCGGCGCCGGAGACTCGTTCGACGCGGGTTTCCTGTTTGCCACAATCGAGAAGAAGATGGATCCTGCGGCGGCCTGTGCGTTCGCCAACGCCGTTGCGGCGCGGAGCTGTACGTTTGTCGGCGGTGTGAACGCCAGGACAAGCTATGAGGACGCTCTCAGGTTCCGGGCCGAGCGGCGCTAACGAGCTGCGAGTCTTAAGGCCGCCTATTCCTTCATGACGGGGTTTTCGATGGCCCCGATTCCGGTCACTTCAACCCGTATGACGGAGCCAGGCAGGACCGGGCCCACTCCCGGGGGCGTGCCGGTGGCGATGAGATCGCCGGGCTCGAGCGTCATGAACCGTGTGATGTATTCGATGAGAAACGGCACGGGAAAGATCATGTCGAGCACGGAGCCATCCTGCTTCAAGGTGCCGTCAACGTGAGTACGAACCCGCAGATCGTCAAAAAACACCTCGTTCCGTGGAACAATCCACGGACCCACAGGGCAGAATGTGTCGAATCCCTTGCCGCGGGTCCATTGGTTGTCCTTCTTCTGCAAATCGCGTGCGGTAACGTCGTTTACGACGGTGTACCCAAACACGCAGTCCCAAGCTTCGGATGCCTTGATGTGTTTCGCACGCCGGCCGATCACGAGGCCAAGCTCGCCTTCGTAACTAAGGAACTCCGTAACTGTGGGATAGACGATTGCGTCGCCGCTTGCGACGAGAGAAGAAGGAGGCTTAAAGAAGACGATCGGCTCGGCGGGCACGACATTGCCCAACTCTTTCGCATGCTCTGTGTAATTGCGCCCGATGCAAACGATCTTTGTCGGCATCAGCGGGGGAAGAAGGCGGACTTCACT